>CALMZU010000204.1 GCA_937870775.1 uncultured Elusimicrobia bacterium
GGGACAGCGGACGTTCTTTATGCCGGCGGCGGCCAGGGCCTCGGAGAGCGAGGCGCGCGCCTCGGGGTCGCCGTGCACCAGGAAGGTGCCGCGGGCCGGGGCCACGTCCTTTATGAAGGCCAGCAGGTCGTTCTTGTCGGCGTGCGACGAGAAGGTGTGCATGGTCTCCACGCGCGCCCAGACCTCGTGCTCCAGGCCGAAGATCTTCACCTTCTTCAGGCCGTCCTGCAGTTTGCGGCCCAGCGTGCCCTGCGCCTGGTAGCCCACCAGCAGCACCGTGGTGTTGTCCTTCTCTAGGTTGTTGCGGAGATGGTGCAGTATGCGGCCGCCTTCGCACATGCCGGAGGCGGAGATTATTATCATAGGCCCTGTCTTGCTGTTCAGGGTCTGCGACTCCTCCTTGGTGCGGAGGTAGTGGATGTAGTCGAAGCCGAACGGGTCGCCGTCGGCGTTGGCGTACTCGCGGAACTTGTCGTCGAACGAGAAGTCGTCGCGGCGCTTGTTGAAGATCTCGGTGAGGCTGACGGCCATGGGGCTGTCGACGTAGACGGGGATCTCGGGCACCGAGCGGTCGTGGCGCAGCTTGTCGATGATGAGGATGATCTCCTGCGTGCGCTCAAGCGCGAAGCTGGGGATTATGATCTTCCCCTTCTCCTTCACCGCGCGCTTGATCACGCCGGCCAGCTTCTCGCCGGCGTCGGCCAGGCGCTCGTGCAGGCGGTCGCCGTAGGTGCTCTCTATCACCAGGTAGTCCACCCCCTTGGGCGCCACCGGGGTCTCCATCAGGAAGGCCTCCTGGCGGCCCAGGTCGCCGGTGTAGAGCAGGCGGCGCTTGCCGGCCGGGGTGTCCAGGTCCAGCTGCGCCATCGCCGAGCCCATCACGTGCCCGGCGTTAAGGAAGCGGGCGGTGAAGCCGGGGGCCGGCGAGAAGACCGAGCCGTACTCCTGCGGCTTCGCCGCGGCGGCCGCGCGGGCGGCGTCGTCCTCGTCGTAGAGCGGCTCTATCGTAAGGTGCTCGGCGGCGTGTATCTTGTTGTAGAACTGGGCGTCGGAGACCTGCAGGCGGGCCGAGTCGGCCAGCATCACGGCGGCTATCTCGGCGGTGCCGTGCGTGGAGTACAGCGGGGCCGTGCAGCCTTCCTTATATAAAAGAGGCAGCAGGCCGCAGTGGTCCACGTGCGCGTGCGAGAGCAGCACGGCGTCCACCGAGGCCGGCGGGAAGCGGAAGGTGCGGTTCTTGGAGTCCGCGTCGTTGCGGTGGCCCTGGAACATGCCGCAGTCCAGCAGCACGGTGGAACCGCCGGCGGCGACGAGGTGCCGCGAGCCGGTAACCTCGCCCGCCGCGCCGTGGAAAGAGATGGTGGCTTTGTTGTCGTTCATACAACGAATCATACAAAATTGAAAGCCGCGCTTTTTTTATACGCGCGAAATTGAGATAATATCCACATGATCCACGACCTGCTGAACCACACCGCTTTCGCCTTCCTGGCGCTGTTCCCGATACTGAACCCGCCGGCCATGTCCCCCATTTTCCTCGACATGACCTCGGCGCTGAACCTGGAGGACCGGCACCAGCTGGCCGGCCTGATAGGCAAGTACACGTTCATGCTGCTGTTCGTGGTGCTGCTGGCCGGAGGCTGGCTGCTTAAGATCTTCGGCATCTCGGTACCGGTCATAAGGATAGCCGGCGGCCTGCTGCTGTTCAACACAGCCTGGAGCATGCTGGGCAACAAGCCCAAGTTCTCCCGTGAGGAGCAGGAAGAGCTCAAGGCCCGGATGACGGACAAGGCTTTCTTCCCCATGACCATGCCCGTTACCGCCGGCCCCGGTTCCATAGCCGTGACCCTGACGCTGGTGCCCGCCGGCGCCGTAACCGACCCGTCCACCCTGGCCAATTTCGCCGCCGTTTCGGCGGGCATAGGTCTGGCCGCGCTCAGCGTCTTCCTGTTCTACCGTTACTCGGAGATGCTGATCATGCGCCTGGGCCGCGCCGGCGAGCAGACCATATCAAAGATCTCGGCCTTCATCCTGCTGGCCATAGGCGTGCAGATAATCTGGGAAGGTATAAGGGGGCTTATAGCCGCCGGCATATAACCGGCTGCCGCCTCCGTTCAACGGGCCCTTCGGGGCCCGTTTTTTTTGTGCCTACGGGCTTTTCCCGATCGGCCTAAATTTTATATAGGCCAAAGGGCCTACGAAACATCTAGGCCCTTTGGCCCTTGCAGGCTGGGCCTAATCAGCTAAACTATTGACATAAATCAGTTGATTCAGGTCAAGCAGGTGTACGTTGGAGGAACTTTGAAACGCTTCGCTGGTATCGTCACCCTCGCAGTCCTCAATGTAGTGCCGTTCTCCTACTCCGCCGCCCAGGCGGTGCCCGCCATACAGGCCCTCAGGGCCATGGCCCCCGGTTACGCTTTCGAGATGCAGCTGCCCGAGGCTTCCGCCCCGGCTTCTTCCGTCCGCATGGCGGAGAGCCTTTCCGGCGAGCAGCTGTTCCAGTACCTGCACGAGGCCACCGCCCCCTCCGCTACCCGCGGCGTCCCTTCCTATAAGGCGGCCAAAGCCTATATGTACTCCAAGGCCGACAATACCCGGTGCAACGGCTCGGCCGGCATACTTACCTTCTACTCCCAGGTCTGCGTCAACGGCACCAGCGACAACGGCGAGGACTATAAGGAGAAGGGCGACCTCAACAAGGACGGCGTAGTGGACACCTTCGTGAACGCCGAGCATATCTGGCCCCAGAGCTACTTCAAGAGCGCCCTGCCCATGGTCTCCGACCTCCACCACCTGCAGTCCACCTTCGCCACCCCCAACGGCCGCCGCGGCAACCTGAAGTTCTGCAAGGTCACCGGCGCCACCTACAGCACCGCCTCCGGCTCCAAGCTGGGCAAGAGCTGCTTCGAGCCCGCCGACGCGGTCAAGGGCAACGTCGCCCGCTCGCTGTTCTACTTCATAGTGCGCTACAACGACAAGAACATAAAGCAGGGCATGGATTACAACGCCTTCTGGACCAAGAACGTCCCCATGCTGCTCGAGTGGAACAGGATGGACCCGCCCGACGCCAACGAGAAGAGCCGCAACGACCTCATAGAATCCTTCCAGGGCAACCGCAACCCGTTCGTCGACGACCCCCAGCTGGCCGAGAGGATAGGCGAGGTGGTATTCGAAGCCCATTGAGCCGCGTCGCGCAAAAGAAAAGGCCCCGTTAAGGGGCCTTTCTTTTTTATGTCCGGAGATCTAGTCCAATGAGAAAGGCCAGCGGCATTTGCCTGCCAGCGCCGCGTTCACCTTGAGCTCGGCTTTGCGCGGGTATATGACGGCAGGAAGTTCCGTCCCCCCGCGCAGCATATTGAGGGCCCTGGCGGCGGCCGTGCCGGCCTCGCGGAAATCAGGGGCGAAGGAGGCGCTGGCCCCGTTGAGCACCAGGGCGTGCGTCGGCGCGTAGAAGGGTACGGCGTTGGCGCAGGAGAAACTGGTCAGCACCATTATGCTGGATTCGTTGATCAGCAGCGGGTCCGGCATGACCCAAAAGGCGTCCATGCGGCCGAGCAGCCGGCGCAGCCTGTCGGGGAAAGAATCCGGTCCCTTTATGCGCGCCGGGACTATCTCCACCCCGTTCTTCTCCCCCGCCCTCTCGAGCAGGTCCATGTACTCTTCGCCGGGGTAGGAGGCCCAGAACACGGCAAGCCGGCGCAGGCCGGGCTGAAGTTTCTTGTAGGCCGCCATGGCCGGGCCGGGGGCGGGCATCATGGAGATCTCGTGCCAGTTGTCGCGCTTGCGGCCGCCCAGCGGCGCCAGCGCGTATATGACCTGTGTGTTGGGTGTATAGTCGCCGGCGGCGGCCCTGGCCCCGAAAAGCGCCACATAACGTATGTCGTCCGGGGCCTGCCGGGCCGCGTCGTAATAGTCGAAGGGCCCGTCCAGGGTCTGGCGGAAGCCTTCTATGGCCTCGGCGTAAGGCCCGGCCTGAGACGAGACCACGGCGGCTACGTCCGCGCCGGCGGCCGCGCCGGGCAGGCAGGCCGCCGCCGCGGCCGCAAGTTTCAGGAGGGTCAGTTTCTTCATCAGAACTTGAACGAGAACCCGGCCGAGGCTTCGAACGGGTTCTGCGGCGCCCCGTCCATATGGTCCGCGCCGCCGCCGTAGGCCGCGTTATAGTACCGCCTGTCGAAAAGGTTCTTCACCTGCATGTAGACAGAGAAACCGCTGGCCCGCGGCGCCGTGTAGCGCGCGTAAAGGTCGGCCGTCACGAAGGAGCCCACCCGCCCGCCGTCCGCGTCGTGGCAATGGGAGCGGTAAAGCAGTTTGGGCGTTACGACCCAGCGCCCGCGCAGCAGGGAAACGCCGCCCTGCGCCGTATGCTCGGAATTGAAAGGGACGACGCCGCCGTCCAGGTTGCCGCCGGAATACGTGTAGGCCGCCCAGGGCTCGAAGCGCCAGTGGCCGGAGACCACCACCGCGTCGGCCTTCAGCGTGGCGCCGTAGCTCTCCATGGTCCCGGTGTTCATGGCTTTCTCTATGTTATAGACGGGCATGCCGTGGAAGGTGCCCGACCCGGTGATCACGTCCTGTATAAGGTCGCTCACCTTGTTGTAATAGGGGTTCACCGATACGCGCAGACCGTGGCCGAAATTGTAGGCCGCCGCGGCTTCGACGGAGCGGACCTTCTCCGGCTTCATGTCCTCGTTGGGCACATGGAAGAAGTTGCTGTAGTAGCCGGCCGCGGTACTGGTGGCTATGAAGGCGCCGAAATGCTTGTGGGTGTAGAAAGGCGACGGGGCCATGTAGGCCTCGCCGTAAAGTATCTTGAACGTGCCCCGGGACTCTTCCCCCGGTTTCCAGACCAGGCCCGCCCTGGGGTTCCAGGTCTCGCCGTAGGCGGTATTGTAGTCGTAGCGCAGGCCGGCGGTGAACACGGTGTTCGCCACCTCCGGGGTCTGCACGCGCATGAAAGCGCCGGTATTGCTGTACCTGAGCGAATAGAAGTCCACCGCTATGGTGGAACCGGTATAGACGAAGCCCTGGGAGGCGGGGCTCTTCTCGGTGTCGAACTTGTGGTCCAGGTCGGAGGTATAGGGCAGCACCGAGTTGTCCTGGAAGGTTACGCCCGCCAGCACGGGGAAGCCCTCCGCCGGCTCGAACGACAGGGCCTGTTCGAAATAGCTGGTCTGGGCCGAGGCGTACTTGTAGGCGTCCTGGTATGAGGAGAAGCTGTTGATGAACTTGGTCTCCGGGTCTATCATGTAGCGGTAATGTGACACCAGCGTGGTCAGTTTCCAGCTCTCGTCGGGCGGCGTGTAGGCGTGCCGGGCGTAGAGCGTCCAGTAGCCGGTTATGAAGCGCGCGTCGTCGGTGTACAGCGTGTATTCGGGCTTCACGCCTATCGACGAGGAATGCGACTCGCGCATCTTTATGAGCCCGGCCTCGAAATCGCCCAGC
Source organism: uncultured Elusimicrobia bacterium (assembly GCA_937870775.1). Classification (GTDB taxonomy): domain Bacteria; phylum Elusimicrobiota; class Elusimicrobia; order Elusimicrobiales; family UBA9959; genus UBA9959. The sequence continues at coordinate 5,446 of CALMZU010000204.1, forward strand.
GTAATACGCGCGTCCAGGAAGGAACCGCTCTCCGCGGCGTCGTACGGGCGCACCGGGACGCCGACCGTGGCGGTACTGTAGATGGATTGCCGGACCAGGCCCTGCTGGTACTGGCCGTTGTACCAGGCGTAATCCTTGCGGTAAAGGTCCGGAAGTTCCGGGCCGTCGGAGGCAGCGGCGTCGTAAGCCACCGAGAAGCGCGGCGCGTCCTTGGCGTTGCCGCGGCGTCCGGCGGCGGACAGCAGCCCCGCGCGCGTGGAGAAGCTGCCGTAGGAGCCGCCGGCGAGAACGCCGTCGGCGCGGCGCGTCACGACGTTGATGACGCCGCTGAAGGCGTCGGCGCCGTAAACCGAGGACATCGGGCCGAGCACTATCTCCACGCGCTCGGCGTTCTTAAGGGAGAACTGCGAGCCGATGGTCAGCAGGTCGCCGGTGGGCGGGGTAACGCGCACCCCGTCGTAAAGTATCACGATGCGCTCGTTGTAGGGTATGCCGCGCACGCTGACCAGGTTGAGCCTGCGCACGTCGGAATTGCGCTGGACCTGGAACTGGGGCATGTCCTCCAGCAGGTCGGCCAGCGTGAAGTAGCCGCGCTTGTCCATGGTCTCCGCCGTTATCACGTAGGCGGTGGCGGCGGCGTCGGAGGGCTTCTCCTCGGCGTAGGAGGCCGCCAGCAGCGGAGTGTCCAGGATGTCCTCCAGCGTCGACTGGAAGAACTCAACGCCGCCCGAAGCCTCCTGCGACATGGCAGGCGCGGCGGCGCAGCAGGTTAATGCGATGAAAAGCGTTATGATCTTGCCGGACATATCCTCCCCCCTCGTCAGCATTGTGAAAATATAGCAAAAAACGGCGGTTCTGGTGTATAATATTAATGTCGGTAATGAACGCAGTGGAGGCAACGTGAAGGGAACTTTAGCTCTGCTCCTCGCTGTAACCGCCTGGCCCGGCTATGCCGCGGCCTCTAGCCTGGCCGCCTTCGATTCGCTGGCGGCGCTGGCGCCTTCTTCCTTCTCGGTACCCGACGCCGCCCCGGCGCGGATAAAAGCCTCCCCCCTTACCGGCGAGGCCCTCTTCCAGCAGCTGCACAATTCCACCGCTTTCGCGGCCCCCAATACCGGCAAGGATTACCTCAACTCCAAGAAGTTCATGTTCTCGCAGGCCGACAACACCGGCTGCGGCGGCGGCCCCGGCGTGACCTGCCTGTACTCGCAGGTCTGCGCCAAGGGCGCCACCGAGCACGGCGAGGATTACAAGGAACCCGGCGACGCCAACGGCGACGGCATCTCCGACGAAGGCGGCATGAACGCCGAGCATTCCTGGCCGCAGGGCTTCTTCAACAAAGCGGCCCCCATGAAGTCCGACCTGCACCACATCTTCCCCACTTTCATAACCCCTAACAACACCCGCGGCAGCGACCCTTTCGGCGTGGTCACCGGCAAGCCGGTGTACGTACTTAAGAGCGGCACGCGCCTGGGCACCGAAGGTTACGAGCCGGCCGACCCGGCCAAGGGCGACATAGCCCGCGCCATACTTTATTTCGTGGTACGCTACTACGACAAGAACATCCGCGACGGCATGGACTACAAGGATTTCTGGACCAGCCGCGTGCAGATGTTCCTGGACTGGAACCGCCAGGACCCGCCCGACGCTAACGAGAAGCGCCGTAACGACCTGATAGCCGGCTTCCAGGGCAACCGCAACCCTTTCGTGGACGACTACACGCTTGCCGACCGCGTAGGGCTGAAGGTCTTCCAGTCCCATTAATTAACGGACCAATAAAAAAAGCCCCGGGCAGCCGGGGCTTTTTTGTTTATAGCGGAACTATTTCAGCGAGAGTTTCGCCTTGCCGGCCACCACCGCGAGGTTCAGTTTCACTATCTCGGCGGCGTAGTCCCAGGACAGGGCTTCCAGCTTGTCGCAGGCCTTGTGGTAGCAGGGGTTGTGGTCTTCCCAGTGCTCTATGGAAAGATAAGTAGGTATGCCGGCCTCCAGGAAGGGCACATGGTCGCTGCCCCAGGCGGGCATGGCGATATAAGGCTTCAGTTTGGTGTACACCGAGGCCTGCGCCCCCACCCAGTCGGCGTGGGAGGCGAATTCCTTGTTGGTCTCCAGCTCCACCACGCCGTCGCGGTTCCAGGAGATCATGTCCATGTTTATGGCCCAGGCCACCCGGGACAGCTCGCCGGTGGACTTAAGGTACTTTGCCGCGGCGTAGCCGCCGGTTATGCCGTTCTCCTCGCCGTTGGCGGCCACGAAGATAAGGTCATGCGAGGACCTGTATGCCGACAGGACGCGGGCCATCTCCAGCACGCCGGCGGAACCCGAGGCGTTGTCGTCGGCGCCGGCCTTCTCGTAACCCACCGAGTCCATGTGGCCTATTATAAGGATGGCCTTGGCCCCGGTCTGGCCCGACGCGTACCTGGCGATGATATTGCATTCCTTGTCTGACTTGCGGTCCTTGTAGCATTGCCGCTCGGCCTTATAGCCCATCTCCTTGAAAGCGGAGGCTATGTAGTCGCCGGCCAGCCGGTTGCCCGAGGCGGCGGAGACGTCCAACTGTGCGGCGCTGCGTTTGCCCGCCATGGTTATGGCCTCGGCGTAGCCGGCCAGCCTGGCGCCGTCCACACGGGAAAGGACGGCCTGCACGGCCGGGTCAGGCGCGCGGAGGGCGGGCAGCGGAGCCGCGCCGTTGTAGACCTCGTCGGGAGAAACGGGGCGCAGGCCGGCCCGCAGGTCGCCGGGTAGTTCGTTATAAGGGGTTTTAAGGTCCACCAGCCTGGTGCGGCCGGAGGAATAGACGGTAACCGCGTGAGGGGCCAGTTTCCCGAGGAAGACCGGGTCCTGCGAGGTTAGGAGGTAGTTCTGGCCGGCGGAGGCGGCTGACGGGACCAGCAGGGCTAGCACGAGAGGCTTGAACATAAGGAAATTATATCAGAAAAAAGGAAGAGGAAATGCAGCGGGAAGAAGGGAACGAAAACGGAAATACTATTCATGGTCCGCTCGCCGGGCTGGACACTGCAGAAATGATTTCGCTTCGCAAAATCATTTCCCGAACCAGGGAAGTTGGGCGAGGTCACCCCGCCTGGAGGGTATACAAATTTAAAAGCCTCCTTGCGGAGGCTTTTAAATTTGTGCTCGCCGGGCTGGACTCGAACCAGCAACCCTTCGGTTAACAGCCGAATGCTCCACCATTGAGCTACCGGCGAATGCTGTAATGAAATTATACCAAAAAAATTTATTTTTTGCACGCCCCCCGCGCGCCGCGCCTTCCCCCTCCGGCGATTTTTTGTAGAATATCCGCATGGTGAACAATACCCAGGAATATTACCAGTGCATACTGGACAACCTCACCGGCGGCCTTATCAGCGTCGACCTGGAGGGCAGGGTGATATACCTCAACCCCATGGCCGGCAAGATACTGCGCATGGAGTTCGACTCCTGCTGCCGGAACAAGGGCTACGACGAGGTTTTTGAGGCTTTCCCCGCCCTAAGGGGCGTTATAAAAGAGACCATAGAGACCGGCCGCTGCGTGCGCCGCGCGGAGATCTCCATCATGCACGCCAACACGCCGCTGATCATAGGCTACAGCACCATGCTGGTGAAGAACCACGAGGGCAAAGAGCTCGGCGTGACGGTGATCTTCCAGGACATCTCCTTCGTGGACAAGAAATGATATGGCAAAGAACAACGAAGACCGCAACGTGACGCCCGACACCGCTTCCGCGCAGCCCGGAACGCAGAACGCCCCGTCGGAGCAGAAGACCGCCACCAGGGCGCAGATCTGGACCTTCTGGCTGGCCGTGGCCGCGGCCGTGATAGCGGCGCGCGCGCTGGACTACGCCCTGCCCGGCCTTCCGGAGCATGTCACCGAGCGGTGGGTGATGCTGGCCTTCGCCGCCTTCCTCGGCGTTTTCCTCTTTAAATTAAAGTAATGCCTCAATATATCGATTACTACGCCCTGCTCGGGGTGCCGAAAACGGCCGGCGAGGCCGAGATAAAGTCGGCCTACCGCAAGCTGGCCCTCAAATACCATCCGGACCGCAACCAGGGGAACAAGACGGCCGAGGCCAAGTTCAAGGAGATCAACGAGGCCTACGAGGTGCTGTCCGACACGAAGAAGCGCGCCATGTACGATCAGCTCGGGCCGGACTGGCAGTCCGGCCGCGCCGCCCCCCCGCCCGGCGGCGTCGGCCAGCGGCCGGGCGGCTTCCAGTACCATTACGGCGGACAGGGCGGTCCCGGCGGCGGCTTCGAGCAGTTCGGCGATTTCAGCGATTTCTTCAAATCCATATTCGGCGGAGGCGAGGCCCAGGGCGGTTTCGGCTTCGGCGGGATGGGCGGGCAGGAAAGCCGCTCACAGCTCGACATGGAGGCGGAGCTGGACCTCAGCGTCGAGGACCTGTTCCGCGGCGGGCAGAAACAGCTCTCCTTCAGCTACCGCGCCGGCCGCAAGGTGGAAAGCCGCGACATCAACGTGAAGCTGCCCAAGGGCCTGCGTGACGGCGCGACCATAAGGCTGCGGGGCCAGGGCCGCCAGTCCGGCGGCCGTTCCGGCGACCTTTACCTTAAGATCCGGCTGCTCCCGGACCCGCGTTACGAGGTGGACGGCGACGACCTGAAGGTGAAGGCCGACGTGTTCCCCTGGGACGCGGCGCTGGGCGCGGAAATAACCGTACCGGCCCCCGGCGGCCCGGTGAAGATAAAACTGCCGCAGGGCTCCGCCTCGGGCCGCAGGCTGCGCATAGCCGGCCGCGGCCTGCCGCGCAAGGACGGAGGGCACGGCGACCTTTACGCCGAGATAAGGCTGTACCTGCCGGAAAAACTTTCCCCGCGTCAATTGGAGTTGATGAAAGAACTGCGCGACGCCTAAAGAAAAAGGCCCCTTCCGGGGCCTTTTTCTTTTACAGCCGGCGTCTCAGTCGAAAGTGGAACCGGTGATGGAGGCCGAGGCAGCCTCGACGCGGGCGCTGGTCCTGGCCTCGGCGGCCTTCTCGAAAGGCGAGCCCATCTCCTCGAGCCGGCCGTCGCCGCGCACGTAGTATATCGCCTTGGAGGTTACATCCTTTATGGCGGTGTGCACGGTCCACTTCAGCTGCACCTGCATGGCGGCTATCGGGTTGTCGGAGCTGCCGACGTTGGCCACGGTGGAATCCGGGACCTCGGAGGCCAGGCTTACCTTGTAGCCCCAGGCGGTCTCGACGTTGAGCGGCTCCACGGCCACGCCCGTGAGGAACTTGCCCTTGCCGTTGTAGTTGCCGCCCCAGGTATAGTGCACCTGGTAGGTCACCTTTACCACCTGGCCGCCCAGGCCGTTCTTCATCGAGAAGGAATACTTCTTGGTGGCGGGGCTGCTCCAGCCCTGCAGCTGGCTCCAGTGGCTGAGGCCGTAAGGCACGGCGTTGGCGTATTTAACCGAGATATTCACGACGGGCTGGTTCTTCTCTATCAGCGTCCAGATCTTGTCCGCGAGGTTCACGATGTTGTCCAGCGTGGAGACGACCTGGTTCACCTGGTTCAGGGAATCGCCGGGCTGGCCGCCCTGGGGCAGGCCGCCGTCGCCGTTGCCGAGCTGCGGCCCCGACGGGGGCTTGGGCAGTTCGCCGGGAGGAGGGATGGCGGGCGCGCCGTTGGGACCGTCGCCGCGGCGGGAGGTCATCTCCTCGATGGCGGCGGAATTCTCGTCGGGCAGGAGGTAGCGGGGATCGGAAATGTCGGAAGCGCGCGCGGCTCCTGCGAGCAGGGCTACGGCGGCTGCGGCGAAAGCTATGTTCTTTTTCATCGTTTATTCTCCTTGGCTCGGTTAATTATATTATAGGCGCGCCGGGCTCCGGGCGTAAGCGGCCAAGTACCCAGGCCGGCGCGGTATTTGGACCCAGGCCGCTCCGGGACCAACGGGCAAATAAAAACCCCGGTCCCCCTTTAAGGGGACCGGGGCCAAGGAGGACGCGCGTCTTAGTCGAAGGTGGAGCCGGTGATGGAGGAGGAGGCGGCGTCCACGCGGGCCTTGGTCTTAGCCTCGGCCGCTTTCTCGAACGGGGTGCCGATCTCCTCGAGCTGGCCGTCGCCGCGCACGTAGTATATCGCCTTCGAGGTGATATCCTTTATGGCGGTGTGCACGGTCCACTTCAGCTGCACCTGCATGGCGGCTATCGGGTCGTCGCTGGTGCCGACGTTGGCCACGGTGGAATCCGGGACCTCGGAGACCAGGGTGACCTTGTAGCCCCAGGCGGTCTCGACGTTGAGGGGTTCCACGGTTACGCCGGTGAGGAACTGGCCCTTGCCGTTGAAGTTGCCCTTATAGGTATAGTGGACCTGGTAGGTAACCTTCACGACCTGCGAGCCGAAGCCGTTCTTCATCGAGAAGGAATACTTCTTGGTGGCGGGCTTGTTCCAGCCCTGCAGCTGCGTCCAGTGGCTCATGCCATAGGGTACGGCGTTGGCGTAGTTGGTGGTGATGTTCACCACGGGCTGGTTCTTCTCTATGATGTTCCAGATCTTCTCGGCCAGGTTTACGATGTTGTCCAGGGTGCCGACGGTCTGGTTGATCTGGTTGATGGTATTGTTGAACTGCTCGTTCGGGTCCGCGGCGGTGCCGTTCACGCCGGGGTTATCCCCGCCGGTGTTGCCGGTATTGCCCACCTGGGGATTAGTGGGCGGCTTGGGCAGTTCGCCCGGGGAAGGGATGACCGGGGTGCCGGGTATGGTGCCGCCCCTGTCGTTCACTTCCTGGATCATTATCGAGTCCTCGTCCACCGCGAAATAGCGGGGATCGTTGACGTCTGCGGCCGAAACGCGGCCGGCGAACAGCGCGGTCAGTGCGGCGGTAAGGGCTAACGCTTTCTTCATTTTGTTCCTCCTCACTCTATTTAAGGTCTGGTCGTCCTTAAAAAACATTACCTTCGAGCAGCGGGGCGGCGGAGCTGACATCCTCCACGGCCGGGCCCTTCTTCCAGGGGGTGGCGATCTCTTCGTAGTAGCCGTTGCCCTGTATGTAGTACACGCTGGTGCCGTCGCTCTCCTTGAGCACGGTGGCCATCTTCCAGTTGAGCTTGAGCTGCATCGCGGCTATCGGGTCCACGTCGGAGCCGACGTTGACCACGGTGGAGTCGGGCACCGAGGCGTTCATATAGAACTTGTAGCCCCAGGCCACGTCCACCTTGGTGGGGACCACGGCCACGGCGGTCAGGAAGCGGCCGTTGCCCTTGTAGCTGCCGCCGTAGGTGTAGGTGACCTTGTACTCGCAGTCTATCATCGTGGCGCCGAAGAGGTTCTCGGCGTAGAAGCCGTAGACATAGGAGCGGGGCCTGCTCCAGCCCGCGAGCTGGGTGGCCGAGGTGACGCCGGCCGGGTAGGCGGTGGCGTACTTGGTCTCTATCTGGGCTACCGGGGCGTTCTCCTGTACTATCTTCCAGATCTTGGAGCCTATGTTGACTATTTTCTCCACTGAGACAAGGATGCCTTCCAGGGATTTGGGATTGGACTCGGCCAGGTTTATGATGGGGGCGTCGTCCTTGGCTTCTATGAGGCGGAGCTTCACCGACTTGGGGTCGATGGTGAAGTAGGCGGGATTGGAGGCGGCCATGTCCCGCTCCGTCCTGGAGAAGACAGGGGTTATGGTGGTTACCGCTTTGAACTCGGCTTCCTCGGCTGCGTTCTGGCCAAGGGCCGGCACCGCGAGAGACATCAAGGTTGCAAGCGCATAGAAGGAGGAGAGGTTCTTCATGTTGTGTACTCCTTTCTATCCATCGACTACATATCAAGTATACAGGCTGGCCCGGAATTCATCAAAGTCATAAGGCCCATACAGGCCAACTATTTGGACCTAGGCCCTTCTGGGCCTTTAGACCCAGAAGACATTGACATGTAAAGAGTTGTCAAGACCTGCATATGTTTTAACACACCCCCCTCCGGCTGTCAAGGGCCCGTAAAAAGCGGAAGGGCGGGCCCTTTCGGGACCCGCCCTTCGCTTGGACCGGCCGTTTTAGGCGGCGGCCTTCTCCTCCACCTTCACGTCGCAGCTCATAGCGGCGATCTGGCGGTACACGCTCATGCGCCACTTATACTCGGCCTCGGCCAGCTTGGCCAGGCGGGCGGCGGCTTCCGGGTTGGCCTTGTGCAGCGCGCGGAAGCGGTTCTCGCCCATCATGAAGTCCTGCACCGACGTGGTCGGCTCGGGGCTGTCGATGGAGAGCGGGTTCTTGCCCTGCGCCTTCAGCGCGGGGTTGAACCTGAACAGCGGCCAGCGGCCGGAGGTCACGGCCTTCTTCTGCTCGGCCATGCCGGTGGCCATGTCTATGCCGTGGGCTATGCAGTGGCTGTAGGCTATCACTATGGACGGGCCGTCGAAGGCCTCGGCCTCGGCTATGGCCTTCACCGCCTGCTGGTAGTTGGCGCCCATCGAGATCTGCGCGACGTAGATGTTGCCGTACGTCATGCTGATCATCGCCAGGTCCTTCTTCGGGAGGGTCTTGCCGCCGGCGGCGAACAGCGCCACGGCGCCCATCGGGGTGGACTTGGACATCTGGCCGCCGGTGTTGGAGTACACCTCGGTGTCCAGCACCATCACGCGGACCTTGCGGCCCGAGGCCAGCACATGGTCGAGACCGCCGTAGCCTATGTCGTAGGCCCAGCCGTCGCCGCCCATGATCCAGAGGGACTTCTTCACCAGCTGGTCGGCCAGCGTCTGCAGGCGCGCGGCCTGCTCGCCGCCTATGGCGGAGAGGGCCTTCTTCAGGTCGGCCACGCGGCCGCGCTGCTGCTCTATCTCGTTCCACTCTTCCTGCCTGGCGTTAAGGATCTCGTCCACCAGGCCGGCCTGCGCCTTCAGCTGGCCGTCCTTCATGGAGGTCAGCAGCTCGCGGGCCTCGCCGTTCATCTTGTCGTAGGCCACGCGCATGCCCAGGCCGAACTCGGCGTTATCCTCGAACAGCGAGTTGCTCCAAGCCGGGCCGCGGCCGTCGTCGCGCTTGCAGTAGGGCGTGGTCGGCAGGTTGCCGCCGTATATCGACGTGCAGCCGGTGGCGTTGGCTATGGTCAGGTGGTCGCCGAACAGCTGGGTCATCAGCTTCACGTAGGGCGTCTCGCCGCAGCCGGAGCAGGCGCCGCTGAACTCGAACAGCGGGCGCACCAACTGGGAGCCCTGCACGGTGTTGCGGTTCACCTTGGAGGAGGCGGCGTCCTTCAGCGACAGGAAGAACTTGAAGTTCTCGCGCTCGGTCTCGCGCAGCGGGAACTGCTCGGCCATGTTGATGGCCTTCTTGCCGGTCTCCTTGCCGTCCACCTTCTGCTTCGCGGGGCAGTTCGCCACGCAGGCGCCGCAGCCGGTGCAGTCCTCCACCGCGACCTGGGTGGTGAACTTCAGGCCCTTGAGCTGGCCCTTGCCGTCGGCGGACTTGAAGGCCTTGGGGGCCTTCGCGAGCTCGGCGGCGTCATAGCCCTTTATGCGGATAGCGGCGTGCGGGCACACCAGCGAGCAGATGCCGCACTGTATGCACAGGCTGGGGTCCCAGACCGGGGCCTCGGTGTTGATATTGCGCTTCTCGTACTGGGAGGTGGCGGTAGGGAACGTGCCGTCCACCGGCATCGAGGACACCGGCAGCTGGTCGCCGCGGAACGCCATCATCTCGCACAGCGTGTCGCGCACGAAGGGCGGGAAGCCCTCGACGGCGCAGGCGCGCTTTATCTTGGAGTCGACCGCGCCGACCTTCACTTCCTCTATGGCGGCGAGCGTCTGGTCGACGGCGGCGAAGTTCTTGTTGACGACGTCGTCGCCCTTCTTCGCGTAGGTCTTCTTGATCGAGTTCTTGATGGCGGCTATCGCCTCGTCCTTCGGGAGGACGCCGGAGATGCCGAAGAACGCGGTCTGCATGATCACGTTGACGCGCGAGCCCATCCCGGTGGCTTCGGCGATCTTCGTCGCGTTGATCACGTACACCTTCAGGTGCTTCTTGACGATGTCGCTCTGCACCTCGACGGGCAGGTGAGGCCAGACCTCGTTCGCGTGGAACGGGCTGTTGATGAGGAATATCGCGTTATCCTCGGCCTTGTTGAGCATCTCGTACTTCTCGAGGAAGCTGAACTGGTGGCAGGCGATGAAGCGGGCCTTCGCTATCTGGTACGGGGCGCGGATCGGGTTCTTGCCGAAGCGCACGTGGGAGACGGTCATCGAGCCGGACTTCTTCGAGTCGTACACGAAGTAGCCCTGCGCGTACAGGCCGGCGTCGCCGCTGATGATCTTTATGGTGTTCTTGTTGGCGCCCACGGTGCCGTCGGAGCCCAGGCCGTAGAACAGCGCGCGGAAGATGTCCGCGGGTTCGGTGGTGAAGTGCTCGTCGTACTTCAGGCTCAGGTGCGTCACGTCGTCGTTGATGCCGACGGTGAAGCTCTGCACGGGCTTGGCCGCGGAGAGGTTCTCGATGACGGCCTTGGCCATCGCCGGGGTGAACTCCTTGGAGCCCAGGCCGTAGCGGCCGCCGACGATGGTCGGCATTTCCTTGAGGGCGCCGGCCTTATAGGCGTTGGAGCAGGCGGTTATCACGTCCTGGCAGAGGGGCTCGGTTATGGCGCCCGGCTCCTTGCAGCGGTCGAGCACGGCTATGCTCTTGACGGTCTTGGGGAGGGCCTTTATGAAATCGGCCTCGGAATAGGGCCTGTACAGGCGCACCTTCAGCACGCCCACCTTCTGGCCGTTCTTCACCAGGTGGTTCACGGTGTCCTCGACGACGTCCGCGCCGGAGGCCATCACGACCACGACCTTGTCGGCGTCGGCCGCGCCGACGTAGTCGAACAGGTTGTACTTGCGGCCGGTCAGCTTCTCGAACTGGCCCATGGCTTCCTTCACCATCGTGGGGACGGCGGAGTAGAAGCGGTTGGAAGCCTCGCGGCTCTGGAAGAACACGTCGGGGTTCTGCGCGGTGCCGCGCAGCACGGGGGCCTCGGGATTCAGGCCGCGGGCCTTGTGCTCGGCTATCAGCTTCTCGCTGATCATGCTGCGCATGATCTCGGGGGTCAGGACCTCCACCATGTTGAGCTCATGGGAGGTGCGGAAGCCGTCGAAGAAGTGCATGAACGGCACGCGGGTCTTCAGGGTGGCGGCCTGCGCGATCAGCGCGAAGTCCATCGCCTCCTGGGGGTTGGCCGAGGCCAGCATGGCCCAGCCGGTCTGGCGGCAGGCCATCACGTCGGAGTGGTCGCCGAAGATCGACAGCGCGTGGGTGGCC
>CALMZU010000205.1 GCA_937870775.1 uncultured Elusimicrobia bacterium
GCCGCGTATCTCCGGCTCGGTATGGTAGTTGTACATCGACACGCCGTCATAGGTCCTTACCGACGGCAGGTTCCACTGGTGGGACCAGATGCAGTCGCCGGAATTGCCGGAGTATTCCTCGCCCATGCCGGAATGTATGATATCCAGGCCGTCCACCCAGCCGTCGCCGTTGCCGTCGGCCTGGGCGAAATTGAAACCGCTGGCCTCGAGGGCGTCCACGGCGTCCAGAGCCATCTGCTGGTCGGCGGCGTCGTTGCCCTCGGTCCCGCCGACGTTGGCCCCGTAATAGGCCTGTGTATGGGGCAAGGTCACCCAGGCGGTAACCACCGACTGCACGGTGAGCTTGCCGTAGGAAACTTCCTGGTAATAGTCCTTAACGGATCCCGCAGCCCCGTCGGCGGTATAGCCGGTCTGGTTGAAGAGGTTCTCGAACTCGGCCTGCGTATGGGTAACGCTCTGGTCGGAGAAGCGGGCCAGTATCACCAGGTTCTTCATCGTACCGGTGAGTATGGCGGTGCCGCTGCGCGCCGCCGCCGAAGTCTGTGCGAGACCCGAAAGCGTGGACTGAGCGGAAGATACGCGGAAAGCCGGATTCTCCTTCTCCACCGAGGCCCGGCGGGAGGCCGCTGTCTTCAGACGGTCGTCGTCGAGCAGGCGCCTGGAGATGCCGAGAGCCGCCGGGTCGACGGCGCCCACCTTGTTGACCCCGGGATGAAGCCTGCCGGCGGCGTCCTTCTCCGCGTAGACCCAGTTGCGGGTGGCCGTGTCCTTCAGTACGGTATAGCCCCTGGAGTCCTCGTGCCAATGGCCGAATTCGTCGCCGCGCAGCGTTATGCTGACGGTGGAGCCGTCGGCCTGGTACTGCGGCATCGGGCGGGGATTGGCAGGCACGGCCCAGGCGCGCCCGCAGGCCAGCATGAGCGCCAGCGAAATGGCGGTGCGTCTCGTAGCTGCGGTCACATAGGTCATAAATAGTTATCCGCCGGGAACGGCACTGGCTTAAGGTTCCCGGCCGCCGGAAGGAACAGGCGCCGTTATTTTAGACGCTTCAGACCCGGCCCCGGTGTCGCGGCGGGGCCCGGAGGCCGGCATGACGAAAGAGGAAGGCCTGGAGAAAGCCCCCTCGCGGCGGTCGCCGTTGTTGAGCGTCACCACGCCGGAGACGCGCCAGTAATAGACGCCTTCGGGCAGTAAGCCCGGCGGTACTTTATAACTGTTGGCCTGCAGAGGCTTGTCGGCCAGCACCAACGAGAAAGCTTCGTCCCGGCTTATCTGCAGGCGGTAACCGGCCGCCTTCATAACCTCGTTCCAGGCAAGGAGCGGCGTACCGCCGGAAACCTTCTTTACTTTCAGGCTGACCACCAGCGGCGCGGCAGGCGGGTCCTCCAGCAGGCGCTTGTTCCAGGAATTTACGGCGTAGACGGCCTTTTCGCCGTAAGCGGCGAAGGAGCTCCAGTCGTCCACCCTTTCCCGGTATACCCTGGCCCCGTATTTAGAGCCAAGTTCCTTGTCCAGGCCGGCCGGGATATAGCCGACGAAAACCCTGGGCGGGTAGGATTCGGTCAGCTTCACGCCGGACTTCTCCAGGAAGGCGCGGAAGCCGAGGTCATAAACGGTGCGGTCGGAGGGCAGGACCAGCAGCGCATTCGCGGTACCGCCGTCGCCGGCGGCGGACACCGGACAAAAAGGGACAGCCGTCAGCGCGGCGTATATCAGCAGGGCTTTTATCATCCGTTTCTCCGTGTATATATTATAAACGCATATTATGACGTATTTGTTGCGGTTTTGGTAGAATAGGGGTATGGAAGACAAGCGCGTGACGGTGGCCGAAGAGTGCGTGGAGCCCGAACTGCTGGGCCCCGGCGCCTCCCCCCGCGGCCAGGACGCCAACGGCCCCCGCCCCGAGGAGGTTTTCGCCTCGCGGCCGGCCGAAAAGCCCGGCATATTCACCCGGCTCAAGATGTTCCTGGCCGGGCTACTGGCCCTGGTGGCCGTCGGCCTCTTCCTCCTCGGCGCCGTGCTGACCTCCACCATTATCGGCGCCATCATCGGCATCCCGCTCATACTCGCCGGGGTCGCGGTATTCTTCCTCCTCTTCAAGCTCCTGACCCTCGGCGGCAAGCCGCCGGTGGTCTTCCGCCGCTTCTAAAAGAAAAAGCCGGCCTAGGCCGGCTTCTTCTTTATCCAGCCCTTCGGCCTACCTGACGTTCAGCGTCATGCCCGCCGAATGCGCCGCGAACTCCGGCGCGTACATCGACTGCATCACCGCCGCGCCTATCTTGTAGGAGCCCGGCGTAGTGGGCCGCACGCGGTAGCTCAGCACGTACTCGCCGTGCGGCAGCCACTCGACGAAGAAGTTCGTCAGGCTGTCGCGCGGCTCCTCGTAGCGGCCCAGTTTCTCCCAGCGCCAGCCGCTGGTCAGCGTCTCCGCCTCGAAGCCGGCCCCCTTCGGGTCCTTGATGTGCACGTACTCGAACTGGCCGCGCGTGCGCACCGTCAGCTGCACCTCGATCTCGTCGCCGACCGACACCGTGTCGCCGGATGAAAGAGGGGTAAGCGTATACCTGTCCCCTTCCTTAGCGCGCAGGAAATAGCGGCGCGAGACGTTCATCATACCGTCGGGCGACTCGTCCGCCTGCTTGTCGGTGGTGTATATGCCGGTGAACGAGGCGAACGCGAGGCCCGGGCCTTTCTTCTCCACCTTCGGCGCGAGGCCGGCCTTCTTTATCTCCGCGCCGTACTTGGACCAGCGCAGCGGCCTGGCCAGCCAGTCGAAGGGCTGCAGTTCCAGTTTCTCGGAGGTCTTCCCCCAGTCCACGGAGAAGCGCTCGGGCTTGTCCAGCGCGCCCTTGCTCTTCATCACGTCCAGGAGCGAGTAGATGGCCGCGGCCGAGGCGCGGGTGGACTTCCACTCGTTCGACTTGCGGTTGAACAGCAGCCACCGCACCATGCCGGGGATCTTCTGGTCCTTCGGCCGTACGGCGAGCAGGGTGCGCAGCATGAACGCGTGCTTCTCCACGGTGTCGTTGTACCACAGCCACGAGATCTTCTCCGGCGTCCAGTAGGTGCCGGATACCTCGTCGGTACGGGCACCGTCCATCGCGCGGTCCAGGTAGCTTTCGGCCTTGGCCTTCTCGCCGAGGCGCAGGTAGACGCAGGCCGCGTAGGCCTTGCCCATCTGCGTCATGGCCTGCGAATGCTTGTCCGCGTAGTCGGCCCAGGCTTTGGCGTAGGTCAGCGCGGTACGGCTCTCCGGCCAGGAGGACGGGAACGCGGTGACTACGTAGGAGCCGTAAAGGACGAAGGCCAGCTCCCCTTCCTCGGCCTTCATGTGGCGCGGCACCTCGGAGAGCGCGTAGGACAAGGCGCGGCGCGCCATGTCCTCGGGGATCTCCACGCCGTAGCGCGAGGCCTCGGCCAGGCCTTCCAGCACGTACAGCGTCATGTGCAGGCTCGGGCGCCCGCCGGGGAACCAGGGGAAGGAGCCGTCGGGGTTCTGGTAGGACTTCAGCTTCTCCAGGGCCTCGGACTTTTCCCCCGCCACCACCTTCGGGTCCAGCATGTCCACGGCGGGCCAGTAGGCCTCGCGGCCGCGGGACTCCCGCTCCCAGGGAGTCTCCATCAGGCTCATCATGCGCACCGGGTTATCGCGCTCCCATTCGGGCGTAAGCGTGGAGCGTTCGGGGATCTTTCCCACGGCGGCGCGCAGCTGCGGATACCTGGAGTAGAAGCCGTTGGTTATGGCCAGCGGCACGTAGCGGTTCAGCAGCTGTTCGGTGCATTCGTAAGGGTAATGCACCAGGAAGGGCAGGCTGTTGAGCACGGTGAGCAGCAGCTGCGGCTGCACCTCCAGGTGCAGGGCCTCGGTGACGCGGGTGCCGTCCTTCGCCTCCAGTTCCGGCAGGCGGAAGGTCTTCGACGAATCCCCGTCGAGCGCGGCCACGCCGGAGGCGATAAGCCTTTCGCGGGAAGGCAGCACCGGCAGGTCGTTCTCCTGCGCGTCGGCGAGGGCGCCGGCGCGGGCCACCGCGCGCACCTTGTAGGCCGCCGTACCGTAAGGCGCGGCGGCGTCCCAGTACAGGGCCTCCGAACCTCCGGCCTTAACGGTAAATGAGCGCTTGAGTTCCTTAAGGCCCAGCCCGGCCGAGGCTTCCTCGCCGCCGCTCGAGACGGACAGCGTCACCTCGCCGGAGAGTTCGCCCTTGGTGTCGTTGGTCACCACGGCCGTAAGGCGCGAACGGTCCCCCTCGCGCAGGAAGCGCGGCAGGTCCAGGCGCACCATGAGGTCTTTTTTTGTCACGGTCTCGGCGGAGAGCGAGCCGCGTTTCACGTCGCGCGTTATCATGTACGAAGTAACGCGCCAAGAGGTCAGCCTCTCCGGTATGCGGAACGAGAAACCGGCCTCGCCCTTAACCAGTTTAAGTTGCGGGTTATAATAGGCGGTCTCCGAGAAGTCCCTGCGCACCGCCACCGGGGCCTGGGGTTTGTCCTGTGTCCTTGCCGACTCGCGCCCGCCGCCGTCGTCCTTCATCTTTGCGCGCGCGGCCTTCCCCGGCGCCGCGGCCTGCGGGGCCATGTCCATGGCGGAGCTCGTCTCCCGGAAAGCCAGGCCTTCGGACATCAGCGCCCCGCCAGCCGCTTCCTCCATGATGTTCTTGGCCATGTACAGGCGGCCTCCGCGCGCGGCCGAATTGAAAACGCGCAGCGAAGCCAGCCGCTCCTCCTGGGCGCCGCGCCTGAAAGCAGCCAGCATGCGGCTGATCAGGCCGGTGCGCACCGGCATGCTGCTTACGTTGGGAACGAACAGCGAACCTGTGATATTGCCCCTGGAATAGCGGGCCGGATAAAGCCCGTCGCCCCAGAAACCGTCCGCGGCGGCGTAGTATTCCAGCGAGCGGTCGTAGATCTTCACCAGGGCTTCGCCGGACACGGGCCGCCCGTCGGGACCTTTGGCCCTGAGCCGCCAGGTCACTTCCTGCCCCGGGGCCAGCACAGCCGCGTAGTCCAGGTCCAGCGACACTCCCTTGTCCTTGAGCGGCACGGCCGCGTCCGCCGCGGCGGAATAGATGCGGAAATCGGCGGCGCCGAACCAGCGCAGGCCGAAACCGCCGCGGTGCTCGCGCCCGACCTTGAGAGAATATACGGACACGCCGCCGCCGGGCAAGGTGCCGCGGGACAGTACGAACTCGCCCGCGGTCACCTCGGCGAAGCGCGCGCCCTTGAGCGCCGAGGCGCCTATCAGGACGCGCGCCGTCTCGCCCGGCTGGTAGGAGGGATGCTCGAAGATGGCCACGGCTGGCAGCTTCAGGCCGGCGTTGGAGCCGGTCCTCGAGGCGCTCACTATGACTATCTCCGACGAGGTTTCCTCGCCCCAACTGTCGCGGGCCTTGAGGCGCAGGCGGTAGGCGCCAGGCGCCAGGGCCTTAAGTTTCAGCGCCGCTTTGGCGGAATCCCCCACCTCCAGCGTGCCGGAACCGACCCTGGGCCCGTCCTTCACCGCGCTGAAGGACTGCTCCAGCGACGGATTGGAGCCGAAAGAACCCCAGCCGGCGACTTCCGGCGCCGCGGGCCCGCCTTCCAGCCTGTACAGCTCGTAGGAGGCCTTGCCGGCGCGCGGGGAATCGTTCAGGTCCAGTATGCGCACGTCCACCACGGCCGGGGCCTCGGGCGTAAAGAAGCCGGCCTCCGGCGAAAGTTCGAAGTTCCACGCGCGCGACCCGGCGCGGTAGGAACGCACGTCGGTAATGGTGCGGCCGCCCGCGTCGCGAGCCTCGGCCGTAACCTCGTAGACCGACGGGTAGGCAGCGTAGGCCGCGCTTTCCGGCTGGGGCGTGAATTCGAAGGAGAACCTGCCGTCGTCGCCCGACTTCACGTCGCCGGAGG
Organism: uncultured Elusimicrobia bacterium; assembly: GCA_937870775.1. Classification (GTDB taxonomy): domain Bacteria; phylum Elusimicrobiota; class Elusimicrobia; order Elusimicrobiales; family UBA9959; genus UBA9959. The sequence goes on from CALMZU010000205.1 coordinate 5,884, forward strand.
CCACCTCGGACTGCCCGCCGCCGCCGTAGAACCACGACCAGTACCAGCAGTACCACGGGATATAGCGCGAGCGCGTGACGCGGTAATGCACCTGCGCGCCCGGCACAGGCGAGCCGAAATAGTACTTAACCTCGCCGGAGACGCCGGCCTTGCGGCCGTAGCGCCAGGCGTCGGAGGCCGAGCCCAGTTTCACCTCGAACTCGGGGCGTTTGTACTCCTCGACCCCGAAAGAGGACTGGCCTGAGAAATTGCGGCCGAACTCGTCCAGCTCGGCGTACAGCGAATAATTGCCGAGCAGCCTGCCCGCCGGTACCGTGAAAGAGCCTGCGGCGCTGCCAAGCCCGGTCACGGGCATGGTCTTGCTGAACACCTCCTGCCAGTTGGCGTCGCGCGCGGTGACGCGGAAAGCGGCCTTCCCGTCGTAAGCCCGCCAGCCGCGCGGCTGGCGCAGCAGGGCCGTCACCTTGAACTTAACCTCCTGGCCGGGCCTGTATACGGGGCGGTCGGTCTCGGCGTATACGGCCAGCGGCTGCGGCACGTCCACGCGCGCTCCCGAGAAGGAGCTCCAGTAGGCCCAGGCCCCGTCCTTGTACAGCAGCGGGTCCAGCGTATAATAGTCCGGGGAAGGGTAGGCGACGGTGACAGGCAGGGCCAGGGCCGCCGCCCCGTCGGGCCCGGTCTTCAGCGCGGCGCTGGTCCAGTCCCTGCGGCCGTTGGAATACCGGGCGTCTATGTCAGCCCCGGCCAGGGCCTTGCCGGTCAAGGCGTCGGCCGCGTAGAAGCGGAAAATGTCCCCCGACGCGCTGCGCCGCGGCCGCGCCGGGTCGTAGAGGAAATCCTCAGGGTCGCCGGACATGCCGTCCGTGCCCAGCAGGAAGACGTCCGTGATGTTCAGCACCACCGCCCGCATCAGCGAAGAGCCCGGCTCGAAGCCGCTGTCGCCGGAGGCTATCACCACGTATATGCCCTTGGCGAAGGACGGGGACTTAACTTTCTGCTCGGCATAGGCGTAGGGCGCCGGGTAGTCCACGGGCGTGCGCCAGGCCAGGTCGGGCTTGCGGCCGAGGAAGGCCTTTACGCCCGTTTCCTGCACGTAGCGCAGCTGGTTCCAGGCCTCGCCGCCGGAATTAACGGCGCGGAGATCTTCGGGTTCGGTGCGCCAGGCGCGGAAGAACACCGCGGGAAGGTTGCGCGCGTTGACGGTGAGCGCGCCCAGTCCGGGCGGCGGCGCGAAGGAGGCCGCCATCGAGAGTACCGGCATCTCTATGCGCGCCTTCAGCGATTCGCATTCCCTGGCCGGCCTCGACGAGGGGGCCTGCTCCACGGCCTTGCCGCAGAAGTCTACGGCCGCCTTGAACGAGCCGGCCTGTTCGCTGAACGCGGCGGCTTTCCAGAAAGCCCAGGCGCGGCCCAGCGGCGTGCGGAAAGAACTCCCCCAGCCGGAAAGCACGGCCGCGGCGGCGGCGCGCAGGCCGGCCGGGTCTTTCGCCTCGGCAAGGTTCCCATGTTCGAAAGGCAGCAGCAGCCTCTGCAGCCGCCAGTACTCGCGCGCGAAATCCATGTCCGCCGCCGTAACGGAGGCCGCGTCCTCGAAGATGGCCGCGGCCTTCAGGGCGGGCGGCGCCGACCGCGAATAGCCGGCCTTGAACTCGGGCTTCACGAAAAGCCAGGCGTCCGGCGGGCGCGGTCCGGCCTCCTGCTCGGCCAGCCAGTCCGTCCAGTTCAGTACGGCGAAATCCCAGAGCGTGGGCGTATAGGCCAGCTCGGCCTCCTTCACCTCGGCGAAGTAGTCCTGCGACTCCATGCGGTACTTCAGCAGTTCGCCGCGCAGGGCCCAGAGGGAATCGTAGTCGGCCGAAATGGCGCGCCGCCACTGGGCGTAGGTCAGTTTGGTCACGTCCAGCGAGCCCTTCTGCTCGTCGGCCGGCAGCGAGTAGCCGTACTGCGCCAGGAACTGGCGCCCTATGCCGGCCCTGAGCAGCAGGAAGCGGCCCTGCCAGAGCGGTTCCGGCGGCAGCTTCAGCCCGGCCAGGCGCTGCGCGGCCTCGCCGTAGCGGAACAGCAGCGCCTCGCATTCGGCCGAGCGGTATACGGCCTTAAGGCCCTCCTCGCCCGGGGTCTTAGCGGCGGGGTAGTAGAGCCCCAGCGCGGCCTGGTATTCGCCCTTGTCTAAATGTTTCTCGGGGGCGGACCGGCCGCCGTCGGCGGCCCAGCCCGCGCAGGGCAGCAGCAGCATGCAGAGTATGAACCTCATTCTTCCCCCTCCGGGCAGGGCCCGGTCAGAACTCGCCCAGCAGTATCTGTTCCAGTTCCAGTTCCACGCCGCTCGCGGCCTTCACGCGGGCGCGCACCTCGCGCATCAGCGTGTAGATGTCCGTCGCGGTGGCGCCGCCGGCGTTAACTATGAAGCCGGCGTGCTTGGCCGACACCTCGGCCCCGCCTATCCGAAAGCCTTTCAGCCCGGCGGCGTCTATCAGCCGCGAGGCGTAATCCCCGGCGGGGCGCTTGAACACGCTGCCAGCCGACGGGAAGTCCAGCGGCTGCTTGGCCGCGCGCGCGGCCAGCACCCGGGCGCGCTCGGCGGAGAGCGCCGCCGCGTCGCCCGACGGGAACTCGAAGCGCGCCGAGATGATGGTCAGCCCGTCCAGCCCGGATACGCGCCTGTAGCCGAAATCCATGTTCTTCTTGAGCAGCCGCACGGCGCCGCCGGCGGCGTCGTAGGCCTCCACCGAGACCAGCCTGTCGAAGGTCTCCTGGCCGAAGGCGCCGGCGTTCATGCGCACCGCGCCGCCTACGGAGCCGGGTATGCCGGAGGTCTTCTCCAGCCCCTCCAGCCCTTTCTCCGCCGTGATACGGGCCAGGTCGTCCCAGAGCACGCCGGCCTGCGCGGTCACGGAATTGCCGGAGACCTCCAGGCGGGCCAGCCGCTCGGTCAGCACCGTGACGCCGGGCAGGCCCTTGTCGCTCACCAGCACGTTGGAACCGCGGCCCAGCACCAGCATCCTTATGCCCTTCGCGCGGCACCAGCCGCCCAGCCACAACAGTTCGGCCGGCGTGCCGGGCACCACGGCCGCCTCGGCGCGGCCGCCGGCGCGGTAGGTGGTGAAGCCCGAGGCCGGGGCCTCGTATATGCAGTAATGTCCGAACTTGTTCTTAAGGTCGCTGTAGTCAGGCATGTCCGGTAGCTCCTTTTAAATTTTCCCGCCGGGCCGGCTCGCGGCGGCCCACCAGGTATACGCCGGCCAGTATCAGCAGGCCGCCGGCGAAGGCCGCCGGAGCGGTGCGCTCGCCCAGCAGCAGGTAGGCCGAGGCCAGCGTGGAGAAAGGCTCCAGGTATATGAAGTACGAGGTCTTCACCGGGCCCAGCCCCTCGACGGCGTTGTTCCAGAAAAGGTAGGCGAGGGCGGAGGAGAGCACGGAAAGGTAGGCCAGGCTCAGCCAGGCGCGGCCCGAGATGGCGGCGAACTCGGCGGGCCCGGCCGAGGCCAGCCAGAAAGGCAGCGTGGTGGCGAGGGCCACCAGCATGGTGGCCGTCGTGGCCTTGGCCTGCGTCCAGCCGGTGAGCCAGCGTTTGGCGCAGATCACGTAGAACGCCCAGGCGAGGCAGCTCGAGAGGAACACCAGGTCCCCGCGCGTGGACGGCAGGGACAGCGCGCCGGAGCCGGCGCGGGAGAACACCACCAGCAGCGTGCCGGCGAAGCCCAGCAGGAAGGCCGCGGCCTTTAACGGGCTTATCCGCTCGCCGAGCCAGGCCATGAGGGCCGCCACTATTATCGGGGTGGAGGCCATCAGCCACCCGGCGTGGGAGGAGAGCGTGTACTTCAGAGCGTAGGCCTGCACGTACTGCTGGCCGGATACGCCCAGCACGGACATGACCAGCAGCTTCAGCAGGTTGCCCGTCGTGAGATCGGAAAGCCTGAAAGCGGAGCGGCTCAGGAACAGCAGGGCCAGCGAGCCCACCAGGCCGCGGAAAACGATGATGGAGACCGGAGAGAGCTCGGCCACCAGCTGCTTCGTGAAAGGGTACGCGGCGCCCCATACCGCGGCGGCGAAAACCACCTGCGCGTAAAGCGGGACCTCGTTCTTCTGGTTCATATAAGGCGGGGCGCCGGACCTCGCGGCCCGGCGCCCCCCGTCGGCTAACGCTTACTTCGACAGTACTTTCTTTATGCGGGCGAAGGCCCAGTCCAGTTCCTTCCTCGTCACCACCAGCGGCGGCGCGAAGCGGATGACGTGGTCGTGGGTCTCCTTGCACAGCAGGCCCAGGCCCATCAGCTCCTCGCAGTACGGGCGGGCCTTGCAGTCCAGCTCGACGCCTATCAGCAGGCCCTTGCCGCGGACTTCCTTTATGTGCGGGCCCTTTATGGTGCGCAGCTTCTCCATGAAGTAGCGGCCGGACTCGTAGGAGTTCTCGACGAGCTTCTCGTCGACGAGCACCTTTATGGCCTCGCGGGCCACCGCGCAGGCCAGCGGGTTGCCGCCGAACGTGCTGCCGTGGTCGCCGGGGTTGAACACGCCGAGGATGGCCTTCGACGAGATCGCCGCGGAGATCGGCATCACGCCGCCGCCGAGCGCCTTGCCGACGGTGATCATGTCGGGCTTCACGCCCTCGTAGTCGCACGCGAACTTTTTGCCGGTGCGGCCGAAGCCGGTCTGTATCTCGTCGGCGATGAACAGCACGTTGTTCGCCTTGCAGAGCTCGCTGGCCGCCTTGAGGTAGCCGGCCGGCGGCACTATGATGCCGGCCTCGCCCTGTATCGGCTCGGCGAGGAAGGCTACGGTGTTGGGGTTTATCGCGGCTTTAAGGGCCTCGATATTGCCGTACTCGACGGTCCTGAAGCCGGGCGTGAACGGCCCGAAGCCGTCCTTGTACTGCGCCTCGGTCGAGAACGAGATAGTGCTGATGGTGCGGCCGTGGAAGTTGTTGGAGCAGGTGACGATCTCGGCCTTGCCTTCCGGCACGCCCTTCACCTTGTAGCCCCACTTGCGCGCGGTCTTCAGCGCCGTCTCGACGGCCTCGGCGCCGGAGTTCATCGGCAGGGCCATCTCGTAGCCGGTGAAGTCGCAGAGTTCCTTGAGGAACGGGCCTATCTGGTCGTTATTGAAAGCGCGGGAGGAAAGGGTAAGCTTCTTAGCCTGGTCGACGAGCGCCTTGATGATGCGCGGGTGCCTGTGGCCATGGTTCAGCGCGGAATAGGCGCTGAGCATGTCCATGTACTTCTTCCCCCCGGGGTCCTTCACCCACACGCCCTTGGCGGTGGTGATCACTATAGGCAGCGGATGGTAGTTGTTGGCGCCGTAATGCTCGGCCAGCTCCACCAGCCTGTTGCTTTCGTTGTTCTGAGTCTGGTTGGTTTCCATGTGTTCTCCTTTTCCGGCCGGACAGCCAGGCCTCGCGCGAGGCCAGGCCGCCTAGCCGCCAGCTTGCTAAAACTTCAGCCCGGCCCCGGCGGAATAGCCGCTCTGGCCGTGCAGCACGTTGTAGGCGCCGTAGACGTAGAGCAGCGGCATGGGCGACAGCCTGACGCCGACGGTGTAGCGCGGCTTGGATATGGTGCCGGAGGTGCCGGAGGGTATGGCGGTGCCGCTCTTGACCTCGACCTTCGTCCGGTCCAGGCCCACTCCGACGTAGGGCTTTATCACCGGGATGTCGAAGGACGCCGCGGCGTCGATGGACATGTGCGTGCCCTTGAAGTAATCATAATTGATGACGTCGTACCAGGCGGACACGGAGACGTCGGGGATGAACTTGGTCAGCGTGCCGCTCTTCAGGAGGCTCTTGCGCAGGCCGCCTCCGACTATCGAGAAGCCGGAGTAGCCGGTGCCGCGGGCCATCACGTCGGCGCCTATGAAAGGCAGCGCGGCGCCGGCGTGCAGCATGGGCACGCCGAACATGTTAACGTCGGCGGCTCGCAGTATGCGGTTCTCCACGGCGGGCTTGGCCTGCATCGAGACGGCCAGGCCGGCCTCGAAGCCGGGGAAGCCCAGCGAGCGGCCGGAGTTGAAGTCGTTGGCGCCTATGACGCCGCCGAGGTCGGCGGCGAAGGGTTTCAGGTAGGCGTCCTGCACCAGGGTCTTGAAGTCAGAGAAGGTGTCCGCCTTGGCGGCGGAAGCGAGAGGCAGCAGCAGTACCGCGAGAATGATCTTTTTCATCGTTTCTCCTTGTAATTTAAAGCTTTCTTAAGCCCCGCCCCCCTATTATTACATAAAAAAGATATTATTGGAACCCCCCGGCCTCCTCCCCGCGGCCCCCCTTTTGCTATCATCTACCTATGGATTTCCTCCCGATGACCCCGGAAGAGATAAAGCGCCGCGGCTGGGACGCCGTGGACGTGGTGCTGGTCACCGGCGACGCCTACGTGGACCACCCCTCGTTCGCGATGGCGCTGGTCGGCCGCGTGCTGGAGGCCGAGGGCCTGCGCGTGGCCATATTGGCGCAGCCGCGCTGGGAGAACTGCTCCGACTTCCGGAAATTCGGGAAACCCCGCCTGTTCTTCGGCGTCTCGTCCGGGAACATGGACTCGATGATCAACAAGTACACGCACAACCGCAAGGTGCGTTCCACCGACGATTTCTCCCCCGGCGCCAAGGCCGGCCTGCGCCCCGACCGCGCCACCATCATCTACTCGCAGCGCTGCCGCGAAGCCTACCCCGACGCGCCCGTCGTGATAGGCGGCATAGAGGCCACGATGCGCCGCTTCGCGCATTACGATTACTGGTCCGACAAGGTCAGGAAGAGCGTGCTGCTCGACTCCAAGGCCGACATCCTGGTATACGGCATGGGCGAGCGCCAGCTGCGCGAACTGACGGCGGGCCTGAAGGCCGGCAAGAAGATCGACGAGCTGCGCGGCATACGCGGCACGGCCTACCCGCTGGGCGCCAGGGAGACCTCCGAGTTCGCACTGCCAGGCGCCATTGAGCTGCCCACCGCCGGCGAGGTTTCCGGCGACCGCGTGAAATTTTCCAAGGCCACCCGGCTGATATACGAGAACTCGAACCCCTACAGCGCCGCCGTGCTGTGGCAGAAGAGCGAGGGCCGCGCGGTGGTGCAGAACCCGCCGGCGCTGCCGCTGACGACGGAAGAGATGGACGCCGTCTACGCGCTGCCGTTCACGAAGCGCCCCCACCCGTCGTACAGGGAGCCCATACCGGCGCTCGAGACCACCAAGGATTCCATCGTGATACACCGCGGCTGCTTCGGCGGCTGCGCCTTCTGCTCGCTGACGCTGCACCAGGGCCGCTTCATACAGACGCGCAGCAAGGAGTCGATACTGAAGGAGGCCGGCGAGCTGCTGCGCTCCCCCCGCCACCCGGGCAACATCTCGGACCTGGGCGCCCCGTCGGCCAACATGTACGCGATGGGCGGCAAGGACAAGGAGATCTGCAAGGCCTGCAAGAAGACCTCGTGCCTGCACCCGTCGATCTGCCCCAACCTGGACACCGATTTCAGGCCGCTCCTGGACCTGATGCGCGCGGTGCGCGCGCTCAAGGGCCTTAAAAAGGCCTTCGTGGCGAGCGGCATACGCATGGACCTGGCGCTGCGCTGCGGCGAGTACATCGCCGAGATAGCGCGCTACCACACCGGCGGCCTTCTGAAGGTCGCGCCGGAACATACTTCGCCCAAGGTCCTCTCGGTGATGAAGAAGCCGTCGTGCGAGGTGTACGAGGAGTTCTCGCGGCGTTTCCTCGAGGAGTCGCGCAAGGCCGGCAAGGAGCAGTACCTGGTGCCCTACTTCATCTCGGCGCACCCGGGCTCGACGCTCGAGGACATGGCGGAGCTGGCGGCCTTCCTGAAGGCGCGCGGCATACGCCCGCAGCAGATAAACGATTTCCTGCCGGCCCCCATGGAGCTGGCCACGTCGATATACTTCACCGGCCTGGACCCGTTCACGCTCGAACCGGTCTACGTCGCCAAGAAGGACACCGAGCGCCGCATGCAGCGCGCCCTCCTCCAGTACTACAAGCCGGAGAACCGTCCCCTCATCCTCCGCGCCCTCCGCGACATCAACCGCCCGGACCTGATAAAGAAGATCCTCTAAACCCGGGCGCGGGGCCTGACGGCGTGCCGGAACGCAAAACGCGCTCGCCCACACCGTGGGCTCGCTCCGCATTCGGCGCCGGCGCTGCGCAAGCCGGCGCCTCACGAGGGTTTTGCTAACCCGGCACGCCGCCACCCGCGCAAGTTTCAAGGGACGGCGGGTGGCAGGGAACGGGTTTGCAAAACCGTCACGGAGGCCGAGGCTTGCGTAAGCGACGAGGCCGAGTGACGAGG
>CALMZU010000206.1 GCA_937870775.1 uncultured Elusimicrobia bacterium
GCGCTGGGCGAGATAGGCGGCACCGAGGAGCTGCGCATCGTCGAGGCCCTGAAGGCCAGGAAGATAACCAAGCCCCTCGTGATCTGGGTGACCGGCACCTGCTCCAAGATGTTCCCCGCGGGCGTACAGTTCGGCCACGCCGGCGCGAAGGCGGGCTCGGACCTGGAAACCGCGGACGCCAAGAACAAGGCGCTCAAGGACGCCGGCGCCATAGTGCCGGATTCCTTCGACGACTACGGCATAAAGGTGAACGAGACCTACCAGAAGCTGGTGAAGAAAGGCACCATAAAGCCCGCGGCCGACGTAGCGGCCCCGGCGCTGCCCATGGACTTCGCCCAGGCGCTGAAGGAAGGCAAGATCCGCAAGGCCACCACGTTCATCGCCACGATATCGAACGAGAAGAAGGAAGAGCTCGAATACTGCAACATACCGATATCGAAGGTGCTCAACGACAACATGGGCCTGGGCGGCGTCATCGGCCTGCTCTGGTTCAAGCGCCAGCTGCCGGATTACGGCGCCAAGTTCCTGGAGACCGCTCTGATGCTGTGCGCCGACCACGGCCCGGCCGTCAGCGGCGCGCATAACGCCATAGTGGCGGCCCGCGCCGGCAAGGATATCATATCCAGCATGGTCTCCGGCGTGCTGACGATAGGCCCGCGCTTCGGCGGCGCCATCGACGGCGCGGCGCAGAACTTCAAACGCGCCTACGACGCCGGCCTCACGCCCGAGCAGTTCATAAAGGACATGAAGGCGAAGGGCATCAACATCCCCGGCATCGGCCACAAGGTGAAGAGCGTCACCAACCCGGACATGCGCGTCACCCAGCTGAAGGCCTTCTGCAAGAAGAACTTCAAGAAGACCGACCTGCTGGACTACGCGCTGGAGGTGGAGAAACTCACCACCGCCAAGAAGGGCAACCTGATACTCAACGTCGACGGCTGCATCGGCATCTGCTTCGTCGACATGCTGATGAGCACCGGCTCGTTCGAGAAGGACGAGATCAACAACATCGTCAGCATGGGCTGCCTCAACGCGCTGTTCGTGGTGGCGCGCAGCATCGGCATCTTCGGGCACATCTTCGACCAGAAGCGCCTGAAGCAGCCGCTGTACCGCACCCCGTACGACGAGATAGCCTACATGACGGACCTCTAAGGTCCAAGTCGCACAAAAAGGAACCCCGGGCCCAAACCCGGGGTTCTTTTTTGCCTTAAGTCGCGTCAGGCGGGGATGGGGGCGTCAGGCACGGCCTTCCTCTATTATTCATCGCGAGCGAGGCGTTAAAGAACCGACAGGAGCGACACCACGCCTCCCCGCCCAGCCCATGGTCAGTACATTTCTTGCACCAATGGTGCAAGTTCTGCATTTTGTGAATAATGCGATAAAAATCACACATGCGCCAGATATTATCAGCCGCCGTACAAATCCCAGCAAATATGTCTTGAAATATAGCCAATTGGCTGTTATAATAGACATATGGGAAAGAAGAAGGCGTTCATTGCGTATCCTTTGGACTGGGTGTTCTCGGCGCCGAGTCATGTAGCGCTATTGCGGGCGCTTAAGGACAGCGCGGAAGGCATGAGCGGCAGGGCAGCGGCACGGGCGGCGGGGATCAATCATCAGGCCTGCCGGCAGGCGCTGGACAGGCTGGAAGTAATCGGGATTATTATACGGCAAGGCTCAGGCCATACCCAGCTGCTGCGGCTGAACTTCGACCATGCCCTGGTCAAAGAGGCGCTGTTGCCCATGTTCCAGGCCGAGAAACATTTTCAGTCGCTGCTGCGCAATTCGATCGCACATAGTCTGGGCAAAGACGCCCGCACGGCAACGCTTTTCGGCAGTGCGGCTAGGAAGGAAGACCAGCCCGGCAGCGATATAGACCTGCTGCTGGTAACGGACGGCGCAGCAAAAGCCGGCCTGGAAGACAAAGCGCTGGAATTCGGCCGCGGCTTCGCCAGGAAATACGGCATAAGACTTTCCCCCATAACTTACTCAGCCGCGGAGGCGAAGAAGAAGTACCGCAGCGGCGACCCTTTGATGAAGAACATACTTGCGCACGGCATAGACCTGCTCGATAAAAAACTGAAGGACGTGGTGCTATGACGCCAAGGCTTACTAAAAGAGTCTCCGTGCCCAAGTCTAAAAGTTCCGATTACGCCATGGTCGGCGACAACTTCTATAAAGGCGCCGAAGTGGCGCGTGAATTCGAATACTGGAACGCGGCAGGATTGCTTATTGTGCACGCGGCCATAGCGTACACCGACGCCCTGACCATTAAATTCGGCGGCGTAAAAAGCAAAGGCGAAGACCACATGGCCGCCGTGGAACTTCTGCGCCAGGTCATAGCCCTGGACGAAAAAGGCCTTGCCGGGGCGCGCCACCTGGAACGTATAATAAACGAAAAGAACCGCGTTTCCTACGAAGGCGAGGTCTACACCCGCAAAGACGTGGATATGCTCTGGAAGCACCTGCTGCGCTACCGCGAGTGGGCGACATCCATGCTAGCCGATTAAATTTCCTGAAAAGTTCCACTTACCGACGGGCACTTACTTCGTGGCAGCATGATGCTACGTTGGCGGCAGAAAGGACCGGGCCTTGACAAACGGGTCGGAGGGGGCTATACTATCTCTGTACTAGTAAGGTAGTACACTTATGATACAGATCGACTTCAGATCGCAGGCTCCTATTTACGAGCAGATAAAGACCGGGCTCAAGGGCCTGGTGCGCCGCGGGCTGCTTAAGCCCGGCGACGAGGCCCCGTCCATACGCGCCATGGCCGCGCAGCTCAAGCTCAATCCCAACACCGTGGCCCGCGCCTACAGGGAACTCAGCGCCGAAGGCTTCTTCGAGGGGCAGCGCGGTTCGGAGAACGTGTTGTCCCCCCGCGCCGCGGCGCTGGCCCGGGCCGCCGCCGCCCACCTGCAGGCGCGCCTTACCGAGGGGGGTAAGGAAGGCCTGGGCCACGGCCGGGCCGCCGCCGCTATAGAGGAACTGCTGGCGAAGCTTAAGAAGGGGGCTTTATGAGCGACGGGACAATACTTTCGGTGAAAGGCCTGCATAAGGGCTTCGGCCTCAGGAAGGTGCTGGACGGCCTGGACCTCAAGGCCGGCCCCGGCGAGGTGGTGGGCATACTGGGCCGCAACGGCTCGGGCAAGACCACGCTGTTCAAGGTGCTGCTGGACCTTATAGCCGCGGACACCGGCGAGATCAGCGCCCTGGGGCTCAGCCCCGACGGCAGCGGCCGCCTGCGCGGCCTTATAGGCTATGTGCCCGAGAAGCCGGCCTTCCATTCCTTCATGACCGTGGCCGGGGTGCTGGCCTTCCGCGCGCGCTTCTTCCCCTCCTGGGACGCGGCCAAGGCGCAGGAACTGCTGCGGCGCCTGGAGCTGGACCCGGCGGCCAAGGCCGGGGCGCTCAGCAAGGGCAGCGCGGCCAAGCTGGCCTGGGTATGCGCCGCGGCCCATAACCCGCGCCTCTTCCTGCTGGACGAACCCACGTCGGGCCTGGACTATCTGGTGCGCGACCATATATTGAACGGCCTGGTGCACGAGCTGGCCGAAGGCGGCCGCACCATACTGGTATCCGACCACCGCATGGGCGAACTGGGCGGCCTGCTGGACCGCGTCTGCGTGCTGAAAGGCGGCCGCATAGCCGAGGAGCACAGTGCCGATTTCATCAAAGCCGAAACCTTCCGCGTCAGCGCCAGGGCGGGCTCAGTTAAGACTTCCCCCCGCGTGCGCGAACTGGCCCGCGCCGGGGCGGTGGCCGAGTTCGCCGTGTTCGGCAGGCAGGCTTTGGACGAACTGCGCGGCGCCGGCCTTGGCGACGGGGCCGAGGTGAAACCGCTGGAGATGGACGACGCTTTCAGGGCTATGCTGGGGGAGATATGAAAGACCTTATACTGCTGCAGTTCAGGAAGAACAGGCTTACTTTCTGCGTGATAGCGGCGGCACTGCTGATATCGTTGCCGTTGGCCGTATTGCTGAAGCCGCAAGGGCTTAAGGCCTCGGAATCGGCGGCCACGGCCATGCTCTACTGGCTTTTCGCCGGCATACCGCTGGCCGCGCTGATCTTCAGCTGCGGCGCCGGCGCCGAAGCCGCCCGCGAAAAAGCGGCGCTCACCGAAGAACTCCTGCCGGTGCCGCAATACCGGCTGCTGCTCTCCGCCCTGCTGACGGCGTTCATAGCCTCGGCGGTACTGTCCCTGGCCGCCGGCCTGGGCGCACTGGCCGGCTTCCCGTCGGAAGGGCCGCGGGCCTTGTATGGTTTCATGCTTCCGTACTACGCGTTCGCCTTGGCGTTCCTGACGCTCTACGGCTTCACGCTATCCTACGCTTTCGCCAACGGCATAGCCGGCGGCGCGCTGGCTATCACGGCCCTGACCGCCATTGGCACACCGTTAGTATTGATGGACGCCTTCCAGGAGGTGCACTACAAACTCCTTCCCCTCGCCTCGCTTAAAGCGCTGCTAGCCGCAATGGCCATCGCCGGCGGCGCTTATGCGCTTAAGCTGTTCTCGGAGCGCGGCAGCCGCGCGGCCTCCGGCGGCAGGAAACTGGCGCTCATAGCCGCAGCTGTACTGGCGGCGCCGGTGGCCGTAACTTTCCTTATGCTGGCCAGGTTCAACAGCAGGGCCGAGGCGGTAATAATGCCGGCGCCGGCTTATACCGGCTTCGCGCGCTACAATACCTTCCCCGACCCGGACATATTCAACGGGGCGGCCATGTTCCAGCGGCCTTTCACCGGCGAGCTGTTCCTCGCCGACCCGGCCGGCAAAAAGACCGTCATGGTGCAGGGCTCCACCGACAGGGAGAAGGGCTTCCTTTATCTTTCCCCCTACATGCGCCCGTACCGCACAGTGATCGCAGCCAAGGACGGCTACGGCAAGGCCTGGGTGCTTTACGGGGCAACCGCCGCCCTGACAAGGGTCTTTAACGGCGATATCAACGGCTTCGCGGAGTATCCTTCCGCGTCGTACAATTACGGGCTTACCCTCTCTCTAGCGAAAAAGAAAGGCCTTCTGAACTTCCGCGCCGACGGCTCCTACTTCGCGGACCTCAAGCCGGGCATGAAAGACCTGCAATGGCGCAAGGTGGGCCGCAACAGCGGCGAAGGCGCACGGTACCTGATGGATATGGAGAGTCAGGACGTGTATCTAAGGGCGGACAGGCGCACCGGCGTCCTTTCCTACAAGGGACACAGTTGGAAGCTGCCGTCGGGCGGGGCCGCCGTGCCGGTGCCGCTGAAAGGCTCGAAAGAGATGGCCTTCATAGTGAATACCGGCGCTCACAAACCTTCGTACCTCTGCCTGCCAGGCGCCAAAGCCGCGGAGTTCGCACCCAGGGCCGTAACTCCGGACATGAACCTGTACTTGAACCCCGACGGCTCAGTGTGGACTTCCGACATTAGCGAGATCCGCGTGACCGGCACGGTAAGCGGCGAGAGTATAGACCGCGGTTCCATGGTACAGCGTTTCCACGTACTGACCTCCGACCGCAAGACCCTCGAAGTGAAATTGCACACGCTGCTGGCGAAGGCCCGCGTCCCGGCCGGTAGCGTGCAGGTGCTGCACGCCGAAGGCGGGCGGGTCTGGTTCAACCTCGGGGACAAATATATGGCCAGCGTAGATTCTGACGGCGAGGGCGCCGCGAAACTATGGAAGTTCCCCACCAGGCTGGTCTGGCGCAAAGCGCCTCCGGACTGGAGCAGCGTCACCTCGTCGGAGAAAGGCCTTTTCATCGCCGGCGCCGACGGGCTGTTCTTCATGGACTGGGAAGGCCGGGTGAACAAGATCTCCTGACCGCCAGCCGTAAAGCAAGGCCGCCGGGTCTCCCCGGCGGCCTTTTTATTCAGCCTCCGCGCAGCCGCCGCTTCACCTCGCCTATATCCCGCACCATACGTCCGAAGCTCTTCAGCTTGCGTTTGTTCTCGATGCGTTTTTTCAGGTCGGTGCTCAGCTCCAGCCGCTCGGCCTCGCGCCTCAGTTTCTGGTAGCTCTTGAACCGCTCCTTGCTGAGCCTGCCGCCCTCTATGGCCGCGGCCACGGCGCAGCCCGGTTCGCCGGTATGCGAGCAATCCCCGAACCGGCAATTCGCCGCCAGCGCGCTTATGTCGCTGAACGACGAAGCCAGGCCCTCGCCTGCGTACTCCAGGCCGAACTCCCTTATGCCGGGCGTGTCTATTATCTCGCCGCCGCAGGGCAGCAGGTACAACTGCCGCCCGGTGGTGGTATGCCTGCCGCGGGCGTCGCTCTCCCTTACATCGCCGGTAGCCGCGGCTTCGCGGCCGGCCAGCCGGTTGAGCAGCGTGCTCTTGCCGGCGCCGGAAGAACCCACGAAACAGCAGCGCAAACCGCCGGCCAGCTCCGCCTCCACCTCGGCCACGCCTTCGCCCGACAGCGAGGACAGGCACAACAAGCGCACGCCGGGCGCGGCCGCGGCTGCGGCCTCCACGCGGGCCGCCAGTTCCGCCTCCGGGCACAGGTCCTTCTTGGTGAGCACCGCCACAGGCACGGCGCCGCTGTCCCAGGCCGCCACCAGCAGGCGTTCCAGGCGGGCTATGTTGTAATTCCCGTCCAGGCCCATCACTATGAACACCTTGTCTATGTTGGCCGCCAGCGGCTGAGCGTCGGCCGAGGCGTCCAGCCCTTTGCGCAGCAGTATCGTGCGCCGCGGCAGCACGGCGTGTATCACGGCCTTGCTGCCCCCGTCGTGCAGGGACACTTCCACGTCGTCCCCCACCACCGGGAAGTCCAGCCGCGACACGGCCCCGCCGGCCAGTTTCCCGGCCGCGGTGGCCGTCATCTCCGCGCCGTTAAGCCGCACGGTAAAACAACCTCTATGCTCCGCCGTCACCAGCGCCTTGAACATGATATTTTCCGACATTGTTATCTCCTTAGTTACCGCCAGGCGCGCACAAAGCGCGCGGCCGCCCGGGCGCAAGCCCGTGCCGGCAGTACCGGAGCCTTCGATGTTGAGGATTAAAAAGGAAAGGAGGCCCGGTAACCGAGGGATATCACAATCTCCGCCATAAAGCCTCCTTATCTGAAATTTACTACCGCAATAGTATACACACAAAAACGCCGCGGCGCCAGTCCCCGGGCCAAATTAATTGACCGGTATAAAACAAAAGCGCGCGGAAATAATTCCGCGCGCTTTGTAATCCCCTCCGGTTTTAGAAGGTCTGGGTGACCTTGTTGAGGCCCTTCGGGTTGTCGGGGTTGAGGCCCTTGTACAGCGCCAGCCGCAGCGCCAGCTTCTTCATGCGCATGTCGGTCGGTATGCAGCTGAACGGGAACTTCAGCGCGCCGGGCTTAACGATCTCGCAGGGCGTACCGCGCTCGTCCAGGGCCTTCTTCACCTTCAGTATGTCCTCGGGCAGTTTCTCCGTCGGGGTGAAGAGGAACACGAGGTCCTTCGGGCCGTAGGCGCCAACCGGGCCGTGCAGGAACTCGGCCGCGGAGTAGCCCAGCGCGTGGGTCTTGGACATCTCGCGGAACTTCAGCGCCGAGTCCTCGGCCACCGCGTTAAGGGCGCCGCGCCCAACGAAGCCCAGCATCCCGGCCTTCTTTATCTTCTTCAGGAGCTCGGTCCCGCCGTAATCGTCGTCGACGGCCTTGCGGGCGGCGGCTATGGCGGCCTTGAAGTCCTTGTCGGAGAAGCAGCGCTCCCAGACCTGCGCGGTCCAAAGCACGGACCACAGCTGCAGCTCAAAGCTCTTGGTGGCGGCCACCGGCAGTTCCTTCGACGTGGAGAGCAGTATGTGGCGGCCGGCCATGCGCGCCAGCGGGTTGTTCTTGAGCTCCGGCTCGTTGGTGACGGCCACGCCCCTGGCGCCCCACTTCAGCAGCTTGCCGAGGCAGGCCACTATGTCCTGGCTGCGGCCCGACTGCGAGAAGGCCCACACCGCGCGGCCCTTGAAGTCCAGCGGCTTCTTGGCCTCGAAGATGGAGTGCGGGTGTATGAAATTGGTGATGGTGCCCGCGTAGGTCTCCCAGATGTACTTGGCGAACAGCGTGGCCGTGCCCGACGAGCCGCGGCCCACCATGTACACGGTGCCGTTGGAGCGCAGCGCCAGCTTCTTCAGTTCCCCCGCCCGCGCGGAGAACTTCTCCAGCAGTTCCGGGGTCTCGGCTATGTCGCCGTAAGTGAGCGTGTCCTGTATTTTCATTTATTTTTCCTCTGTTGTGCCGTGGCGGACTAGGGCCGCCCGGTAGCCTTCCGTTTAGCTTCGCGCAATTGTTCTATGCCGGTCTCTATGTCGCGCAGGTCCATGCCGGTGCTGCCGTAATGGGCGTGCTCTATGGGCGAGTCGGGGCAGATATAGGTGCCGCGGCGCACGCCGCGCGGGTCCCGCTCCAGGCCCAGCCAGATCAGCCAGGGCTTCAGGTCGGAGAAGTCCTTAGTCATCAGCTCCGGGTTGGAACGCATGATGGCGTCCTCGTCGCCGAAGCCGTCCAGCACCACGCCGCTGTGGTAGCCGGCCTCCTTGGCCGCCTCCACGTCGCGGTGCGTGTCGCCTATCACGAACACCTCGCGCTCCTTTATCGCCGAGCCGGAAAGCCTGGCCGCGCGCTGCACGGCCTTCTTCAGCACCTCGGCGCGGTGATGCGAATCGCAGCCGTAGCCGCCGAAGGAGAAATGGCGCATCAGGCCCGAGGGCTCGAGCTTTATGAAAGCCCCGTCCTTCAGGTTGCCGGTGCCCAGGCCCACCATAACGCCGGCGCGGCCTTCCAGCCTGGCCAGCAGCTTCTCCACGCCCTTCACCTTGGAGTACTTCTTCGCCTTCACGGAGATCTCCACCTCCACGGGGAGGCGGGCCACGTACTTGCGGGTCAGCGTTTCCAGCTGTTTCTTCGTCGGCTTGCGGCCGGCGCCCACCTTGTAGGCGTTCTCGAAATTGGTCTTGTCCGTGGCGCCCTGCAGCTGCACGTGGTCGCAGGCGTCCTTATAGCCGGTCATCTCCTCCACGGCGTGGTTCAGCGCGCGGGCGCCGGCGCCGCCGGCCTTCACCAGCGTGCCGTCTATGTCGAAAAGCACGACCTTCATGTTCCCTCCGTAGTTCAGGCCTTCCAGGCCACGCGTCCGGCCTTCACGGTCATGGACGCCTGGCTGGAACCGAAATAGTAGCAGAGCTCGCGGTAGTCGTCGGCGGCGAAGAAGGCCAGGTCGGCCTTCATGCCGGGCGCCACGCTGCCGCAGCGGTCGCCTATGCCCAGCGCCCAGGCGCCGTTCACCGTGGCGGCGCACAGCGCCTCCTCCGGAGTCATGCCGCAGTGCGTGCAGGCCACCGCCGCGACGAACTGCATGTTCCAGCAGGGGCAGGTGCCGGGGTTGAAGTCGGTGGCCAGCGCCACCGGCACGCCCTCGGCTATGATCTCCCTCGCCGGCGGGTACTTGGCCAGCGCCAGGTAGAAATTGGAAGCGGGCAGCAGCGTGGCTATGGTGCCGGCCTCGCGCATGGCGGCTATGTCCTCGGCGTAAACGTGGTCGGCGTGGTCGGCGCTTATGGCGCCGGCCGCGGCCCCGGCCCGCGTGCCGCCGTAGTTGGACAGCTGCTCGGAATGCACCTTGGGGACGAAGCCGAACTCGCGCGCCTTCTTAAGGTAGGCCGCGGTCTGCTCCGGCGTGAAATAGCCTTTCTCGCAGAAGATGTCGGCGAAGACGGCCAGCTTTTCGGCGGCGGCCTTCGGCAGTATTTCGGAGACTATATGGTCCAGGTACTTCTGCGGCTCGCCGGCGAACTCCGGCGGCACGCCGTGCGCGGCCAGCAGGGTGGGCAGCATTTCCAGCGGCGTAAGTTTCGCGGCCTCGCGCACCGCGCGCAGTATCTTAAGCTCGGAATCGAGGCTTAGGCCGTAGCCGCTCTTCACCTCGGCCGTGGTGGTGCCGCATTGCAGGAACCGCGCGGCGCGGCCGGCCAGCTGGGCGGCCATGGCGCGCTGCGGCTGCTTGCGGACGGCGCCTATGCTGGATATTATCCCCCCGCCGGCGGCCTTTATCTCCTGGTAGGTGGCGCCGGCGGTGCGCATAGAGAAGTCCTTCAGGCGCGGCTCGGCGAACACCATATGCGTGTGGCTGTCCACGAAGCCGGGCAGGCAGACGCCGCCGGTCTCCACCACCTTCGCTTTTTTGGCGAGGCGGTGCCGGTGCACGGCGGCGCGCGGGCCCGCGGCCTCTATAACGCCGTTCTCCACGAGGACGGCGGCGTTCTTCACCAGGCCGGTCTCGCGCATGGCGGCGCCGGCGCGCGGCGCGGCGTCGCCGGCGAAGGTCAGCAGCTGCTTTATCCCGGTGAAGAGCGTGGCCATCAGCGGAAGTTGTCGAACTGCACCGTCACGCCGAAGTCGCCGGCGCGCAGTATGCCCATCACGGTCTGCAGCTCGTCCTTGGACTTGGAGGTGACGCGCAGGGTGTCGCCCTGTATGGAGACGTTGGCCTTCAGCTTGTGCTCCTTCACGGCCTTCACCATCTCCTTGGCCTTGTCCTGGGGTATGCCGTTCTGCACCTTCACCTGCTGCTTGGCGGTGGCGCCCAGCGCGTTCTCAGCCTTCTGCGGCTGGAAGTTCTTGAGCGGCAGGCCGCGCTTAACCAGCTTGGTCTGCAGCACCTCGTAGAGGGCCTTCAGCTTGTACTCGTCGGCGGACTGCAGGTTTATCACGTTGGCCTTGCGGTCCAGGCTTATCTCCGAAGTAATGCCTTTGAAGTCGTAGCGGTTGATTATCTCCTTGAGGGCGGTGGCTATAGCCTCGTCCACAAGGTTGAAGTCCACTTTGGAAACCACGTCGAAACTGAATTCAGAAGCCATGTCTTTTTCTCCTTTATTTCATCATCGGGATCTTAACGCCCTTCTTCCTGGCGAAGGTAGTGGCTTCCCGGTAGCCGGCGTCGGCGTGGCGCAGCACGCCCATGGCCGGGTCGTTGGTGAGCACGCGCTCGAGGCGCAGAGCCATTTCTTTAGTGCCGTCCGCCACGGTGACCTGCCCGGCGTGCAGCGAGTAGCCCATGCCCACGCCGCCGCCGTGGTGGAAAGACACCCAGCTGGCGCCCGACGCGGTGTTGATCAGCGCGTTCAAGATAGGCCAGTCGGCTATCATGTCCGAGCCGTCCTTCATGGCCTCGGTCTCGCGGAAGGGGCTGGCGACGGAGCCGGAGTCCAGGTGGTCGCGGCCTATCACTATCGGCGCCGAGATCTTGCCCTTCTTCACCAGCTCGTTGAAGCGCAGGCCGGCGAGGTGCCGCTCGCCGTAGCCCAGCCAGCAGATCCTCGACGGCAGGCCCTGGAAGGCCACCTTCTTCGCGGCCATGTCCAGCCAGCGGTTCAGGTGCGCGTTCTTCGGGAACAGTTCCTTTATGGCGGCGTCGGTGACGGCTATGTCCCTGGGGTCGCCGGAGAGCGCCGCCCAGCGGAACGGGCCCTTGCCCTCGCAGAACAGCGGGCGTATGTAGGCCGGCACGAAGCCGGGGAAGTCGTAGGCGTGCTTCACGCCCTGCTTGAAGGCCATGGTGCGGATGTTGTTGCCGTAGTCGAAGGTGGCGGCGCCGGCCTTCTGCAGCTTCAGCATCGCCTCGACGTGTATCGCTATGGACTCCATGGCGAGCTTCACGTATTTCTTCGGGTCCTTACGGCGCAGCGCGTCGGCTTCCTTCACGCTGTAGCCCTTGGGGATATAGCCGCGCAGCGGGTCGTGGGCCGAGGTCTGGTCGGTCAGCACGTCCACCTTGACGCCGCGGCGCACCAGCTCGGGCAGCACCTCGGCGCAGTTGCCGTGCAGAGCTATGGAAAGAGGCTGCTTCGCTTTCTGGGCCTTGCCGGCCAGGCAGAGCGCTTCGTCGAGGCTCTTTGTCATGATGTCCACGTAGCGGGTCTTGAGGCGCATCTGTATGCGGCTCTCGTCGGCCTCAACGATGATGGCCACGCCGCCGTTCATGGTGACGGCCAGCGGCTGGGCGCCGCTCATGCCGCCCAGGCCGCCGCTTACGACGAGCCTGCCGGCGAGGTCGGACTTGAAGTGCTTGCGGGCGCATTCGGCGAAGGTCTCGTAGGTGCCCTGCAGTATGCCCTGCGTGCCGATGTAGATCCACGAGCCGGCCGTCATCTGGCCGTACATCATCAGGCCCTTCTTCTCAAGCTCGTCGAAGGTCTCCCAGTTGGCCCAGTTGCCGACGAGGTTGGAGTTGGCGATTATGACGCGCGGGGAATACTCGTGGGTGCGCAGCACGCCCACGGGCTTGCCGCTCTGCACCAGCAGGGTCTCGTCGTTCTCCAGCCGCTTCAGCGACGAGATTATCGCGTTGTAGCAGTCCCAGTTGCGGGCGGCCTTGCCGCGGCCGCCGTATACCACCAGCTCCTCGGGGCGCTCGGCCACCTCGGGGTCCAGGTTGTTCATCAGCATGCGCATGGCCGCTTCCTGCTGCCAGCCTTTGCACGACAGTTTGCTGCCTCTCGGAGCTCTTATAGCCTTATAGGTCATTTCTTTTTTCCTCTCTCACATCACGAAATAGCCGCCCAGTATGGCGTCGGCCACGGCCTCTATGCGGCCGGAGAAAACCTCGTCGCCCTTGAAAGCCGGCGAGATCTTGCGCAGCCCGGCGAGCGCGGCCTCTATGCGGGCGCTGGACTTCAGCGGGCGGTGGTACTCCACGCCCTCGGCGGCGGCCATCATCTCTATGGCGTATATGCGCGCCACGTTATGCACCACGGTCTTGAGCTTGTTGGCCGCGTTCATGCCCATGCTGACGAAGTCCTCCTTGTTGGCGGACGTCGGCACGGAGTCGGCGCTGGCCGGGTGGCTCAAGATCTTGTTCTCGTTGCACAGCGCGGCCGCGGTGACGTGAGCTATCATGAAGCCGCTTTCGAGGCCGGGGTTGCGGGCCAGGAAGGGCGGCAGTATCTTGAAGTCGCTCACCAGCTGCGCTATGCGGCGCTCGGAGATATTGCCCAGGGCGGTCACGGCGATGGCGGCGAAGTCGGCCGCGAAGCTGACGGCCTGGCCGTGGAAGTTGCCGCCGGAGAGCACGTCTATCTCGCCGCGCTTGTTCCCCTCCACCACCAGCGGGTTGTCGGTGACGCTCGAGAACTCGGTCTCGAAAACGTTCAGCGCGTACTCTATGGCGTCGCGCGCGGCGCCCATGGCCTGCGGCATGCACCTCAGCGAATACGGGTCCTGCACGCGCTTGTCGTTGGCGCGGTGCGAGGCGCGTATGCGGCTGCCCTTCAGCATGGCCTCCAGCATCTCGGCCACCTCGAGCTGGCCGGCGTGCGGCTTCAGCTCGTGTATGCGCCTGTCGAAGGCGGTGTCGGTGCCCTTCAGGGCCTCAAGGCTCATGGCGCCGGTAAGCACGGCGGTGTAGAACAGGTTCATCGCCTCGAACAGCGCGAGTCCCCCGACGGCCTTCATTGCCTGCGTGCCGTTGATGAGCGCCAGGCCTTCCTTCTCTGCCAGTTCTATCGGCTTTATGCCGGCCTTCTTCAGCACGGTCTCGGCCGGCTGCCAGTCCAGCTCGCCGGCGAACCTGGCGGTGCCCTCGCCTATCAGCACCAGCGCCATGTGCGCGGAAGGGGCCAGGTCGCCGCTGGCTCCGACGGAGCCCTTGGCGGGGATGAAAGGGATGACGCCCTTGTTTATCAGGTCGGCCAGCTTCTTCACCACCACCGGCCTCACGCCGGAGTTGCCCATGGCCAGCTCGTTGGCGCGGGCGAACATCAGCGCGCGCGCCTCGTGGTCGTCCAGGGGTTCGCCTACGCCGCAGGCGTGGCTGCGTATCAGGTTCACCTGCAGGCTCTTAAGGCTCTCGCGCGAAACGCGCTGGCTGGCCAGCTCGCCGAAGCCGGTGTTGATGCCGTACATCACGCGGTCCTCGGCCAGCAGGCGCTCCAGGCTGGCGCGGCGCGTCTCTATGAGCTTCAGCGCCTTCGGGGTCACCGCGACCTTCCTGAAGCCGCAGGCGACTTCGGCGAAGTCCACGATGTCCGGGGCGGTACCAAGGGTAAAAGGCTTGTTGTTCATTTTTTTCCTCCGCTTTTCTCTATAAGGTCGGCCACGGTAACGGCGCCGGCCGTCCTGAACACGTTCACGAAATGTTCGAAGATCTTCCTGGTCATCTCCACGTCGCTCAAGGCGCGGTGCCAGCTCCCGTTGGGGATGTTGAGCTCGGCGGCTATGTTGCCGAGCCTGTTGCTCTTGAATTTCCAGTTGCGCCGGGCCAGCAGCAGCGTGTCCAGCACCGGCAGCTCGGGGAACTTAAGGCCAACGCGTTCCAGCTCGGCCGAAAGGAAGGCCGTGTCGAACTCGGCGTTGTGGGCCACTATCACCGAGCCCTCCAGCATGTCCAGGAGGCGCGGCGCCACGGCGCCGAAGGCCGGGCTGTCCTTAACCATCTCGTCGGTGATGCCGTGTATCTTTGAGACCTCGGGCGGTATGGGCCCGCCGGGGTTCACCAGTTCCGCCAGGGTCCCTACGCGTTCGGCCCCGCGGAAACTGATGGCGGCCACCTCGCAGACGCGCGCCGCGCGCGGCGAGAGGCCTGTGGTCTCCACGTCGATGAACGTGAACACCGCGTCTTCTATGTTGAGCTTAGATGGTTCCAGCATGTCGTAGTCCGCGGCTCCAGCCGCCTAGATATAACCGTAGTACATGTACCGCGTCCACAGGCCCAGGCCCACCGCTATCGCCACGTTAAGGGCGACGTTGAGGCCGGAAAGGTCTATGATGCGCTTGCGCTTGACGAAATAGATCTGCGCCACCCAGGCGGCGGCGAACGGTATCCACCAGTAGCCGCCGGCGAAGAAGAAGGCCCACAGCACCACGCGCTCGAAGATCAGGAAGTACTTCTCGTCGAAGGCCGGGAAGTTCTTGCCGAACAGGTCCTTCTCCAGGAAGTACACCAGCACCGTGGTGAAATGGGTGACCAGCACCAGCATGCAGGCTATGCCTATCCATTTCTCGCCCAGCAGTTCGCCCGGCCCGGCCACCGCCACCGGCGCGATCATGAACAGCACGTAGAAGTGCAGCACCTGGTCCACCAGGAAGCTCACGGTGCCGTCCTTGAAGCCCATCTCGTTCATGCTGTAGATGCGCAGCTTGTCGACGATGAAGTGCACCACGGTCATCAGGGCCAGCGCCCACCAGCCGTTTATGGACACCGCCCCCAGCTTGAACCAGGGCTGCGGCAGCCAGCTCCAGACGGCGATCACGGAAACCACCAGGTGCGTGCCGCAGTGCAGCAGCATGCCGTGCAGCGTGGTGCGCTTCAGGCGGTTCACGATGTCGAACTGCAGCGTGAAGTCCGCCAGCAGGTGAGCGAGAAGGAGTCTCCAGAATATTATCATGGTTCCCTTATTTCTCGGTCAGGTTGAAGGCGCCGTCCCAGCCCTTGGGCGGTTCCTTGGCGTAGAGCTCGGCGAGGTCCAGGTAGAACTTCGACGGGCCGTCGGCCGGACGCGCGGCCAGCGCGGCCCTGAAGTCGGCCGCGGCCTCGGCGTACCTGCCGGCGAAGAACTTCTCCACGCCGGGCGTATAGGCCTTCAGCATGGCGGCCACGTCGGCCGGGGCCTTGCCCTTCTCGGCGAAGGGCTCGTACACCTTCACCGGTATGGCCTTGCCCACCACGCGTATGCTGCCCAGGAAGCGGTGGTCGAAGTCCCCCTTCAGGTCGGCGAAGGTCTCCTCGCTCACCATGATGCGCGAGTGGAAATACTTGTTGGCGCCTTCCATGCGGGAGGCCAGGTTCACCGAGTCGCCCATCACGGTGTAGGACAGGCGCGAGCGCGAGCCCATGTTGCCCACCACCATGTGGCCGGAGTTCACGCCTATGCGGGCGCGCGGCTTTATGGTGAACTGCTTCAGCTCGTCGTGCAGGCGCAGTATGGCGGCCTGGCATTCCACGGCGCTCAGGCAGGCCAGCTTGCGGTGGTCCTTCTGATCCAGCGGGGCGTTCCAGAAGGCCACTATGCAGTCGCCTATGTACTTGTCCACTGTACCGTCGTGCTTCAGTATGATGTCGGTAAAGGCCGACAGGTACTCGTTAAGCATCGAGGTGAGCTCTTCGGGCGAGAGTTTCTCCGACATCGTCGTGAAGCCCTCGAGGTCCATGAAGAAGGCCGTCATCTCGCGCTTCTCGCCGCCGAGCGACAGCTTGGACGGGTCCTTGGTTATAAGGTCCACCACCTTCGGCGACAGGTACTGCCCGAAGGAGTTCTTTATCCAGCGCTTCTCACGGCCCTCGGCGAGACCGCGCTCTATTATGAAGTAGGCGGCCGGCACCGCGAAAGAGCTGGCGACAAGTATGAACGGCACCGCGTACAGGTTAATCAGCATCACGTAATCGCCGACCAGCATGGCGAGAAGTATGCCGGCCGCGGAGGCGACCATCGTTTTAAGCGAGAACCGGGAAATGAAGAGCGCCAGCCAGGGCAGCGCAAGTATCAGCATCCCCAGGTAGACCGAAGTAACGTTCTTCAGCGAATCCCTGAACTTCAGGTTGTCC
This sequence comes from uncultured Elusimicrobia bacterium, assembly GCA_937870775.1. Taxonomy (GTDB): domain Bacteria; phylum Elusimicrobiota; class Elusimicrobia; order Elusimicrobiales; family UBA9959; genus UBA9959. The sequence continues at coordinate 16,485 of CALMZU010000206.1, forward strand.
ATGCTGGTGGCGTGTATCTCAACGCCGGGGAACAACTTTAAGAAAGGCGAAGGGAAATGGTCGAAGGCGCCCAGAGCCGTAGAACCTATCAGTGTTATACCGCCTTTAAGAGCTTCTTTCTCTTCGGGAGCCAGCCTGTCCTCCAGTATATCTCCGACCGAGATATGACGGAAAGTAGAAAGCACCTTGTCCCCTGACGGTTTCGCCCAGCCAGGGTGGGCCGGCCTGTCCTGCGGGTAGCGGTAATTCAGCATCATCGGTTCGGAACCGTAGCTCATCTCGTACTCTATAAGCGGCTTGCCGGTGGCTACGGCATAAGTGGCCATACCCAGCGAGGACACCTTCCCCTCGTCGCATTTAGGGCTGCATTTGAGCTTGCCCATGTTGAGGTCGCGGTACAGAAGGTTCTTCTCTTCAACGCCGTCAAAGTCCTCGTCCGCGCCGCGATAGAACAGGTAGAAATGGCGGACATGTCCGTCGTTGTCCAGGCTTATATCGGAGTTGGGATAACCCATATAAGCGCTGCGCTCGGCCAGGCCTTTTATCGGAGGTTTTACCTTCCAGGATTCGCTGTCCACAGCGAATAGGTTCACAACATTCCCGGCCTTAGCCACGGCGGCCAGGAACTTGGCGTCGTTGGCCGGGTCGTCCCGGTCCTGGTCGAAGAACATCACATCTATGCCTATGGCCTTAACGCCCAGTTTATTAAGCTTCTCAATAAGGGTGGCGTAATACTTGCGCTTGAACGGGTAGCCGTATTTATCGACGGTATACTCGTCTATAGCGGTTATAGTTATCTTGGGATCGGCGGCCTTGTTTATATATTTGCCGAACAGGAAGGTATAGTCGCCGTCCGGCGTGAACGGCACTGACAGGTACATAGGGAATATCAGGCGCAGGTCATTCCACTTATTATCAAAAGGACGCAACCCGTCCATGGCTTGACCGAACAACAGCCAGACTATGGAAAAAGCCGTTACCCCGATGTACAGATATTTCCGCCCCTTCTTGTCCTTCTTCTCCATGATATCCCCTTATCCTTTATTCGCGCCCCTGCGCTTTACCCCATTTTCACAGTGAAAACGCTGCCGCCGGCGGCCCCGCTGGTTGCCTTTATCGTCCCGCCGTGCAGTTCAACTATCTTCCTGGCTATGGCGAGGCCCAGGCCGAAACCGGCCTCGCCCTCGCCGGACTTCAATCTCTTGTACTTCTCGAAAACGGCTTCCAGCTGGTCGGGCGGTATGCCCGGGCCGGTGTCGGCCACGGTAAAGGCCACGCCCTGGCCTTCGCGCGCTGCGGCCACGGTAACCTTGCCGCCGGCCGGCGTGAACTTGAGCGCGTTGGAGACCAGGTTCTCTATGACGCGGCGCAGCAGCGACTGGTCGCCATGTATCTCCGCCCCCGCGGCGGCCGAGGCGTCCACGCTGAAATCTATCTTCTTCTCGTCGAAGAGCGGCCTGAAGTTCCCGGCGGCCTGCTCCAGGAAATCGGCCGCGCCGAACTTCCTCATGTCGGGCCGCAGCTGGCCGGCCTCCATGCGCGAGATGTCCAGCACGTTCTCCAGCAGCTTGAAGAGCCTGTCGCTGGAGTCCTTTACGTTGCGGACATAGCCCGCCTGCTTGGCCTCCGGCGAGAACTCGCGCTCCAGCAGCTTTATGTAGCCCTGCATGGTCAGGAGCGGCGCGCGCAGGTCGTGCGCCACCGAGTGGAAGAAATCCTCTTTCATCTGCTGCATGCGGCGCTCCAGGGTTATGTCGCGCAGCACCATGAACACCGCCGGGCTCTGCGTGCGGGCGGAGAGGGTCTGCACGCTGGCGCGGTAGTACTTCTTCTCCCCGCCGCGCTCCAGTTCCACCACGCCGCCCTTCGAGAAGGCCTTCTTTTTCACCAGTTCAGCCACGCGGCGGCGCAGCGGTTCGTTCTCTCCCTGCGTCGCGTCTGACGCGTCCAGCAGCTCGCGCGCGGCGGCGTTGGCGTAGAGCAGTTCGCCGCGCAGGTCGGAAAGTATGATGGCGTCGTGGATCAGGCTGACCAGGAGTTCCAGCTTCTGCTTCTCCTCGAAGACCTTCTCCACCTGTATGCCGTGGTAGCGCTCCACTTCCCTCATCATGGAGTTGAAGGCCTTCAGCAGTTCGGAAAGCTCGGCGAACTCGGTGTCCTCGCCCACCGGCGTGCGGAAATCCCCCTCGGAAACGCGGCCGGCGCCGCTCATAAGCGCGTCCACAGGCGCGCCGAGCCTGCGGGTGAACAGCAGCGCCGAGAAATAGAAGGCCGTGGCGAAGGCCAGCAGCGCGAAGGCCGCCAGCCAGGAGATGCGGTTGATGCCGGCGAAGGCCTCGGCCCTGTTCTCCAGGGCCACCACGTAGAGGTCGAAACCGCGCACCGAGGAGGCGGAACCTATATATGTCCCGTCGTGGCCGTCCATGGAGAAGACCCGGCCGCGGCGCAGCATGTCGCGCACGGCGGCGCCGTCGAACTTCTCGAAAGAGCCGGAAAGCGGCAGCGCGTTGCCTTCCGCGTCGGCCAGCAGCAGCCCGCCGGTGACGCCCAGGCGCTGCGCGCGCAGCTTCTCGAAGAGGTCGCGCAGGTTCACCGCCGCGAAGGCGTAGTAGCCGCCGGGCAGCGGGTAGACCAGCCGGCATACCGGCATGTCGTAGATCATCTCGAAATGGCCGAGCGTGGCCCGGCCGCCGGAGGAGGCGGCGCGGAACAGCTGGTCGCGCGAGAGGTCGAGGTAGCCGTAATAACGCTTCAGTTCGGGCACGCCTCCGCTCATCACCTCTCGCCCGTCGGGGCCGGTGAAGGCGAGGTAGAGGAACTCCGGGTTGTTCTTGAGGGCGCGCGACAGCGACTGGCGGCTGACGTAGGAGGCGTCGGCGTCCCACATGCGCTCGAAGCGGCGCGCGAGGTCCTGCGCCTCGCGCTCCATCATCAGCGAGCCCATCTGCGCGACGTTGCGCTGCAGGTCGGAGATGTCGTTCTTGGCCCTGGCCTGGAAATAGAATAAAAAGAGACAGGCCGGGACCATCGGTACCAGCCCGGCCCCGAACACGATAAGCAGCAGTCTGTTAAGCAGCGTCACGTTCCGCCTGCGGGACGCGCGGCGGCCGGTCTTGCCCGGCCGCCGTGCCGCGACCCGTTATTTCCCCTTTTTAAGCGCTTCTATCAGCTTGGGCACTATCTCGTGCGCGTCGCCCACTATGCCGTACTTGGCCACGTTGAAGATCGGGGCGTTAGCGTCCTTGTTCACGGCCACGATCACGTCCGACGACTTCATGCCCACTATGTGCTGCACCGCGCCCGAGATGCCGAACGACAGGTACAGCTTGGGCGACACGGTGGTGCCGCTCTGGCCCACCTGGTGGGCCTTGTCCTTGAAGCCCAGGTCCACGGCCGCGCGCGACGCGCCTACCACGCCGCCGAGCAGCCTGGACAGTTCCTCCAGCTGGTGGAACTTCTCCTTGGTCTTCATGCCCCGGCCGCCGGACACTATTATATTGGCGTTCTCTATCTTGACCGCGCCGGTGCCGTGGTCTATCTTGCGCTCCAGCACCTTCACGCGGCGCAGGCTCTTGTCTATCTTCGCGCTCTCGCGCACCACCACGGCGCTGCGGCCGAGCACGGGCTCGATGGCCTTCATCACGTTGGGGCGCACGGTGGCCATCTGCGGCCTGGAGCTGGGCGCCAGGATGTCCGCCATGATGTTGCCGCCGAACGCAGGGCGGCTCTGCAGCAGCAGGCCGTCCTTGATGGCCAGCGCGGTGCAGTCGGCGGTGAGGCCGACGTACAGCGTGGAGGCCACGCGGGGCGCCAGGTCGCGGCCCTGTATGGTGGCGCCGTAGAGCATCGACGAGGGCTTGTGGCGGTTGACCAGCGAGGTTATCACCGTCGAGAAGATGTCGGTGTTGTACTCGAACAGTTCGTCGTGCTCGACGAGGTACACCTTGTCGGCCCCGTAGGCGCCGAGTTCCTTCTCGTAATCGTGGTTCTTGTCGGTCAAGAGCACGGCGCAGAGGTCTTCCTTCAGTTCGTCGGCCAGCCTGCGGCCGGCGCCGAGCAGCTCCAGCGTGACGGGCTTTATCTTCTTCGGGTGGCCCTTGTCGCCGGTCTCGGTGAGCTCGACGTAGACCCAGACGCCCTTATAGCCGGACAGGTCGCGGGAGGAGGCCTTCTCGCGGGTTATCGTGATGGCCTGCACCGGGCAGGTCTGCACGCAGGCGCCGCAGAGGTTGCAGGCCTCGTTCATCGTCGCCTTCTTGTCCACCATGTTGATCGCGCCGAACGGGCAGACCGGCACGCACTTGGAACAGCCTATGCATTTCTTCGAGACTTCTATCATCGTTTTCTCCTGAATTTGGTCTGGTCGCCGGTCTTACTCGCCTATGAAGTGCTCGCGGCGCATGATGTCGAGTATCTTGTCCACGCCTTCCTGGCCGGAGCCGGAGAACATGGCCGCCTTCTCCCTCTGCGGGGGCGGGTAGATGCGGCTGACCTGCGTGGGCGAGCCTTTCAGGCCCAGGAACTGCGGGTCCGCCTCTACGTCGGCGGCGCTCCACACGTGGTAGGGCTTCTTGAGCGACTCGTGCACCGCCGGGAACGACGGGTACTGCGGCACGTAGTCCTTGGTCATCACCATCGAGAGCAGCACGGGCGGCTTGGCCTCGAGTATCTCGTGGCCGCCGTCTATCTGCTTGCGCACTATGATCCTGCGGCCGTCCACCTCGACGCTCTCGCAGAAGGTGATCTGCGCCATGCCGAGGTGCTGCGCCACGCCGGGGCCGGTCTGCGCGGTGTCGCCGTCTATGGCCTGCATGCCGCAGAAGATGATGTCGGCCTTGCCGATCTTCTTCACGGTCCTGGCCAGCGCGTACGACGTGGCCCAGGTGTCGGAGCCGGCCACCGCCATGTCGGAGAGCAGCACAGCCTCGTCGGCGCCCAGGGCCAGGCCCAGTTGCAGCACGGCCTTGGCCTGCCCGGGGCCCATCGAGACCAGGGTGACCTTGAAGCCGTGCTTCTTCTTGAGCTCCAGCGCGGTCTGCAGCGCGAAATGATCGTAAGGGTTTATGATGCTCGGCACGCCGGCGCGTATGAGCGTGCCGGTCTCCGGGTTGATCTTAACTTCGGTGGTATCGGGAACCTGCTTCACCAGTACTACTGTGTTCATGTTTTCTCCTTGGGTTAAAGCCTTATTTCGCCTTGAAGGTCTGCTTGAGCTTCTGGGCGACCAGGTCCATGTCGGTCAGCTGGCCTTTCTGCTCGGCCTGCACGGCGGACAGGTTCACAGCGTCGGACAGGCTGCCGGCCTGGTCGGAGGCGCCCAGCACCAGCGCGAGGCCCTCGACGGCTATGTTCAGCGCGGTCTGGCGCGCGTAAACGCGGGCCATCGCCTGCCAGCCCTGCTTGTCGAAGCGCACCGTCTCGCTGTAGCGCTCGGCGGCGGCGGTCCTGGCGAAGCAGGCGGCCGTCTCGGCGGCGGCTATCAGCTTGCCGAGCTTGAAGGTGACGTGCTGGTGGCGGGTGAGCTTCTGCACGCGGCACTCCTCCATGATGGCGCCGAGGGCGCGCAGCGCGAGGGCGGCGGCGTGGGCGCCGACGCACGGCACCTTGGCGTGCAGCTGGTCCAGCTGGTCGGCCTGGTCCAGGTAGTAGCGGCCGCGGCTCTTCAGGTGCTCCTGCCAGCGCCCGCGGTAGATGGTCATCTCCATGATCTCGCTGGTGCCTTCGTAGATGCAGGCTATCTTCACGTCGCGCTTTATCTTCTCTACGGGGAAGTCCTTGGTGTAGCCGTAGCCGCCCAGCGCCTGTATGGCGTCCTCGGCCATGCGGTTGCCGGCCTCGGTGGCGGAATACTTGGCTATGGCGCCCTCGGTCTGCAGGCCGTGGTCGCCGGCGTCGAGCTTATGCGCCACCTCTTCGATGTAGGCGCGCGAGGCCTCGAGCCAGACGGCGTTCGGGACTATCAGCTTGTGGGTGTAGCCCTGCTTCTCGGAAAGCGGGGTGCCGGCCTGCACGCGCTGCTGGCTGTAGCGCACGGCAACCTCCAGGGCCTCGGTGCCGCAGCCCAGGCCGAAAGCGGCCACCATCAGGCGGGTATAGCCGAACACGGCCTGCGCCTGCAGAAGGCCTTTGCCTTCCTCGAGACCTATCAGGTTCTCGGCGGGCACGTAGACGTTGTCGAGCGAAAGCCCGGCGGTGTTCGAGAGGCGTATGCCGTGCTTGTCCTCGTGCTTGTTGGGGCTGAAGCCCTCCATGTTGCGCTCGACGAGGAACCACGACGGGCCGCCCGGGGCCATCGCCAGTATGGTGTAGAGGTCCGCCACGCCGCCGTTGGAGATCCACTGCTTGTTGCCGGTGATGCGGTAGCCTACGATCTTGCCGTTCTTCACCACGTGCTCGGCGCGGGTGCGCAGGTTCACCAGGTCGGAACCGGCGTCGGCCTCGGTGGCGCCGTAGGCCACCAGCAGCTTCTCCTTGGCTATGCGGCTGAGCCATTTGGCCTTCTGCTCCTCGGTGCCGCCCTGGTTGAGCGGGTCGGTGCCGAGGAACGTCGCGAACACGCCGGTGGCGATGCCCAGGTCTATGCGGGCCAGCAGTTCGCAAACGCGGTATATGTCGAAGCTGCCGCCGGAGACCCCGCCGTACTCGGCCGGTATCATCAGCAGGTGCACGCCCAGTATGTTGGGGTCGTACATCTCCTTGAGTATGTCCGCCGGGAACTCGTTGGCGGCGTCCAGCTCGCGGATCAGGTCGTAGGGAATGCGCCGCTTGGCGTAGTCCTTAAGGCTGTCCAGCATCAGGTTGCGTGATATCGCGTCTATACTTGCCATTCAGTACTCCTTGTTATGTTCTAGATCCTCAGGCCTTCACAGGCTCGAAAGCCGCCAGGTAGCCCTTAACCTCGGCGACGAGCTTCTCCGCGGCGGCCTTGTCCTCCAGGCCCTCCGCGTTTATGAAGACGTTCTCGGCGGCGCAGCGTATGGCCGCCTCCAGCTGGTAGCGGGCGCTCCTGTAGTCGGACATCACCTGGGCGGACACGGAGCCGCCGCAGACGGTCAGGCCGGCCAGCGCCTCGCAGGAGAGGCGCGCGGTCTTCAGCGGCACCTCGGCCGCGTACTTCAGCGCGGCCTGCATCTTCACCTTGCGCTCGGGGTTGTCCTTAGGGAGCTTCATGGCCTCCATGAACTTGTCGAAAGAGGCGGAATCCTCGGCGACGCAGCCCTGCAGCGCGGCCTTGTGCTCGCCCAGGCGGGCGTGCAGTTCGCGCAGCGCGGGCTTCTTCGCCTCGTCGAGCTTCTTGCTCTTGAGCGAGATGCCTATGGCCATCTGGCCCAGCGCGCAGCCCATGGCGCCGTTCACCGCGCCGGCGGAGCCGCCGCCCGGGGTCGGGTCGGTGTTAGCGAGCGCGTCTATGAACAGGTTGGCGCCGCTCTGCCACGACGAGAGCAGTTTCAGCAGCTTGGTCTCGAGCACCTGGGTGTTCTTGTCGAAGCCCTGGACGTTCAAGGCCTCGGCGGCGTAATCGGTTATGGCGTCCTGGGTGGTGAGGCCGATGAGCTCGGTGCCGGTGATGGCTATGCCCTTCGGGTCCAGGTCCTTCTTCATCTCGTCGAGCACGCGCTTCACCGACGTGGTCTTGTAGTCGGTGAGCACGGTGGACATCTGCACCTGGCCCTTGGACTCCAGGAAGATCTCCTTCGCGCGCAGGGCCGGCAGGCCGCCGCCCGACGTGCGGATCTTCTTGGCCAGCATCTTGGCGAACTCCATGTCGGTGGTGTTCAGGTTGACGTTGAAGTTGACGATCTGGTTGCGGGCGCCCACGGCCATGGCGCCGGCGGTGGGATGGATATGGTTCGGCCCGAAGTCCGGCACGCGCTCGGGGTCCTTGCCTATCACCTCGCGCAGGCCCTCGAACTGGCCCTTGCGCACCTTGGCCAGGTCCTTGCGGTGCTCGAACTTCGCGGCGCGGTCGTAGAGGTACACCGGGATCTGAAGCTCGCGGCCTATGCGCTCGCCGGCCGCTTCGGCCAGCTTTATGCAGTCCTCTATCGTGGAATCCATTATCGGTATGAACGGGGCCACGTCGGTGGCGCCCATGCGGGGATGCTCGCCCTTGTGCACGTTCAGGTCTATCAGCTGGGAGGCCTTTTTGGTCACGGCGAACATGGCGTCGGCCGCGGTCTCCACGGGGGCTATGAACGTGAGCACGGTGCGGTTGTGGTCCGCGTCCTTCTCCACGTCCAGCACCAGCACGCCCGGCACGCTGCGGGCGGCGTCCACGATGGCGTTTATCTTGGCCAGGTCACGGCCTTCGCTGAAATTCGGCACGCATTCCACGAATTTTCCCATAGGTCCTCCGTAAAAGTTTAGCGCGGGCCAGTAAGGCCCTATTAATAAGATTATTATACTAATAAGGCCGGAGGAACTGGAAGAGGCCGCAAGCGGCCGGCGGGAGGCATAAATGCGAAAACCCGCTTTTGGCGGGTTTTCGCGTCCCCCTGTTTCGGGGAGTCTCATTTGGTGGACACTAGGTGTCGACCAATATGATTGTAGCAGAGATTCCTTGACTTGTCAAGACCCCCCGGCAGGCTTAGCGCGGTCCTTCCACACGCCGTAGGTCAGCGTAAGCCCGGCATTCAGCGTGTCGGTCGCGCCCATGTCCAGCCCCCCGCCTTTCACGTTGAAGACGTGGTGCCAGCGCAGCTCCACCCCCAGGCGTGTGCCGAAAAGGAAGGAATATGACACGCCGCCGCCCAGGCTCAGGCCGGCGCTGGAACCCGAAGCGGAACCGTACCGGGTCCCGCCCGCGGTGTAGGCGGGGCTGCTCCACTGGTAGATCCCGGCGCCCAGCACGCCGTAGTACACGGCGCTGTCCGACGGGAAAGAGGCCTTTACGAAAGGGGACAGCGCGAACATCCTGAAACCCATCTCCGGCACGGAGCGGTTCTTATGCGACGGGGCGTAGTCGGCCTCCAGGCCGTAGCTCAGCAGCTCGTCCACCCTCTTTGAAACGGCCAGGCCGGCGAACTGCGAGGCCTTGAACCCGGCGTCCTTGTCCCCCCAGTGACCGCCGTAAGGCAGCGCCTGCCCGCCGGAGACGGAAACATAGCCGGCGAGGTAGCGCGTGGGCTCGGGCAGGTCGTCGAGTCCCGGCAGGTCGGGCAGGTCCTGCGCGGCCGCCGGGGCCGCCAGCGCCAGGCACAGGACCAGCGCCGCCGGCAGTTTCATTTACCGCCCCAGGGCAGCACGCCTATGCCGGCTTTCACATTCTCGACGGAATAAACGCCGTCCTTCGACAGGAACCCGGCGCCCTTCATGCCGCTGTCCTTTATGAAGAAAGGAGTGTCGAGGTCTATGAAGTCGAAGCCGCCGAGGCCGCCGGCGAACTCGGCCGAGGCCGCGGAGGCGAGCTCGCTCTCGAGCATCTCGCCCATCATAAGCTTTATGCCGGCCGCGCGGGCCAGCGACCACACTTCGCGGGCGCGCAGGAAGCCGAGCTTCGTGAGCTTTATGTTCACGGCGGCCACCGCGCGGCGGCGTATCAGCCCGTAAACGTCGTCGAGGGAATAGGCCGACTCGTCGGCGCAGACCGGCATCGGGAGGCGCTTGGTAAGCCAGGCGAGCCCGTCCCAGTCGGCCTTGGCCACCGGCTGTTCAACCACCTCGGGCCGGATGCCGCGGCGGGCGAGCTCCTTTATGAACTTCTCGGCCTCCTTGGCGGTATAGGCGCAGTTGGCGTCCAGGTATATGGCGCAGCCGGGGGCGGCCTTCTTCACCGCCTCGAGGCGGCGGAAATCCTCGTCCATGTCCGAGCCGGTCTTCACCTTGAAGATGCGGAAGTTGCGCGCGCGCATTTTTTTGGTGAAGTCCAGCGCCGCGCCGGCGCCGCCTATCACCACGGTGATGTCGGTCTTCAGGCCCTTCTGCCTGCCGCCGAAGAACTTCCAGAGCGACACGCCCTGCAGCCTGCAGGCGAGGTCCAGCACGGCCATCTGCGCGGCCGCCAGCGCCGCCCTGTTGCCGTCGAGGGCGTCCTCAAGCGCGACCAGCGCGCCGAGGTAGTTGGAGACGTCGCGCCCGGCGAGCAGGCGGCCGGCGCGCTCCAGGCTCTTGGCGGTGCCGGCGCGGGTCTCGCCGGTGATATGCGTGGCTATCGCGGCCTCGCCGTAGCCCTTTACGCCGCCGGCGGCCTCCAGCGTGAACACCAGGTTCTCCAGGCTCTTGTGGCTGCCGGTGGATATGGTGAACGGGGTGAACAGCTCCGCGTCCAGCTTGCGCACCGAGAATTTCTTTATGATCGTCTCTTTCATGTTGTCTTCCCCTTGTTTCCGTCGGGCGTACGTTCGCGCCCGAGCAGCATCAGAACCACCACTATAACGAAGATCAGCAGGCTCTGCGCCAGCAGCAGCCAGGTGCCCAGCGTGGAGGCGGTATGGCGTATGGTCCACGCGCCGAGGCCGAGGCAGACGTTGAGCAGCACGATGAAGCCGACGGTGGCCTCCACGCCGAGGCCGAGCTTCATCAGCCTGTGGTGGAAATGGTCCCTGCCGGTGTACTCCAGCCATTCCTTCACCGTTCTCACGCTGCCGTTGCGGACGCGTGAGACGGTGGTGTAGATGATGTCGAAGATCGGTATGCCGAGTATCAAAAGCGGCGTGGACAGCGACACGGCGGGGTTGTCCGTGGCCCAGCTGCCGTACAGCGCGAGGCAGCCCAGTATGAAGCCGATGAACGTCGAGCCGGAATCGCCCATGAACACGCGGGCCGGCCGCCAGTTCATGCGCAGGAAGCCGGCGCAGGCCCCGGCGAGGGCCGCCGAGATGAAGGCCAGCGGGTACTGGCCGGAATTCCAGCCTATGCCGAGGAAAAGCAGCGCGCAGACGGCGCCCATGCTGGAGGCGAGGCCGTCGATACCGTCCATGAAGTTGAAGGCGTTGGTGATGCCCACCAGCCAGAACACGGAGAGCGCGGCGGACAGGACCCCGCCGAAGGGCAGGTTGAGCGGGAAGCTCAGGTGCAGGCCGAAGAAGGTGACGGCGAGCGCGGCCACGGTCTGCCAGAACAGCCTGACCCGCGCGGAAAGCCCGCGCCAGTCGTCGAAGAAGCCAAGCACGAAGATCACCGTGCCGCCCGCCAGGATGCCGTACACCTCGCGCGAGAACTGCTGGTTGCGCAGCACGGCGGCCATGAAGCCTAGATAGACGGCCAGGCCGCCTATGCGCGGCACCGGTTCGGTATGCACCTTGCGGGCGTCGGGGACGTCCATGGCGCCTATGCGCGCGGCCAGCCAGGCGCTGGCCGGGGCCAGCAGGAAGACGGCGGACATCGCTATCAGGAAGAGGTAGGACCAGCGCAGGCCCTCGGTCCATGTCCACGCCGAGAAACCGCCGGGAGGCAGCATTATCAGCAGCAGCACCAGCGCGAGCAGTGAGACGGGGCCGCCGCGGCGCGGGATAGTCATTTGCAGCCCAGCACGTAGTCGAGCAGCAGGCGCCTGGACGTGAAGCCCTCGGCGTACTTCACGCGGTCCTGGTAACCGCGGAACATGGCCGCGGCCTTCGCGCTCTCGACTATGGAGAGGTTCTTGACGCGGGTCTTGTAGACCTGCGAGCGGTGGCATTTCAGCAGCGCCACCTTGCGGTCTATCACCCCGCCTATGTCGACGAAGATGCCCGGGTTGAAGTCCATCGTCGTGGGCACCTCGTAAAAGAGGAGGTTCTTGCAGTAGCGCGCCGCGGTCTCGACGGCGCGGGAGACGTTGCGGTGGTCCTGGTGGGTGTCCGCGGCGTGGTTGACGAGGACGATGTCGGGATCGACGGCCTCTATGCGTTCCTCGACGGCGCGTATCAGGTCGCGGTTCAGCGTCACGCCGGTGTCCTCGAAGCCGCCCCAGTAGAGTTTAGCCTTGAGCATGGCGGCGGAACGCTCCTGTTCGGCCACGCGCCGCTCCGGGTCGCCGCCGACGGAGCCGCGGGTCATCACCAGCAGGTGTATCTTGTGGCCGGCGGCGGCCATCTTGCAGAAAGTTCCGCCGCAGCCGAATTCCAGGTCGTCCGGGTGCGCGCCTATGCCCAGTATCTTCATGGTCCCCCCGCCTAGCGGCTGCTCTCCACGCCCTCGGCCACCAGCGCCTCGGTCACGGTCTTCTCGCCCTTGGAGAAGGCGGCCAGCATGCTCATGTTGGCGATATTGTTTATCCAGCGCGGTATGCCGCCCGAGCGCTCGTAGAGCAGCTCCATCGCCCGCTCGTCGAAGATCTCCCCCTCGGCGCCGGCTATCTCGAGGCGGTGCCGCACGTAGTTCTTGGTCTCCTCGAAGTCGAGCGGCTTGAGGTGGTAGCTCAGCGTGATGCGCTGGCTGAACTGCTTGTTGGAGTCCAGCTTCTCCCGGAGCTCCGGCTGGCCGCTCAGTATCAGCGTCAGCAGGAAGCGGGTCTCGGTCTGGAAATTGAGGAGCAGGCGCAGTTCCTCGAAGACGTTCTCGTCGTTTATCAGCTGGGCCTCGTCTATCGCGACGACGACGTGCTTGCCGTCCTGCATGGTGTCGCGCAGGAAGCGCTCTATGCCCATCAGCACGTCCTCCTTGGTCTTGGGGACGTTGTAACCGGTGAAATTGTGGAGGATGATCTTGAGCAGCCCCAGGTCGTCGAGGCGGGGGTTCTGCACCGACGAGAAGACGTAGCCCTTCTTCTTGAACTGGCGCTCGAGGGCCTTCAGTATCAGGGTCTTGCCGGTGCCGTAGGCTCCGGTTATCACCGCGCAGGCCTTCTTCTCGTCGACGACGTACGAGAGCCGGGAAAAGGCCTCCTCGTGCTTCTCGGACTCGAAAAAGAACTCCGTGTCGGGAGTGTTCTCGAAAGGGAGCTTCTTCAGGTTCCAGTGCTTCTGGTACATGCCTGATATTTAATTATAATTAAGGCGACAAAGCAACCGGCGCGCCGGCGTGACGGTCAGCGCGTCCAGACGGCGTAAGACTGGCCGTGCGCGGCCAAGGTCCAGCCTGACCCGGGGTTCCAGTCCCTGTCGCCCAGTTTCAAGGCGACCTTGCCGTCGGTGACCGCGGCGTAAAGCCCGTGCTCGGCCCTGAGTATCTCCACCGAGCTGGCCGAGGTTATGCCGGCCGCGCGGCGTATCTTCACCAGCGCCGCGATCTCGTTCTTGAGGCCCCGGTCGAAGAAATGCGTCCAGAATATGCAGGGCACCCCGGGATGGGTCATTATGTAGGCGTAACCGGCCGTTACCTTGTCGGACGGGAAAGGCCAGGCGGTGGCGGTATCGTGGTTCTCGACGAAGGTCACGGCCGCCGCGGGCCACCAGCCTATAAGCCCGGCGGGGGCGCCCTTCCTGTCCTTCAGCCGCCAGAACTCTCCGGAGTAAAAGGCCTGCTGCAGCAGTCCCTTCGTCGTGAAATCGAAAACCGAGACCTCGCCGTTCACGGTGTCCAGCCAGTCGCAGAGGGCCTGGCGGTGCGCGTCGGGGCGGTTCAGGTCCAGCGTATCCCAGATCTCCGCCACCGCGAAGGCGGGGTTGCTGGCCCTGCTGTAGTCCAGCAGGTAGCGCGACGAGTAGCCGCGGGCGTAATCGAAGCGCCAGCCGTCGAAGCCGAAATCCCTCAGGTCGTTGAGCCAGTTCTTTATCGAGGCCTGCACGTACGGCCGGGAATGGTCGATGTCGCGGGCGTAAGGCACGCCCCAGCCGCTGTCCTTCGCGCCCTTGCCCTTGTTCCACTCGTCGTCGGAGGTGACGGCGTCCGCGCCCCAGGCGGGCGAGTCGAAATCGGCCCAGTCGTTGAGGCCCACGCGGTGGTTAAGCACCACGTCGCCTATCACGCGCACGCCGGAGGCGTGCAGGCGGCGTATCGCCGCGGAGAGCTGGGCGGAGGTGCCGTAGGAGGAATCCAGCAGGGTAAGCCTGCGGGGCATATAGCCCTGGCTGTCGGCGGAGTCGGAGGCCGGGGGCAGCCACACCATGTCCACGCCGGCCTTCGCTATCTCGGCGGCGTCGGCCGCCACCACGCCCCACCACGGCGAGGTCTTCCAGGAGTCCCAGTGGAAGCCCTGCATCATCACCGAGGAGTCGCCGTCGAGGCGCGCGGAAGAGGCCAGGCAGGGGACCTGCCCGGCGGCAAAAAGGAGGAACGCAATGAGAACGGCTCTCATTACATATTTTTTAGCAGATTGACTTTTTTTGTCAAGGGCCCAAAGGGCGCGGTCAGCGGAAGGTCTTGCGCACCAGTTCGGCCCGGAAGGCGTCGCGGTCCTCGGGGCCCAGCGCCTTGCCGGCCGCGGCCTGTATGTGCGCCGGCTGCATCAGCAGCGTGGCCTGGTTGAAGTCGCTGTAGCCGGCCCCGACGCTCCAGCCCATGGCCGCGCCCATGCGGGCCAGCGAGACGTTCTGCATGAACTCCTCGTAGGACAGGGTGCGCGCGTGCCTCAGCAGCCCGATCGCGCGGTACACCGCGTCCTCGGTCCTGAGCCTGGCCCGCCCTTTGAGCAGCGCCTCGCGGGCCGAGATCTCCTGGCGTATCAGGTTGCGTATCACGCGGTCTATGTTCTGGCAGAACTCGCCTTCGGTGCGGCCGAGACAGGTGGCGTTGGAGATCTGGTAATAGTCGCCGAGGGCCACTGTGCCCTCGCCGTATATGCCGCGCGCGGTCACGCCGAGGTGCGAGAGGTTCTCGAGCACCGCGGGCATGCGGCCGAGGCGCGACAGCGCAGGCAGGTGGGCCAGGCACGACACGCGCATGCCGGTGCCGGCGTTGGTGGGGCAGGCGGTCAGGTAGCCGAAGCGCGGGCTGTAGGCGAAAGGCAGGGCGCGGCCCAGCGCCTCGTCCAGGCGCATCGCGGCGGCGAAACATTCCTCTATCGCGAAGCCTGAGGCGAGGCACTGCAGCCTCAGGTGGTCCTCCTCGTTGATCATCACCGAGAGGTCCTCGTCGTTGGACACCGCGGCGCCGGCCGGCAGCACGGCCCCGGCGAGCAGCCGCGACACGTGGTGCCGCTCGACGAGGAAGCGGCGCTCCAGCTGGCCGAGGGTCTCGAACTTGAGGAAGTGACCGCGCGGGAACAGGCCGGTGCCGCGCGCCGCCGTCAGCGCCAGGCGGCGCATCTCGGCGAGTTCGCGGGGCTCGGCGCGGTTGGGGAAAGGGAAGCCCTCCAGGTTGCGCGCGAAACGCACGCGCGTGGAGAAGATCATGTCCGGCCAGGCGCCGCGCTCGTTGGCCCAGGTGACGTAGGGGCGGAAGCTCTTTATCATCTCAGGCATGGCCGTTCCCCAAACGCTTCATCGCGTCGCGCAGCCGCGCCGCGGCCTCGAAATCCTCGCGGGACACGGCCTCGTTGAGCTCGGCGCGCAGCTGCTCCAGCCGGCGGGCGGCCTCGGCCTTGGAAAGTTTCAGTTCGGCCCCCCCGGCGTAGGCGCGGCCGGTGTGCTGGGCCGAGCCGTGTATGCGGGCCATCAGCTCCACGAGCTGGGCCTCGAAACTTGAATAGCAGTCCGGGCAGCCCAGCCGCCCGCTCTCCTTGAAATCGGCGTACTTGAGGCCGCAGCCGCGGCAGCGCAGGGTCTTCTTCTCCGGCGGCAGGAAATCCTTGAAATAGCCGCTCATGTTGCCGACTATGTCGCCGATGTTGAAAGCCCCGGTCTCGAGACCGAAGCCCATGCCCTTCTTGGCCGCGCAGGCCGGGCACAGGTGCATCTCGGTGATCTTGTTGTTGACCGCCAGCTTCAGGAAGACGGCGGCGGCCTCCTTGCGGCATTCCTCGCAGAGCTTCAAGGCTGCGCCTCCAGCCGGCCGGCGTTCATGCGCAGCACGCGGTCGGCGCGGCGCGCGGCCTCCTCGTTATGCGTCACCATCAGCACGGCCGTGCCGCCGTCGGCCGCGCGGCGCAGGTCGTCCAGCACCACGCCGGAGTTGTGGCGGTCCAGGTTGCCGGTGGGCTCGTCGGCTATCAGCAGCGCGGGGGCGTTCCGGAGCGCCCTGAGCATGGCGGCGCGCTGCTTCTCGCCGCCGGAGATCTCCATCGGGAACTTGTCCGCTATGGCCTCCAGGCCGAAGCGCTTCAGGAGCTCGCGGGCCTTGCGCCCGCCGGAGCCCAGCACCCGCGCCGGCATCTCTATGTTCTCGGCCACCGTGAACTCCGGCAGCAGCGAGTCGAACTGGAAGACGAAGCCTATGTTCTTCAGGCGCAGCAGGGCCTTCTGGTCCTCGTCGAGGTCCTCGAGGCGCCGCCCGAAAAGCAGTATCTCGCCGCTGTAAACGTCGTCGAGCAGACCGACTATGTTGAGAAAGGTGGACTTGCCGGAGCCCGACGGCCCGACGATGGAGACGAACTCCCCCCGCGAGATGTGGAAATCCAGCTCCTCGAGCACCAGCGTCTGCTCGTGCCCCTGTGTGTACGCCTTGCTCAGCGCCTTTATCTCGACGATCTTATCCATAGCGTATCGCGTCCACCGGGCTCACGCGCGAGGCCCTCAGCGCCGGGTACACCGCGCTCAGCATGCACAGCGCGTAGCTGATGCCCACGGTGGCCAGTATGTCGGAAAGGTTCAGCTGCACCGGCACCTTGGTGATGTAGTACACGTCGGAGGGCAGCTCCACCACCGGGTACACCGAGATGAAAACGGAGATCCCCACGCCCAGGAGCACGCCTATCGTGATGCCGGTCACGGCTATCAGGTTGCCCTCCCAGAAGAAGACGCGGCGTATGAAGCCGGGCCCGGCGCCCATAGCGCGCAGTATGCCGATGTCGCGCAGCTTCTCCACGCTCATCATCAGCAGGTTGGAGGCTATGTTGAACGTGGCCACGAGTATGATCAGCGCCAGCACCAGCGTCATCACGAACTTCTCCAGCTTCAGCGCGGCGTAGAGGGTCTGGTTCATGTCGGCGTAGGTCTTAACGTTATAGGAGAAGCCCAGGTCCCTCTTCAGCGAGGCGGCCACGTCCCCGGCCCGGTTTATATCGCGCAGCTTCACGCCGGCGCCGTTGGCGCCGCCGCCCAGCCCGAAGAAGTCCCCCGCCGCCGCGGCGGAGCAGTAGGCCATCGTGTTGTCGAACTCGTAATAGCCGGTGCGCACCAGGCCGGCCACGCGGAACTTGCGCATCTTGGGCAGCAGGCCCATGCCGGCCGCGGCCGAGCCCTGCGGGGACACCAGCACCGCGTCGTCCCCCACCCACAGGCCCATGTTCTTAGCCAGTTCCTCGCCCAGCACTATGGCCGGCGGCGCGTCACCGGCCTGCTTATCCAGCGGCTCCCACGAACCCTTTGTCAGCGCCTTCCTGAGATTATTTACCTTGAACTCTTCCGACGGGGAAAAGCCCTTCACCACCACGCCGGTGGACCTGTTGTCGAAAGTGAGTATGCCCTGGCCAAGCACGAAAGGCGACACCGCCTCCACGCGCGCGTCCTTCGCCAGCACCCCCCGCACCCGCTCCAGCTCGCGCGCCCCCATGCGCCCGTACACCGTGATATGCGCCTGCGCGTCTATGATCTTCTGCTTTATATCCGACTGGAACCCGTCCATGATGGCCAGCGTCACTATCAGCGCCGCCACTCCCAGCGCCACGCCGGCCACGCCGATGATCGTGGTGATCATCGCGAACAGCCCCTTCCTCTTTGCGAGCAGGTAGCGCCTTGCGATAAAGAATTCCGTGGACATTTATTTTTTTAAGTTTTCGGGGGCTAAAACGACGCCGGCACCGGATAAGCAAAACCGTCGCGGAGGCCGAGGCTTGCGTAAGCGACGAGGCCGGATGGCCGCGAAGCGGCCAGGTCCCCGTGACGAGCAGAGCACGGTGGCCGCCTGATGCGCATAGCACCTGATGCGGCACGGCCATAGGCCAGTGCGCGACGCCGTGTTTTGCGTTCCGGTACCGGCGGCGAGGGCCCTGTATCAACCCTCGCTCAGTTCCGACACGCCCCTCTTACTGCTGGTCGGGGCGCAGAAGCGGGAACAGTATGACCTCGCGTATCGACGGGTTGCCGGTCAGCAGCATCGTGATGCGGTCTATGCCGATGCCGATACCGCCCATAGGCGGCATACCGTACTCCATCGCCACGATGAAATCCTTGTCCAGGATGTCCGCCTCGCCGTTGTTCTCCTCCTGCTGCTGGCGGAGCTGCTCCAACAGGCGGCCCTTCTGGTCCTCCGGGTCGTTCAGCTCCGTGTAGGCGTTGGCGATCTCCTCGGTGCCCGCGAAGAACTCGAAGCGCTCCACCAGGCACTCGTCGCCGGGCTTGCACTTCGCCAGCGGCGTGATAGCCGTCGGGTGGTCGAACACGAACGTGGGCTGCTGCAGCTCGCACAGTATCTTGTCGTCGAGGATGCGGTCGAAGATCTTGGCCGAGGTGGTGTCCGGGCCGCACTCGATGTGGATCCGCTTCGCGAGCTCCACGAGCTTCGGGCGGTTGAAGCGCTTGCCGTCGAGGATGTTGTGTATGTCCTCGCCGGTCACGCGCTTCCACTCGTCGGGCAGGCTCAGGCGGCGGAACGGCGGCTTCAGGCTGATCTTCTGGCCGTTGTAGTCCACGGTGTCCTTGCCGATCACCTGTATAAAGCGCTCGAAGAGCTTCTCGACGAGCTCGGCCATCCCGTGGTAGTCGGAGTAGGCCTTGTAGGCCTCCACCATCGTGAACTCGGGGTTATGGCGGGTATCCACGCCCTCGTTGCGGAAAACGCGGCCTATCTCGTAGGCGCCCTGGAAGCCGCCGATCAGCAGCTTCTTGAGCGGCAGCTCGAGGGCGATGCGCATATAGAGTTCGTTCTTATAGGCGTTGTGGAAGGTGATGAACGGGCGGGCGGACGCGCCGCCGGCCTGGCCGCACAGCACCGGGGTCTCCACCTCCAGCAGGCCCTCGCCGTTAAGCACCTCGCGCAGCGCGGCCACTATGCGGGAGCGCTTCACGAAGATCTCGCGGACCTCGTCGTTGGAGATCAGGTCCAGGTAGCGGTCGCGGTAGCGCGACTCGGAATCGGTCAGGCCGTGGAACTTTTCCGGCAGCGGGCGCACGCTCTTCGACAGCACGGTCAGCTTGGCGGCGTCCACCGTCAGTTCGCCGGTCTTGGTCAGGAAAAGTTTGCCCTCTACGCCCAGGAAGTCGCCCACGTTCATCTGTTTCTTGAACAGCTCGTAGGCCTCCTCGCCGACGGAGTCCCGCTTCACGTAGATCTGTATCTTGCCGGTGCCGTCCTTGAGGTGCGCGAACGTGGCCTTGCCCATCACGCGCATAAGCACCATGCGGCCTGCCACCGTCACCGCGGTCTCGGGCGCCAGCTTGGCGGCCTCGCCTATGCGGTGCGTGGTCTTGAAACGGTGCGGGAACGGGTCTATGCCCTTCTCCCTTATGGCCTTTATCTTGCCGTAGTTGTTGGCGACTATGTCGTTGATGCCGGAATTAGGGGGTGTAGTAGTCATTTTTTTGATGCGATTGCGTCCTTTACGATTTTTACCAAATTCTTGGGCTCGAAGGGCTTCTCGACGAAAGCGAAGATGTTCGACGACAGCTCGAACAGGTCCTTCATCTGGCCCTTGGCGGTCAGTATCACTATCGGGATGTGGCGCAGGTCGTCTATCTCCTGCAGTTTGGACTGGAAAGTGTAGCCGTCCATCTCGGGCATCATGATGTCCAGGATGATGGCGTCGGGGATGATCTTGTTCGGGTCCTGGGACGTGAGCTTGTTGTAAGCCTCCAGGCCGTTATAGGCCTCGAGCACCTCGAGCTTCTCCCTCTCCATCAGGACCTTTATCAGGTAGACTACGTCCTTCTCGTCGTCCACGACCATTACTTTGGGCATGTCTCCCCCGTTTCTGGGTTGCGCGGCCGCCGCCGGCCGCATATACAAGATATATTATTTTACAAGAAAGGCCGAACGCAAGACAAGCGCGCCTACAGTTCGGGCACCGAGGCCGCCGTTGCGGCAGAGAAATGCCTACGGCCGAACTCCCGCAGCCAGGCGGCCGTCTCCTCCACCCTCGCGGAGGTCACCTTCTCCACGTAGCACTGCTCGGCGTTGCGGCGCAGCGCTATGCGGGCAGAGGTCTCGCGGTGCCAGCCCGCGTCGTATACGCCGGCGGCCAGCAGCCTGTCGTTTATGGCCTCGGGCGAGGCGTTCTCGGCGCAGAACACGCCGCGCGAAGCGCAGAGCGAACGCAGCATGTTCTCCAGCACCGCGCCGGCCAGCGTGGCGGCCGAGACGAGATGTCCCTTGCGGGCCAGGCCTTCGGCCTTCAGCAGCAGGTCCTCCTGCAGGCCGGCCGCGCCGCGCCCGCCGGCGGCCAGCCGCTGGTCGCAGCGGGCCTTCTTCAGCGTGTTCAGGAAAAACGAGAACAGCGAGCCCGGCGCCGCGGCGGCGAGGTCGCGTTCGGCGGCGGCCAGGCTGGTGTAATGCGGGTGTTCGGGGCCGAACGCGGCCTTCACCAGCGCCAGCGCGTCGCGCTTCCAGCGGGCGTAGGCCGGGTCCGCCGAGGAATAGCGGTACCACCTGTAGCGGTAGCCGTCCAGGAAATCAGCGCGGAAGGCCCCGCCTTCCTCTATCAAAGAATCGAATTCTGCGTCCATTCCGTCTCCGGGCTTCATGCACCCTCCCAGTTAGCGGAAGACTTACGTTGCGGACTTACTTCCCCCGGAAGCGACTATAGCATATATAAGGCGCCGCTTTCAGCCGCGGCCCCAAAAATATGTAGAATGAGGCGAAGGGATTTTTCCAGCGGAGGCCCCATGGCGATCGAAAGAACTCTGGTACTGATAAAGCCCGACGGCATGCAGCGACACCTTGCCGGCCTGTCGATAGACAGGCTCGACAACACCCACCTGGAGATGGTTGGCGCCAAGATCGTCACGGTGACCGAGGAGCTCGCCCACCGCCACTACGCCCTCCTCGAGGGCAAGGGCGTGTTCGCCGACAAGAAGGAATACGCGCAGCTCATCAATTTCATGAAGGGCGACTACCACGGCGACCCCAAGAGACGCGTGATGGCGCTGGTCTACCAGGGCGAGAACGCGGTGAAGGGCATACGCGCCGCCGTCGGCGCCACCAACCCCGAGGACGCCTCGCCCGACACCATACGCGGCGCCTTCGGCCGCATCTGCCGCAAGTTCGGCTACTTCGAGAACGTCGTGCACGCCTCCGGCAGCGTCGAAGAGGCGGAGCGCGAGATAGCGATCTGGTTCAGGCCCGAGGAGATATTATCCTGAAGCGCCTCCTTGCCGCGCTGCTGCTGGCGGCGCTGGCCGCCGCGGCGGCCCCCTCCCGCTCCGCGGCCCAGCAGGCCCCGGAGGAGTCCCGCGTCACCCTTAACACCGAGGACGGCTGGGCGCTGAGCGCGCGCTGGCTGCCGCCGGCCGGCGACGCCCCCGTGGTGGTGCTGGTGCACACGCAGAAGAGCGACCTTACCGAGTGGCAGCCGTGGATGACGCAGATGAAGCGCTACGGCTTCGGCTACCTGGCCTTCGACCTGCGCGGCCACGGCAACAGCTTCGTCACGCCGGACGGTTCCACCACGTCGTGGCGCGCCTTCAGCGTCAGCGGCTCGGACAACGAGTACAACAAGATGCTGCGCGACGTGGAGGCCGCGCTGGCCTTCCTTTCGACGCACTCCGTCACCGGCCAGCGCACCGCCATCGCGGGCTCGGCGCTGGGCGCCAACCTGGCCATAAAGGCCGCGGCGATACACCCCGAGGTGGCCATGGTGATAGCCGTCTCCCCGGCGCTGAACGTCAACGACGTGCTGACCGTGAACCCGCTCAGGGCCTACGGCAGGCGCCCGCTGCTGATGATAGGCGGAGCCGACAAAGCGAAGCAGTACAAGGAGCTGCAGCTTTTGAACGACATAGCGCGCATGGCCTGCGGCAAGGAGAACGTGACCATCATCGTGGAGGCCAAGGGCATAGGCCCCGACCTGGTCACCAAGTACAACGCGCGGCGCGTGATGGATTGGATCAAGAACCCGAAGCGGCCCGAGGTCGTGGAACTGTCCACGGCGCCCGCGGCGGGACTGGCCGGGGACAACGCCGGGCAGGAGAACACGGACGGCGCGGAGCAGGGCTCCATGCCGGATTACTCACAGGAATGAAAATGAAAAAGAACGACGCCTTCGCAAGGTACTCCAAGCTCCCCACCGAACAGAACAACCCGCGCACCCGCGACCTGGACCGCGTGCCGCTGCGCCGCGTGCTCGAGAAGCTCAACTACGAGGATATGCTGGTGCCGAAGGCGGTCGCGAAGTCGATACCGCAGATAGAGAAGGCCGCCCGCGCGATCTCGAAATCCTACCTCGCCGGAAGGAAGATCTATTTCATAGGCGCCGGCACCAGCGGGCGCCTCGGCGTGCTGGAAGCCGCCGAGATCCCGCCCACCTACGGCGTTACGCCCGACACCTTCACCGCGCTGATGGCCGGCGGCCAGATGGCCGTTTTCCTCTCCAAGGAAGGCGCCGAGGACGTCTACGAGAACGGCTACAAGGAGATATCGAAGCTGGCGCGCCGCGGCGATACCGTGATAGGCATAGCGGCCAGCGGCATCACCCCTTACGTGAAGGGCGGCCTCGCCGCCGGCGGCAAGGCCGGCGCCTTTACCGTGCTGCTGACCTGCAACCCGAAGGAGAAGGCCCCCGAGGCGAAGATACGCATAGCGATAGACGTCGGCCCCGAACCCATCTCCGGCTCCACCCGCATGAAATCCGGCACCGCGACGAAACTCGCGCTCAACATGCTTTCCACCTCGTCGATGATAGTCTCCGGCAAGGTGTACCGCAACTGGATGGTGGACGTGAAGACCACGTCGAAGAAACTGGTGCTGCGCGCCGAGCGCATCACCGCCACCGTCGGCGGCGTGGACCAGGCCGAGGCCCGCAGGCTGCTGGACATCACCGGCAACGACGTGAAGACGGCCATAGTGATGGCGCGGCTCGGCACGGACCTCGCCGGAGCCAGGGCCCGCATAAAGAAGGCGGGCGGTTTCCTTAAGAACATACTGGGCTGATCCCCGAGGCCCTGACGAGAACCCGCGGCCCGCGCCGCGGGTTTTTTCATGCAACCGTCCGGCCCGGCGGCCCGTATTATGGAGAGAAGGGAGTATTGTACAATCGAACTATGCGCATACTAATGGCAGCAGCACTGATAGCCGCCTGCGCCGCCGCGGCGGGCGCGGAGGAGCGGCTCACTTTCGCCGAGGCCGAGGCCCTTATGCTGTCGGCCAGCCCGCAGGCCGCCTCGTCGGCGGCGACGCTGGAAGCCGCGAGGAAGAAGGCCGACTCGGCGAGGGCGGCGCTGTACCCGTACCTCTCCGCCAAGGGCTCATATTACCGCGAAGGCACATCGGCGGCCCCGGCTTACGATTATTATTCCTACGGCCTCTACGCCTCGCAGCCGCTGTTCGCCCCGGCCTCCGCGGCCGCGCTGCGCTCGGCACGCGCCTCGCTGGACTACAGGCAGGCGGCCTACGACAAGACCGCCTCGGGCCTGCGCTACGCCCTGGCCGCGGCCTTCGCCGACATAGTCTGCGCGCGTGAGACCGTGAAACTCTCCGAAGAGACCCTTAAGCGCCGCGCCGAGAACGTGGAACTTATAAGGATAAAATACCAGGCGGGCCGCGAGAACAAGGCTGCGCTGCTCGAGACCGAGGCCACCCTCCAGGCGGCGCGCTGGCAGCACCAGCGCTACCTCAAGAGCCTGCGCCTGCTCGAGCGCGGCCTCAACCGCCTGCTCGGCAGGCCGGCCCAGTCGCCCGTGCCGGAGCTGGCCCCTCCAGCGCCGCAGGAACCGCCGGCGGACCTCTCGGCCTTCGCGGCGGAACTCGACCGGCATTATTCCCTGCGCGGCGCCCGCGCCTCGCTGGCCGAGGCCGCGGCTTCCCGCGATTCCTCGCGCGGCGCGAAGCTGCCTTCGGCGGACCTTTCGGCCAACTACGTCTGGTCCGGCTACGACTGGCCCTCGTCGCCCAACAGCTGGGCCGCCGGCGCCAGCGTGACGCTGCCGCTCTTCTCGTCGGGCCGCCTCTCGGCCGACCTGGACGCGGCGAAGAAGCGCGAGGCCGCCGCCGGGGCCGACCTCCGGGACGCGGCCGACCAGGTCTCGCTGGACGCGGAGGACGCCTTCCTGTCCTGGCGCGAGGCGCGCTCCTGGCTGGACGTGGCCGCCGCCTCGCAGCAGGCAGCCGAGGCCCGCGCCTGGCTGGTGCGCAAGCAGTACCTGGCGGGGCAGTCCTCCTATTTCGAATGGCGCAACGTCGAGGAACAGCTGATAAACGCCAAGAACCAGTCGCTGGCCGCCGGCCGCGACCTCGCGAAGGCCGGCGCGGCTTTCAGGCAGTCCATCGGAGAATGACATGAACAGACCCTTCTACAGGAAAAAGAGATATATCTTCACCTTCATAGTACTGCTGCTCGTCGGCGGCCTGTACCTGCTCGGCCGCGGCGCCCGCGCCAAGGCCGAGGCGCGCAGGCTGGCCTCGCTGGTCCCCGCCTCGCCGCAGCGCGGCCTGCTGACCACCAAGACGCAGGCCACCGGCACGGTGGAGCCGGAGAACCGCGTGCTGGTCACCCCGTCGGTGAGCGGCCGGGCGGAAGAGGTGCTGTTCGCCGAGGGGCAGCTGCTCAAGAAAGGCCAGGTACTGGCCTGGGTCAGTTCCAGCGAGCGCACGGCGCTGCTGGATTCGCTGAAGATGAAGGACACCTCCCCCGAGGAGAAGAAGATGGTGGAGGAAGCGTACAACCTGACGCCGGTGGTGGCGCCGATAGACGGCATGGCCGTAAGGCGCTCCGTCGAGCCCGGCCAGAGCGTCAGCGCCGCCAAGGAACTGGCGGTCATCTCCGACCGTCTGATAGTAAAGACCTTCGTCGACGAGACCGACATAGGCTCGGTGAAGGAAGGCCAGGCGGCGGAGTTCTACCTGGACGCCTTCCCCAAGGACAAGCGGCTGGGCCGCGTGCTGGCCATAGCGCACGAGTCCTCGCAGAAGGACGGCGTGACCGGCTACGAGGTGAAGATACTTCCTTCCGGCGCCGCCGACGTGATGCGCTCCGGCATGACCGCCGACGTGCTGATAGTGACCGGCTCGAAGAAGGACGCGCTGACCGTGCCGAAGAAGGCGGTGAAGTACAAGGACGGCGAGCCCTACGTCTCGGTGAAGAACTCCCCCTCCGGCAAGCTGACCGAGCGCAAGATAAAGACCGGGCCCGCCGACGAGAGCCGCGTCGAGGTGGTCTCCGGCCTGACCGAGAAGGACACGGTCTATTATTCGACCGGCCCCGGCAGGCAATTCCATTCGTTCAGCGTCTCGGCGGAATAATGGCGCCCCTGATAGAGATAAAGGAGGTCTCCAAGACCTACTCCATCGGCGCCTTCCGCGTCGAGGCGCTCAAGCGCGTCTCCATATCCGTGGAACCCGGCGAGTTCGTGTCCCTCGTCGGCCCGTCCGGTTCCGGCAAGAGCACGCTGCTGCACATCATGGGCTTCCTGGACAGGCCCGACTCGGGCGAGTACTGCTTCGCCGGCCACCCTACGGCCAGCCTCGGCGAGGGCCGCCTGGCCGCGATACGCAGCCGCATGGTCGGCTTCATCTTCCAGTCCTTCCACCTGCTCAAGCGCACCACGGCCAGGGACAACGTGCTGCTGCCCATGGTCTACACCGGCCTCGGCGCGGACTCGCAGAAGGCGCTGGAGTGCCTGCGCATCGTGGGCCTCTCCGACCGCGTGAAGCACAAGTCCAACGAGCTCTCCGGCGGCCAGTGCCAGCGCGTGGCCATAGCCCGCTCGCTGGTCAACGACCCGCTGGTGATCATGGCCGACGAGCCCACAGGCAACCTGGACGCCGTGAGCCGCGCCGAGGTGATGCAGGTGCTGAAGGACCTGAACGCCCGCGGCCTTACGGTGGTGATAGTGACCCACGACGACGAGATCTCCGCGATGACGGACCGCGTGGTGCGCCTGAAGGACGGCGTGATAGTTTCCGACGAGCGGCGGCGCTCCCCGCGCCCGGCCGCCGCCGCGGCCTCGGCCCTGCCGCAGGCGCGCCTCGGCTTCTCCCCCTCGGAGTTCTGGGAACAGCTGAAGGTCGCTTTCAAATCCATCTGGAGCCACAAGATGCGCAGCGCGCTCACGGTGCTGGGCATACTGATAGGCGTCGGCGCCATAATCTCGCTGATGACCATCAGCGAGGGCTTCATGAAGAACATGCTGATGAACACCAGCGCCGACGACGCGAAGAAGGTGTACGTGACGCCGCGCTACAGCCGCGGCAGGAACCCGCGCCAGCTGGCCATGTCCGACGTGGAGGCCATCAGGGCCGGCGTACCGCTGGCGGAGAACGTCTCGCCGATGCTTAGCCGCACGCTGACCGTGTCGGCCGGGGACAAGCACGT
The DNA here is from genome assembly GCA_937870775.1 of uncultured Elusimicrobia bacterium. Lineage (GTDB taxonomy): Bacteria > Elusimicrobiota > Elusimicrobia > Elusimicrobiales > UBA9959 > UBA9959. The sequence goes on from CALMZU010000206.1 coordinate 42,841, forward strand.
CAGCACGACGATAAACAGCGACGAGGGCTACGAGACCGGGCGGCAGCTGGCGGACCGCAAGTTCTTCAAGAACAGCGGGGTGCAGGGCCGCTTCTTCACCCCCGCCGAGAACCTCTCGCGCGCCCGCCTCGCCGTGATAAACCAGACGCTGGCGAAGCGCCTGTTCGAGGACGGCGACGCCGTAGGCGGCGAACTGCGGATAAACGGCATAGCTTTCACCGTGGTAGGCGTGGCCGAGGACATCAAGGCGGAAAGCCTCTTCGGCGGGCGCCCGACGGCGTACATACCGTTCAATACGGCGGCCAAGCGCGTCTTCGGCACCACCCGGCTCACCTATATAGAGGTGGCCGCGCGCAGCCCGGAGGAGGCACCCGAGACCCGCACGCAGATCCTGACCGCGCTGCGCGCGGCGCACGGCCTGCGCGAGGACGCGGACGACGACGTGGAGGTGAACACCTTCGAGGCCAGCATCAACATGTTCAAGTCGATGATGGGCAAGGTCTCGATGGTGGTCTATTCCATAGCGGGCATCTCGCTGCTGGTCGGCGGCATCGGCATCATGAACATCATGCTGGTGAGCGTGACGGAGCGCACGCGCGAGATCGGCCTGAGGAAGGCCCTCGGCGCGCGCAACACCGACATACTGAGCCAGTTCCTGATAGAGGCGGTGGCGCTGTGCGTGGTGGGCGGAGGGCTGGGGATTGGCCTGGGTCTCACGCTGGGCTGGGCTGCGTCCGTTTTCATAAAGGTGCAGCCGGAGCTGACCTTCCGCACCATAGCCTTCGCTTTCGGTTTCTCGACGGTGATCGGCGTGGCCTTCGGCTTCTGGCCGGCCCTGCGCGCCGCCATGCTGGACCCCATCGAAGCCCTCCGCTACGAATAGGCTTTAACTCACCCGCGCGTTCGGCGACGGGGAGGAACGCAAAACACGGTGTCGCGAACTGGCCTATGGCCGTGCCGCATAAGGCGCTATGCGCATCAAGCGGCCACCGTGCTCTGCTCGTCACGGGGACCTGGCC
>CALMZU010000207.1 GCA_937870775.1 uncultured Elusimicrobia bacterium
AGGGCTGGCTTACCAAAGCGCTGTTCGCCGGCGCTGCCGCCGGGGTTTTCGCGCTGCAGTGGCTCTTCTGGCGCCTGGCCGGACGCCTCGCTTCGCGCGTCCCTTCCGGGCGGCGCCTGGCCGCGCTGGCCGGCGTGCTGCTGCTGGCCGTGGCGGCGGACAAGGGCCTTTTCGCCTGGGGCACGCTTTATGATTCGGTCTATATCACCCGCAACGCCAGGCTTTTCCCCCTGTATCAGCCGCTTACGGTCCGCAGTTTAGCCAGCAAGTATTTAGGGGTTAAGCTGGACGGGGAGGTGTCGATAAAGGCGGACCTGAAGTATACGGGCCTGGACTATCCGAAGGCCCCGCTGTCGGTGGACGCCAAGGCCCGGCCGCTTAACTTCCTGGTGATAGTGGTGGATTCGCTGCGCGCAGACATGCTGGACCCGCAGATCATGCCGGAAACCTGGTCCCTCGCGGCACGGGCCCGGCGGTTCACGAACCATTACAGCGGCGGCAACTGCACCCGCTTCGGGATCTTTTCGATGTTCTACGGTATCTACGGCAACTACTGGTTCCCGATGCTGGGCGAGCGGCGCGGGCCCGTGCTGATGGACGTTCTTCTTGACCGGGGGTACGACGTGCGGCTTTTTGCCAGCGCGAAGCTCAGTTTCCCGGAGTTCAATAAAACCTGTTTCGTGAGGGTTCCGCGTTCCGGTATCTACGACGAGCCCCCGCCCCGCGACGGAGCCGGGCGCGACAGGGATATCTCGGAACGGCTGTCCGCCTATCTGCGCGCGCGAAAGCAGGGGAAGCCGTATTTCGCTTTCGTCTTCTATGACGCCTCGCACGGCAGTTACGATTACCCTCCGGGTTACGACAAGTTCCGTCCCTCGGAAGGGCTGAACCCGCTGATGCTGAACAAGGATAATTTCAGGCCGCTGTTCAACAAGTACAAGAATTCAGTGCATTACGACGATTCCCTGATAGGCGGGGTCCTTAAGGCCGTTAAAGAGACCGGCGGATTCAGGGATACGGTGGTGCTGATAGCCGGGGACCACGGCGAGCCTTTCTTCGAGAGGGGCTACTACGGGCACAACCAGGGATACTCCCCGGAAGAGGTGAGGGTCCCGCTGGTCCTTTATGTCCCCGGCCGCGGCGCGCTGATGGAAAAAAAGATGACCAGCCACATGGATATTCCTCCGACGCTGTTGAAGCTGCTCGGGGTCGGCAATCCCCCGTCGGACTATTCCAGCGGGACGGACCTTTTTTCCGCCGGAGCCGGCCGGAAGTCGGTGGCGGTGTTCTCCTGGGATACGGCCGCGATAATACGGGAGGACGGGCTTATAGTGATGCCCCTGGCCGCTTACAAGGGCGGCGTAAAAGCCTATGATGCGGAGTATAAGGAAATGGGCCGGTCTTTCGCCGCGTCTTTCGGGCCGCTGATGGGAGAGTTCCAGAAGGAAGGCCGCCGGTTCAGCCGGTAGGCCGCTTTTTCTTGAGTTTCGCCTCGGCCCCGCGGAAGGCCTCCAGCGCGTCTTTTACCTCTATGCCGCGGCAGCTTTTAAGGTCCGAGGCGGTGATGAAAAAATTATCCTCGCCGCGGGGCTGCCAGCATTTTTCGGTATACGGGCGGTTGAACGAGAAGGTGGGGACGCCGGCCGCCGCCGCCAGATGCAGCGTCCCGGTGTTGTTGCAGACCAGTATGTCCGCGTTCTGAAGGGCGGCTGCAAGCACTTCTTCCGGCGCGGTGGGCAGCAGTTTTATGCCCGGCAGGAAGCGCAGGATGGTCTCGTTGATGCGGGACTCCTCTCCGGGCCCGGCTATGTAGAAGACCCTGTTGCCGCTCTCCTTCAGCGCTTCCTTCGTGAACTCCACGAACTTTTCCTCCGGCCAGCGGTTCTCCTGCTTCTTGAAATTACCGGGGTGTACGGCGATGATGAAGGCCTTTTCATCCAGCCCCAGGCCGCGGAACAGTTCCGCGCCGCGGCGCTTCGCCCCGCCCGAAAGCGTTATGTGCATTTCCCGCCCCGGCCTGAAATCCAGGACGGAGGCCATCCGCTCGTATTTGTCCAGCATGTGTTCGCTGTCGGGGGAATGCGGAATGGTCCTTGTGTAGGTCCCGGCCGGGGCCTTTTTGTCGAAGGCTATCCGGGTCCGGGCTTTCCGGAGCGCGATAAGCCGGAGCGAGGTCCTGCTGTACGTCGGGTTGAGGTCTATGGCCAGGTCGTATTTGCCGGCCGCCGCCGCGAAGGTGCGGAAGGCGCTTATGGGGTCGTGCCAGCCGTTGAAAACCACCAGCCGGTCTATGTCCGGGTTGGAGGAAGCCAGGTTCCTGGCCTTCTGGGAGGTTATCAGCGTTATATGCGCCCGGGGGTAGCGGCGCCGCAAACCGGCGACGAACGGCGTCGTGGCGATATAGTCCCCCAGCCTGCCGATCAGTATCAGCAGGATGCGCTCGTATTCCCTGTCCTGCCGCGCGGTGTCGTCCGTCATTGTGTTCCCCCGGCAGGTCCCGCCGTTTCGGCGCGGCGCAGCTTGTCCTCTATCTTGTCCACAAGGGTCCTTAAAGCCAGGAAGCGGTTAAGCGAGCGCTTGCGCTCGCGCTGGCATTTCACCACCAGGCCCAGCGCCGGGTAGCGCAGCTGCACGGCGTTGGACGTCTTGTTGATCTTCTGCCCGCCGTGGCCGCCGCCCTTCACGAACTGCTCGTCGATCTGCCGCAGGTCCAGCTTCAGGCGGGCTATGCGCTCCTTCAGCGCGGCCACCTTGGCCGGGGTTATGTCGGAGAGCTCGGGGAAGTTCATTCCTCGGCCAGGCCGTGCTCGCGCAGGAATTTCCTGATGTGGCT
>CALMZU010000208.1 GCA_937870775.1 uncultured Elusimicrobia bacterium
CTACTGCGTCTCCCCGCAGGACGTCCTCGAGGGCAACGAAGTAGAACTGCTCAAGGGCGGCGAGGAGGCTTTCCCGGCGATGCTCTCGGCCATCGCCGGGGCGCGCCGTTACGTGCTGCTGGAGTTCTATTCCTTTTCGGACGACTCCGCCGGCCGCGCCTTCGCCGAGATCCTGCGCCGCAAGGTGCGCGAGGGCGTTAAGGTGTTCCTGGTCTATGACTCGGTGGGGTCCATCCTGACCGACCGCGGGTTCTTCCGGGCGCTGGCCGCCGCCGGCGTGAGCGTGGCCGAGTTCCGGCCGGTGATCTACTGGAAGCCCTACTGGAACTGGATCAAGCGCGACCACCGCAAGACGGTCTGCGTGGACGGGGGCTGCGCCTTCGTCGGAGGCTTCAATATCACCGAGAGCGACGCCCCGCTGTCCATGGGCGGGCGCGGCTGGAAAGACACGCAGGCCCGAGTGTGCGGGCCCGCCGCCGCCGGGATAGAGAAGATATTCTGGGAGGCCTGGACCGCCTCGACGCCGGTGGACGCCCCGGCTCAGGCCCCGCTGCCCGTGAAGGAACCCGCCGCCGCCGGAAGCAGGGCCGCCTCGGTGGTCTCGGCCAACGGCATACGCAACGTGCGTTCCATCCGGCACGCCTACCGCTACGCCATCGACATGGCGCGCGAGTACATCTACATCACCAACGCCTATTTCCTGCCCGACAAGCTGGTGCTGCGGCGGCTGGTGCGGGCCGCGCAGCGCGGCGTGGACGTGCGCATCATCGGCCCGCGCGAGACCGACCACCCTTACGTGCGCTGGGCCTCCTGGGCCATCTTCGGCCGGCTGATAAAGAGCGGGGTTAAGATCTACGAGTGGCAGGGTCCTATCCTGCATTCCAAGACCGCCGTGATAGACGGGGTGTGGTCCTCGGTGGGCAGTCATAACCTGGACCACCGCAGCCTCTCCTATAATCTGGAACTGAACCTGAACGTCTACGACCGGCCTTTCGGCACGGCCATGGCCCGCGCCTTCCGCGAGGACCTGCATGACTCCAGGCTGATCACGCTCGAGGACGTGCGCCGGCGGCCGCTGACGGCCAAGGCGGCCTCCAGGCTGCTTTATCTTTTCCGCTCCTGGCTATGACCGAGAAATTCTTCCTGCTTCTGACGCTGCTTTGCGTCCCCGCCGCGGCAAGTTTCGGCCAGGCCGAGCCTGTCCGGGCCGAGGCCCCGGCGGACGCCGCCGCCGTCAGGGACAAGCTGGCCTCCAGCCTGTTCGCGCGCGGCGAGCTGGCCGACAAGATCATCGACTCGGGCCTGGCGGAGCGCTTCATCAGCCTCGAGGGGCTGGAAACCAACGCCGACGTGCGCCTGGCGCTGATAGAGTGGATACGCCGGAACCCCGGCCGCGCGGCGAATACCTGGCTGGGCATCAAGGGCTCCGGCGGCAAGGTGCACACCTCCATACAGACCCGCGAGATGACCTGGGAATTCAACCCTTCTTTTCTGGCCGCTATCAAGGCGCTCAACGCCGCCGCCGGCAGCTCCTCGGTGTCGCAGGAAGCGATGGAGATGGCGGCGCGGCGGCTGTACGGCGAGGCGCAATTGCTCGACGAAGCGCCGGCCGTGGTCTTCGGGGGTGGCGCCGGAGGCGGCCGGGCCTCCGCCAGGCTGGACTACGCCGATTACCGGTTGGACAAGGGCGGGCTGGAGCGGGAGCTCGCGCGCGCCGGTGAGTGGCTGGCGGCCGCCAGGCCGCGCGGCGGCCGGGACGCGGGCGGCGTCTACCAGGCGGCCTTCGCCTCTTACCAGGATTTCGTGGTGGCCGCTTCGGCCCTGAAAGGGCGCGCGGCCATAAGCGAGCGAGAAGCCCTGCGGCTGGAAGCGCTGCGCGGCCGCCTGCGGGCGCTGCTCTCGGCCATGGCGCTGCGCGCGCGTTCCTCCGCCCTGCAGGAAGCCGGAGCGCAATTGGGCGGGGGGGCCGCGG
>CALMZU010000209.1 GCA_937870775.1 uncultured Elusimicrobia bacterium
CGCGCACGGTGTGCGCGACCGCGGTTTTTCGGCGCGTCACCCTGCCAGGCCCCGCGTGGATTCTGGGAAATGCTCTTTTGCTATTTGCTCGAGAGGGCGACGAGGAAGAGGTGGTCGGAGAGACGGTTAAGGTAGACGGCGGGGTCTTTGGCCTTGAGCTCCCAGGCGAGGATCTCGCAGACCCGGGCCTTGGCGCGGGCCATATGGGCCAGCGCCTCGGTCTCGTTGGCGCCCGGCAGTACGAACTCGCGCGGCGGCTTCACCGCGGCGGCGCGGGCCTCTATGACGGCGGTGATGGCCGCGGTCTCGTCCTTGAGCGAGCCTTTCATGCCGGCCACCAGGGCGGAGGCCTTCAGCAGGCCGCGCTGGGCGGCGGTGATCTCGCCTTTGAGGGCGCGGCCTTTCACGCCGGTCTTCAGCAGGCCGAGCAGCGCCGACAGGTCGTCCATCAGCGCGTTCAGCTTTATGCGGCGGTCGGTCTTGGCTACGCGCTTCCCCCCGAACAGGTCGGTAAATCCCAGGTCCCCGGCGCCCTGGCGCGGCTTGAAGTTCTTCGGCATAACCAGATTCTACTAAAAAGCCGCGCTTTGAGCGGCCCTTGAACCAGACTTGCTATAATTTAGATATCAAGGAGCTCCTATGAAAGACAAGGTAGCCAAGGTTATAGAGAAGATAAAGCCGATGCTGGCCGCCGACGGCGGTTCGGTCGAGCTGGTCTCCGTGGACGAGGCCAAGGGTATAGTCACCGTGCGCCTGACCGGCGCCTGCGGCTGCTGCCCGCACGCGACGATGACGCTGAAGAACGTCGTCGAGCGCATGATAAAGCAGGAAGTCCCGGAAGTAAAAGAGATCGCCGTAGGCTGATCCCTTCCTCCGCGGCACAGGCCTTGCCCGGGGCGCGAGCCCCGCGGCGGGCCTGTGCGACGCTTCATGGCGCTGATAAACCTGCACAACCACTCCGTCTTTTCCGACGGCACGCTGCGGCCGGCCGAGCTGGCTCGCGAGGCGCGCCGCGCCGGGATAAACTATTTCTCGCTGACCGACCACGACATGACCGGCGGCTGGGCCGAGATGGAGCCCGCGCTCAGGGCCGAGGGCATAGCCTTCTGCTACGGCGTGGAGATCAGCACCGGGCTGCTGGAGAACCTGCACATACTGGGCTACGGCCTGAACCCCGCCGACGCGCGCCTTAACGAGCGCCTGGCCGAGTTCCGCGGCCGCCGCATAACCCGCATAAAGAAGATCCTTGAGATACTCAAAGGCCTCGGCGTGGAGCTGGCCTTCGAGGATCTGCCCGTGCCCGAGGGCCGCACCGTCGGCCGCCCGCACGTGGCCGACCTTATGAAAGCCCGCGGCCTGGTAAAGAGCCGCAGCCAGGCTTTCAAGCGCTACCTGGCGCCCGGCGCGCCGGCCTACGTGCCCCCCAACGGCCCGTCGGTGCCCGAGGCCATAGCCGCCGTGACCGAGGCCGGCGGCAAGGCCGTGCTGGCCCACCCCGGCGTGATAGCCAAACACATGGACCTGCCGGCCTGGAAGGAAGCCGGCCTCGCCGGCATAGAGGCCTTCTACCCGGCCCACACCGGCGCCGCCACCCGCGAGTTCGTCTCGCTGGCCGCGCGCCACGGCCTTTTCGTCACCGCCGGCGTGGACTACCACGGCCCCGGCTCGGAGCGCGACAAGATGACCGGCTTCGAATACTCGGACGAATACTTCTCGGAGATAAAGAAACTTTTCATATGATGATAATTTCCCACCGCGGCGCCTCCGGTTACGCGCCCGAGAACACGCTGAAATCCTTCGAGCTCGCCGTGAAGATGGGCTCCAGGGCCTACGAGTTCGACGTGCACCGCACGCGGGACGGCGTGCTCGTCGTGCATCACGACTTCGACCTGAAGCGCACCGCCGGCTCCCCAGTCCGCATAGCCGCCCTTTCCTACGACGAGCTCTCGAAGATCAACGTCGCCGCCCATTTCACCCAGGACCCCTCGTTCCAGCGCGTGCCGCGCCTGGAGGAGGTGCTGGACGTCATAGCCGCCCCGGCGGAATGGCTCAACTTCGAGGTGAAGAACGACGACAACCTCTACCCCGGCATAGAGGCCTCGGTGACGGACCTGCTGAAGGCCCGCGGCATAGAGGCCAAGTCTCTGATCTCCAGCTTCGACCACGGCACCCTCCGGCGCTTCCGCGCCCTGTCGCCGGGGCTGCGGCTTGGCTACCTGGGCCACAATCTGGGCACCGCGCTGCTGCTGCCGGCCATGAAGAAGGCCCGCGAGGTGGGCGCCGTTAATTTCCACATGAACCTGCGCCTGGCCTTCGGCCTAAACGTGGCCAAGCTCAAGCGCGAGGGCTTCAACGTCTGCATCTACACCGTCAACCAGAAGGCCGACGCGCTGCGCATGCGCTCCATAGGCGTGGACGGCATATTCAGCAATTACCCGGACATACTGGAGAAATGATGGACGCCGCACTGGAAACCGAGATAAAGCGCCTCACCTCCCTGGGCCTGCACCAGCGCTGCGTCGAGGGCGACCTTGCCCGCGTGGCCGGCCTGACGCTGGAGATAAACCGCCTTAAGAAAGAGAAGAACGCCGTCATCTGCGCGCATGTCTACCAGACGCCGGATATCATACTGGGCATAGGCGACCTCGTCGGAGATTCCTACAAGCTCGCCGACGACTGCCGCAGAACGGACGCGGATATCATCGTTTTCTGCGGCGTGCATTTCATGGCCGAGACGGCCAAGATACTCAACCCCTCGAAGAAAGTGCTGGTGCCGTCGAAGAACGCCGGCTGCTCGCTCTCCGAGGCGGTGACCGCGGCCGACGTGCGCAAGCTCAAGGCGGAGCATCCCGGCCTGCCGGTGGTGACCTATATAAACACCTCGGCCGAAGTGAAGGCTGAGAGCGACTGCATAGTGACCAGCGCCAACGCCGCGAAGATACTTAAGCGCATGTACGCGGAACACGAGCGGCTGATCTTCATCCCGGACCGTTTCATGGGCGCCAACCTGGCGCGCGAACTGGGCAAGAAGCCCGGCGAGGACATGATACTCTGGAACGGCTCCTGCGTGGTGCACGAGAAGTTCGACCCGGCGCTGATAGAGGTCTACCGCAAGCGCTACCCCGGCCTCGTGGCCCTCGCGCACGCGGAGTGCCCGTCGGAGCTGATAAAGGCCGTGGACTTCATGGGCGGCACCGGCGACATGATGCGCTACGTGGAGAGCACCAACGCCTCCGCCTACCTGCTGGTGACCGAGTGCGGTTTCGGCGAGCTGGCGAAGCTGCGCTTCCCGGGGAAGAATTTCATAGCGATGTGCAGGCTCTGCCCGTACATGAAGAGCATAACGCTGGGCAGCGTGCTGGCCATGCTCCAGTCCCCTTCGCCCGAAGAGGTAACGGTGCCCGCCGACATAGCCGCCCGCGCCAAGAAAGCCATAGACAAGATGTTCGAACTGGCCGCCTGATGGAAGACAGGAAAGACCTGCGGGCGCTGACCCGCGAGGAACTGGAAGCCGCGCTGGTCTCGCTGGGCGAGAAGCCCGCGCACGCTCTTTCCATACTTAAGGCGGTGCACCGCAAAGGGCTGACCGACATGAACGCCCTGCCGCTGGTGCCGGCGCGCGTGAGCCGCGTGCTGGCCCCGCTCTATTACATTTCTCCCCTCGCCCTCCCCGAAACGAAGTTAATATCTCGCGACGGCACCAGGAAGTTCCTGGTCCGCTTCGCCGACGGCGCCCCGGCCGAATGCGTGGTGCTGCCGGCCAAGGACCGCCTGGCCGCCTGCCTCTCGTCTCAATCCGGCTGCGCCTGCGGCTGCAAGTTCTGCGCCACCGGCGCGCTCGGCCTGCGGCGCTCGCTGACCGCGCCGGAGATCATAGCCCAGTTCGAGGCCTGCCTTAAGGAGGCCGGCGAGCTGAGCAGCATAGTCTTCATGGGCATGGGCGAGCCCTTCCTCAACTGGGACAACGTGCGGCGCGCCATACGCATTCTCTCCGACAGCCGCGGCCGCCATTTCCCGCAGGCCAAGATGACCGTCTCCACCGTGGGCGTGATACCGGTAATAAAGGAACTGGCCGCCTCGGACCTGAAGGTGAGGCTGGCCGTTTCGGTGGTGGCCGCCGACGAGACGCAGCGCGCCGGCCTGGTGCCGATGCAGAAGAAGTACCCGCTCTCCGAAGTTATCGCCGCCGTGCGCGATTACTGCGCCGCCAAAGGGGCGATGGTGATGTTCGAGTACATCCTTTTCCGCGGCTTCAACGACCGGCCCTCGGATTCCGCGCTGCTGGCCGCCCTGATAAAGGGCATACCCTGCCGCGTCAACCTCATACCTTATAATCCGCCCGGCGGGCCCGGCGGCGAGTTCCCGCGCGTAAAGGAATTCCAGCGCGAGCTCATAGCCGCCGGCATACGCACCTACCTGCGGGTCGAGCGCGGCGCCGACATAAACGCCGCCTGCGGCCAGCTGGCGGCCGCTCCCTTTGGGCCTAATCAGGCCTAGTCCATAAAACCGGCCCGGCCTGGGTCCGTCGAACCTATCGGAAAGTCCCCGTTTTTGGGAGAATTATCCTTGCGAGGGGAGACGCTATTCCCGCGCACCCTTGGGAGGGATAAATGAGGAAGAACTTAGCTGTTGTTTTTACGGCGGTAATGGCCATCTCGGCCGCCGCCCGCGCCGCAGATACCATAGACTTCGACGGCGTCACTGGTACCAGCCTCACCGCGCAGGACATCCTTTCGGATTCGGACAAGGGCCCCGGTTTTCCCGGCGGCCACCCGCAGCCCGGGTTCCCGCAGCCTGGCCATCCGCAGCCCGGCCAGCCCGGTTTCCCCGGCGGCCACCCCGGCCCGCAGCCGCATCCCGGCCCGCTGCCGCCCCAGCCCCATCCGGGCCCTTACCCCGGCCCCATACCGCAGCCGCACCCCAACCCGCCCCCGCCTCATTATGAGTTCGGCGGCTACCGCGACAGCTGCCGCACCTTCCAGCTCAACGCGCAGAGCCCGCTGACCCTGAACGAGGAACTGACGCTCGAGGAGTACGGCCAGGATTGCCAGTCCTGGAGCTTCGGCGGCCCCCAGCACTGCACCCCGGCGAGCCGGTACCACAGCCGCAAGGTCACCGTCAACATCGGTCCCCGCAAGCTCGAGTCCTGGGAGACCGAACGCCTGGAACTGTGCATGCGCTCGCCCAAGACCGTCGAGGTCAACACCGCCGGCATGCTCTACGAGTACGCCGTGTCGGTCAATAACGACGACGGTTTCTTCAAGCGCCGCACCAACATCACCATGACCCCCGGCGCCAAGAAGCCCGCCGTGCCCGACTCCAAGGAACTGCTGGTCACCTTCGTGGGCGTTACCACCGGAGGCGACCTGCGCCTGGCCCTGCGCGATAACCGCGCGGACTACTTCCGCGGCGAGAAGATCACCATCACCGCCGACGGCATGAGGCTGCCCGACATGGCCATCAACCCCTCCGTGGAGGAGCTCCTGGCCGGCATGCAGAAGATAAACGTCACGCAGGCCTTCGACGTCGGTCCGGCTTACGAGCTGAAGCTGCTCGACGCTCCGAAGCCCGGCAAGTACGTGGTCACCGTGAAGTTCTTCCGCTCCGGCCCGCTCTCGTCGGGCTCCGAGGCCAGCTTCATCGAGGCCTTCGAGGTAAAGTAAGCGCGTAAAACAAGGGCCCCGCCTTCCTTGCGGAGGGCGGGGCTCTTTATTTCCCTGGTCAGGGCCTGTAGGCCAGGCAGATGAGGCGGCTGGCGCGGCCGGAGAGCGGCCTGCCGTCGAAGCCGCCCCAGAAGCGCAGCGGCTTCAGGCCGGCTTTCTTCAGCGCGGCGGTCAGCCGCGGCCTGTCGTAGAAACGGGTGAAGAAGGTGTTCTTCTTCGTGCGGCCGTCCTTCTTGCTGACGCGGGTCCAGGTGTTCACGGCCCCGTCGTCGTTCAATTCCACCTCTTCGAGGTGGAAGAAATCCCCCATGTCGTACCAATACTTCTCGTAAAAATGGCGGCGCGCGTAGGCGCCGTTCAGCACGTCGATGAGGAACAGCCCGCCGGGCCTCAGCGCGCGGGCCACGCCCTTCAGCGTCCTGAGGTCGTCGGAGGGTTTAAGGAAATAACCGAAGCTGGTGAACAGGTTCACCGCCGCGTCGAACTCGCCGCGGTAGGGCAGCGCGCGCATGTCGCCGCGCTTCAGCCGCAGCTCCGTTCCCCGCTTGGCCGCGCGGGCCGCGGCCTCGCGCAGGTACTCCGCCGAAAAATCATAACCTGTTACCGCCAGGCCGGCCCTGGCGAACTCCACCGCGTGGCGGCCGGGACCGCAGCACAGGTCCAGCAGGGCGTCGCCGCGCCCCAGGCCCAGCTGGCGCAGCACGAAGGCCGCCTCTTCCGGCGCCTTGGCGAGCGCCGCCTTGTCGGCGGGATTGTAGAAGGAGTTCCTGAAGAAGGACTTGTGCCAGTCGGTCCTGGCCTTCATCGGGGTCCGGCCTTCACCATGTTGCGATAGACGCCGGGCTCGGAACCATCTATCACGGTGGCCCCGACGGTCTTGCGGAAAAAATCCACCGGTCCGGCCCAGCCCACCGCGGCGTAGCCGTAGCCGGCGTCGCGCATGGCCTCCAGCGTGCGCAGCAGCAGCGCCTTGCCCAGGCCATTCTTCTGTACGGCCGGGTCCACGCCTATGGGGCCGAAGAAGCCCTTCAGCGTGGCGTCGTAGCAGGCGAAGCCCAGCAGCCGTTTGTCCTTTACGGCTATGAAACAGGTGACCGGCTGCGACGACATCGCGACGTCGCATTCGGAGGCCCAGCCGCGCGAGAAGTTCTTCTCTGCCCATTCCACCACGGCGTGCTTCTCGGGGCCTATCGCCCGGCGTATTTCCACGCCGGCGGCGGCTTGCGCCTCCAGCGTGCCCGCCGATGACGGCAGGCCGTAAAGCTTTACCAGCAGGTCGGCCACTATTGCTGTCCCCCGTCCTTGGCCTCGGGCTGAGCGTTCTCTTCGCCTAAATGCTTGGCCGGCTGCAGCTTGGCGGCCGGCGCGGCTTTCCCGGCGGCGCCCTTCTTCGCGGCTTTCTTCTTGCCCTGCTTCACTATGGGGTTGGCCTTCCTGTCGAACTTGTAGGTGGGCACGTTCTCGACGGCGGAGAACTTGTACTCCGAGACCTCGGCCTTCTTCTTGGCCTTCTTCTTCGCGGCCGCTTTCTTCGCGGCCGCCTTTTTGGCGGCCGCCTCTTCCTTCTTCGCCGCGGCCATGTCGGCCTTGTCCACCTCGCCGGGTTCCGGCAGCGGCGGCGGGCCGGCGTTCTGTTTCTTCGCGGAACCCTTCTTCGCCTTCTTGGGCGTTTTCTTTTCCGCCGCCGCTTTTTCCGCGCCTTCGGCGGAGGGCTCTATGCCCTCGCCGGCGGAAGCGTCGGCGTCGGAGGACAGGGTCCCGGTGGCGGTGGCCTCCGCGGCGCCCTCGTCCTGCGCGAAGGCGGGCAGGCACAGCGCGGCCAGCAGCAGCGACGGCAGTGCAAGATGATTCAGTTTCTTCATGTCAGTATTATCCCGCCTTTTTCGGGTTTGGGCGCAAGCTCGGCGGCGCGCACCGTGGCCTCTATCAGGCAGGCCAGCGTCACCGGGCCCACCCCGCCCGGCACGGGCGACACCGCCTCCGCCGAGGCCTTCAGGTCCTCGAAGTCCGCGTCGCCGCACATGCGGCCGTTCTCGTCGAAATTGGTGCCGACGTCTATCACCGTCATGCCCGCCGGCAGGTGCTCTTTCTTCAGCCACTTCGCCTTTCCCACCGCCGTGATCACCAGGTCGGAGGCCTTGAACACGGAGGCGATGTCCTTCGTGCGGGTGTGGCAGAGGGTGACGGTGGCGTCCAGCGTGGTCAGCATATGCGCGAGCGGGCGCCCGACCACGGCGGAGCGCCCGGCGACGGCCACGTTCCTGCCGGCGGCCTCTATGCCGTGCGCGCGCATCAGGCGTATAACCGCCAGCGCCGTGCAGGGCACGAAGTACCCGCCGTTCTCCACCTCGGAGAACTTCTTCGCGATGAAGAGCCGCCCCATGTTGAGCGAGGAGAGGCCGTCCACGTCCTTGGCCGCCGGTATGGCGTCCCAGGTCTCGAGCTTCTCGAAGCCGTCGGGGAGCGGGCGCTCCACCATGATGGCGTCGTAGTCCGGGTCGGCGCCCAGCTGGGCCAGCAGCCGCTTGAAGGCCTCGTAGCCCTCCGCGGCGTCGGGCGCGAACAGCTTCACCTTTATGCCCAGTTTCTCGCAGGCGGCTATCTTGCGCTTAACGTACACCGCCGACGGGGAGTTCTCGAAATAGTTGATGATGGCCAGCGACGGCGGCCTGCCGAGGCGGGCCTTCACGGCGTCTATGCGCGCCGGCAGCGCGCCGAGTATTTCGGCCGAGAGAGTTTTTCCTTCCAGTATTTTCATGTGGTCCTAAAACGAACCGGGCAGCTCCCGCTGCCCGTGCCCGTCAGCTCGCGCGGAGCTTTTATTCCATGTCCGCCACGTAGACGGAGCCGCTGAGGTAGCCGGAGCCGCTCAGCGAGAAGTAACTGGAGGACGGCCAGCCGCTGACGTTCACGCTGCCGTTCATGAAGGCGGAGCCGGCGGGCTTGCCCTTGTAGCTGAACTGGACGGAGGTGTTGGGCATGACCATCTGCGTGACGTACTGGTTGGGCTTCACCCACAGCGAGACCGGGATGTTGAGGTAGGTGTTGTTGCTGGTCACCTGGCCGGTGGCGTCGCGGAAGGTGGCCCAGCCGGTCAGGTACACCGTGGTGTAGCCGCCGTCGTTGCCGGGCATCCAGCCGTTGCCGTTGAGGTTCACGTAGGCGGAAACCTGCACGTAGCGGCCAGCCTTGGCCTTCGCCGGGGCGGAGACCGCGGGCATTTCAGGCTGCGCCGCGGCGGGCGCGGCGTTCAGCGCGCCGGCGAAGGAATCGAAGGAGAAATCCAGTTTCTCGGCGGCGTAGAGATCGGCCGACAGGAAAGCGGCGGCCAGCGCTATGATAATTTTTTTCATGTTACCCTCCATCCCCCAGATTATACCAAATGGTCTTTATTGTATTATAATAGGCCATGGCCGGGTTTAGGGGGGCTCCCGTCCCGCGCCGCTAAAAAGGACAACATGAACAGAATAACGGAACATCCGGTTCTTGCCGCGGAGCCGCGCGCCCGCGTAAAATTCACTTTCGACGGCAGGGAATGCGAAGCGCTGGAGGGAGAGATGATCTCCAGCGCGCTTTACGCCAACGGCGTGAAGGTATTCAGCCGCCACCACAAGGACGGCGCGCCGCAGGGCATATTCTGCGCCAACGGCCAGTGCGCGCAGTGCTCGGTGGTGGCCGACGGGATAAGCGTGAAATCCTGCGTGACGGCGGTGCGCGAGGGCATGCGGGTGCAGACCCTCGACGGCGCGGCCAGGCTGCCGGAGCGCTCCGGCGTCCAGGAGCCCGGCCGCGTGGAGGAACTGGAACCGGACGTGCTGATCATAGGCGGCGGTCCCTCCGGCCTCGCGGCCGCGGCCGAGCTGGGCAAGCTGGGCGTGAAGACGCTGATCATAGACGACAAGGCCTCTTTCGGCGGCAAGCTGGTGCTGCAGACGCATAAATTTTTCGGCTCCGTCGAGGACTGTTACGCGGGCACTCGCGGCGTGGACATAGCGAGGAAGCTGGAGGACCAGCTGAAGGAATACCCGTCGGTGACGGCCTGGGCCGGCGCCACCTGCCTGGCGGTCTTTTCCGACCGCAAGGTGGGCGTGCTGCGCGGCGAGGAGTATTGCCTGGTGCGCCCGAAGGCGCTTATAAACGCCACCGGCGCGCGCGAGAAATCACTGGCCTTCCCCGGCAACACTCTGCCCGGCGTGTACGGCGCCGGCGCTTTCCAGACGCTGGTGAACCGCGACCTGGTGCGCCCGGCGGAGCGGCTGTTCATCGTGGGCGGCGGCAACGTGGGCCTGATAGCGGCCTACCACGCGATGCAGGCCGGCATAAAGGTGGCCGGCCTCATAGAGGCGCTGCCGGAATGCGGCGGCTACAAGGTGCACGCCGACAAGATAAAGCGCCTCGGCGTGCCGGTATATACCCGCCACACCGTGCTGCGCGCCGACGGGCGCGAGGCGCTCGAGAGCGTTACCATAGCCGGGGTCGACGAAAAGTTCAGGCCGGTGCCCGGCACCGAGAAGGTGTTCAAGGCGGACACGCTGCTTATCGCGGTGGGCCTCAATTCCATCAACGAGCTGCACGCCCAGGCCGTCGAGGCCGGGCTGGAGTCCTTCCTCTGCGGCGACGCCGAGGAGATAGCCGAGGCCTCGGCTGCCATGTTCAGCGGCCGCATAACGGCCCACAAGGTGCTGAAGTCGCTGGGCGTCATGGCCGCGCCGGTGCCGCAGTTCTGGTTCGACAGGCTGGAGACGCTGAAGTCCCGCCCGGGCGCCACCAAGGCCCCGGCCGCGGCGCCCAAGGACAAGCCGGTGTACCCCGTGCTGCACTGCAGGCAGGAGATACCGTGCAACCCCTGCGTCACCGTCTGCCCCAAGCGCTCCATAAGGCTTTCCGGCGAGAGCATCATGAACACGCCGGAGTTCTCCGGCGAATGCATAGGCTGCTACAAGTGCCTGCTGATCTGCCCCGGCCTCGCGATAAGCGTGGTGGACCGCCGCAAGGACCCGCAGAACCCGTCGGTGGCGCTGCCCTTCGAGATCGGCCGCGGTTTGGTCAAGAAGGGCGACCGGGTGCGCCTGGCCGGCTGGGAGGGCGCCGACCTCGGCGAGGCCGAGGTGCTGGACGTGAAGGATTTCAAGGCCGAGAACACCCTGGTGGTGATAGTGAAGACCACCCCTGCTAACGCGGACCTGGCCGTCTCGGTGCGGCTGTACCCCGCCGAGGAGGGCGCCGCGGCCGCGGCCGACATGGCGCGCGCCGACGACGAGACCGTGATCTGCCGCTGCGAGCGCGTCACGCTGGGCGAGGTGCGCCGGGCCATACGCGCCGGCGTCCGGGACTTGAACCAGCTCAAGGCCGTGACCCGCGCCGGCATGGGCGCCTGCGGCTCCAAGACCTGCTCCACGCTGCTGATGACCGTTTTCCGCAGCGAGGGCGTGAAACCGCAGGAAGTGACGCCTTTCACGCGCCGCCCGCTGTTCGCGGAGGCGCCGCTGGGCTCCTTCTCCAACGTGAAGCGCCGCAGCGAGGCCGACGAGAAGGCCAGCTGGAGCGGTTTCTAGACCGGGGGACATATGGAACAGAACAACTACGACGCGATAATCATAGGCGCAGGCAGCATAGGCACGCCGCTGGCCATGGCCCTGGCCGAAAGGAAAATGAAGGTGCTGGTGCTGGAAGCGGCGCCCTCGTCGGGACAGGGACAGAACAAGTGCGCCATAGGCGGCATCCGGGCCACCCATTCCGACGGTTCCAAGATAAAGGCCTGCCTGCGCAGCCTGGCCATCTTCTCCACCTGGAAGGAGCGGCACGGCGACGACCTGGGCTGGATAAAGGGCGGCTACGCCTTCCCGGTATACACCGAGCACGACGAGACCGCGCTTAAGACGCTGCTGAAGGTGCAGCGCGGCTTCGGCCTGGACATAGACTGGGTCGGGCCGGAGAAGATGCTGTCGCTGATGCCCGGCATGACGCCGGTGGACCTGCGCGGCGGCACCTGGTCGCCCGGCGACGGCTCGGCCTCGCCGCTGCTGTCCAACTGGGCCTTCTACCGCCGGGCCGTCTCCCTGGGGGCGGAGTTCCGCTTTTGCGAGCCGGTGCGCCGGATAATTTCCGAGCGCGGCGAGGTGCGCGGCGTAGAGACCGCCGCCGGCCGCTACGGCGCCCGCTGGGTGGTGAACGCCGCCGGCGCGCAGGCCGCGGCCGTCTCCGAGCTGGCCGGCGTGAAGGTGCCGGTGAAGCCGGACTGCCACGAGGCCGGCATAACCGAGCCGGTGAAGCGCTTCTTCGAGCCGATGGTGGTGGACATACGCCGCGGCGACAAGAGCGGCAACTATTATTTCTACCAGAACTGGGAGGGCCAGGTGGTGTTCTGCATTACCCCCAGCCCGCAGGTCTGGAGCGACGACAGGCGTTCCACCTCGGAGTTCCTGCCCGAGGCCTCCAGGCGGATGGTCTCGCTGGTGCCCGCCCTCTCCAACCTGAAGGTGCGGCGCACCTGGCGCGGCCTCTACCCGATGACGCCGGACGGCTTCCCCATAGTGGACTTCCCTGACTCGCTGAAGGGCTACGTGCTGAGCGTCGGCATGTGCGGCCAGGGCTTCATGCTGGGGCCGGGCCTTGGCGAGGCGGTGGCGGCCCATATGGCCGGTTCCCCCTCCGCCGAGGACAGGGAGATACTGGCCGGTTTCAGGCTGGACCGCAGCTTCGCCGGGCAGGAAGCCCTGAAGTAGCCGTCGGCCGGCCCCGGAAGGCCCTCCCGGCGACGCCGGGAGGGCTTTTTGTTGACCCCGGGGGCGGCCGGGCGGTATAATTTATTTACCGGTCGGTAAAATCCATGCAATAAAACGGGCAGGGGGCCCGTTACAAGGATATGAGGAAAATCACACACTTCATCATGCTGGTAGCGGCGCTGCAGCTGGCGGCGCCGTCAGCGGCCCAGGAGGCCGCGAACACTGAACTTACGTGGGGCGACTGCGTCAGGGAGGCCGTGGCCAACAACCCGGACCTCCGGGCGAAGCGGCTCGCCGTGGAACAGTACAATTACGCCTATAAGGCGGGCTACAACTCGTACCTGCCCAAGGTGAGCGCCTCCCACTCGTTCACCCGCAGCGGCGGGGACGGCGTTTCCGCCTCCAACCGCTGGGGCCTGTCCGTCTCGGCCTCCGAGCCGCTCCTGGACCTGCAGGCCGCCTCCTCTATAAGGAAGGCCCGCATAAACTACGAGAAGGCCGAGGCCGACTACCGCGACGCCTCCGCCTCGCTGCGCCAGACCCTCTACAACGCCTTCCTCAGCCTGCAGGTGGCCCAGGAGCAGGTGAAGGTGGACGCCAAGGTGCTGAAGCTGCGCGAGGAGAACGCCCGGCTCATAAACCTCAAGTACGAGAGCGGCATGGAATCGCGCGGCAACAAGATGTACGCCGAGGCGCTGGCCGCCTCCGCCAGGGCCTCCGCGCAGAAGTCCGCCCGCGCCCTGGACGTGGCCCGCCGCGAACTGCTTACCGCCATGGGCGTCTCCGGCTACAAGGCCGTGACCGCGAAGGGAGACCTGGCCACCCCCGAATACGCGCTGGACACCGCCGGCCTTAAATCGGCGCTGGAGAAGGTGCCGCAGATAGTGGCGCAGCAGAAAAGCCTGGCCTCTTCCCAGGAGAGCCTGCTGAGCGCCAAATACGCCTCCTACCCCACGCTGGACGCCAATCAGTCGGTGGGCTGGAGCGGCAGGAGCGAGCTGCCTTCCAATAACAGCTGGTCCATGGGCCTGTCGCTGAGCATACCGCTGTTCTCCAGCGGCATCACCTACAACGCAAACAACACCAAGGCCATGAAGGCCGCGCTGAAGGCGGCCGAGGAGAACCTGCGCAGCCTGAAGCTCTCCCTGGAGAGCCAGGTGCTCAACGCCTACGACGAATTCCTCAACGCCCGCGACACCGTGGCCTCCGGCGAGACGCTGGTGAAGGCCGACGAGGAGCGCTACAAGGAAAGCCAGATCAACTACATGGCCGGCGCTATAAGCTTCATAGACCTCGAGACCGTCGAACAGACGATGGTCGACGCGCAGCAGAACCAGCTGCAGTACGTCAAGAACGCCAATACCAGGAAGACCGCGATAGAGAACCTTCTCGGCAAGGGCCTCGAAGACTGACCTCAACGGAGATTATGACTATGAAAAAGACGCTGATCGTTATCGCAGTTATCGCCGTGGCCGCCGGGTCCTTCCTGGCGCTGCGCTCCAGGAATTCCAAGGCCGCGGCCAAGTACACCGAGGCCGCCGCCGCCACCCGCGACCTCTCCGAGTACGTCGAGGTCACCGGCTACGTGGCCCCGCTGAACCGCGTGGAGATCTCCCCGTCGGCCTCCGGCCGCGTCGAGAAGATACTCGTCGAGGAGGGCGTTAAGGTGAAGGCCGGCGACACGCTGGCGCTGATGAGTTCCTCGGACCGCGTCGCCATACTGGACGCCGCCCGCTCGATGAGCGACGAGCAGTACAAGTACTGGCAGGACGCCTACAAGGCCATAAAGGTGGTCTCACCGCTCGACGGCACGATAATACTCAAGGACGTGGTCGAGGGCCAGACCGTCACCGCCTCGTCGGTGCTGTTCGCGATCTCCGACAAGCTGATCATCGAGGCCACCGTCGACGAGTCCGATATCGGCCGCGTCAAGGTGGGCCAGGCGGCCACGATAACCCTGGACGCCTACCCCGACAAGCCCGTGACCGGCAGGGTCTTCCAGATCCTCGACGAGGGCACCACTACCAACAACGTCATCACCTACAAGGTGAAGGTGCGCGCCGACGGCGTGCCGTCCTTCTTCAAGTCGCAGATGACGGCCAACCTCAAGATACGCATCTCGGCCGGCCGCACCGTGCTGCAGGTGCCCTCCACCGCCGTGGTGATCGGCCCGGACGGCAAGACCGCCGTGATAACCGCCCTCAAGGACGGCAAACCCGTGTACACCAACGTGGTCACCGGCGCTATAGACGGCGACGCCGTGGAGATAACCTCCGGCATAGAGGACGGCGAGACCGTGTACTGCACCAACACCGCCTACAAGCCGCAGAAGGCCGAGAGCACCGGCACCAACCCCTTCATGCCCAAGTTCAACCGCAAGAGCGGCTCCTCGTCCGGCGGCAAGAACTCGGGCAGGCGCTCGTCCTCCTCCGGCGGCGACGCCGGCGGCCCGCCCCCCGGCATGTGATGAACGCCGCGCCGAGAAGGAGGCCTCATGATAGAGCTTAAAGGCATCAAGAAGATATACGACGTGGGCGGCGAGCCGCTCCACATACTGAAGGGCATAGACCTGACGGTGAAGCAGGGCGAGTTCGTGGCCATCATGGGCCCGTCGGGCTCCGGCAAGTCCACGCTGATGCACATACTCGGCCTGCTCGACAAGCCGAGCGGCGGTTCGTTCAAGCTGTTCGGCCGCGAGATCTCGGACCTCGACGACACCGAGCTCGCCTACCTGCGGGCCCGCATCATCGGCTTCGTGTTCCAGCAGTTCAACCTGCTGCCGCGCATGACCGCCGCCGAGAACGTGGCCCTGCCGCAGATATACCTCGGCGAGAAGGCGCGCCCGCACGAGGCCGTGAGGCATTTGGGCCAGGTGGGCCTGACCGACCGCATGGACCACCGCCCCAACCAGCTGTCCGGCGGCCAGCAGCAGCGCGTGGCCATAGCCCGCTCGCTCGTCAACGACCCCAAGATCATCTTCGCCGACGAGCCCACCGGCAACCT
>CALMZU010000210.1 GCA_937870775.1 uncultured Elusimicrobia bacterium
CGAGCTGCTGGTGCTGGACGTGATGCTGCCCGGCATAGACGGCTATTCGCTGGCCTCGCAGATCTCCGAGGACGCCGACCTGGGCAAGATGCCCATCATCGTGCTTTCCGCCCTCGAACCCTCGAGGACCATGTTCCAGCGCTTCTCGCAGGTGGCGGCCTTCCTCACCAAGCCGTTCAACACCGACGACCTGATGGAAGCCGTGAAGAACGGCCTGGCGAAGAAATAACCTCCGCACTCCGGACGGAAAGGGAAGCTCCGGCTTCCCTTTTCTATTTTATGGGTTCGAAGCCCGGGGCCGCGCGGCCCGGGGCTTTGTTATTTGGGCAGGCTTCCTGGCAGAGGTCGCAGCCGTAGGCGAAACCGCCGGAGCGGCGCGCGGCCTCCTCGGGGATCTTCCATTTCGACTGCGTGGTCCAGTAGGAGATGCAGCGCCCGGCGTTCAGGCGGCCGTCCTTCAGCGCCTTGGTCGGGCAGGCCTTCACGCACTGCTCGCAGCGGCCGCAGGAATCCTCCGTCGGCGCGTCCGGCGCCAGCGCCAGGTTGAGCGAAATGCCGCCGAGGAAGATATAACTGCCGAGCTCCCTGGAAAGTATCAGCGTGTTCTTGCCGCGGAAGCCTATGCCGGCCAGCCGCGCCAGTTCCTTCTCCATCACCGCGGAAGTATCGCAGAAGGTCTTCCCCTCCGCCGACGGCTCCTCGGCTTTTATGGCCGCCAGCATCGCGGCGAGTTTTTCCTTCACGGTCAGGTGGTAGTCGCGGCAAAGCGCGTAGCGCGAGATCTTGGCGCCGGGCGCGGCGAGCAGTTCGCTCTGGCCGGCGCGGCGGCCGGTGGAACCAAGGAAGAAGGCCGGGCTGCCGGCGGCGGCCAGGCGCGCGCCGTAATCCATGTCAGGCGTCCAGTAGCGGAAAGCGCACATCAGCACCGACCTCGCGGCCGGGTCCCATTTCTTTACGCTCTTCCTTTTAAGCGGGTCCCTCTTCAGGTAGCCGAGCCCGTCGGGGATGATGGTGACGGCCTCGGTATAACGGCGGAACTCTTCCAGGTCGCCGGCCGGGGCTATGCCGGCGGCGGAGGCCCCTGCGGCCAGGGCTATGGCCTTGACCCGCGCGGCGTCCATCAGCTGCTCTTGGCCTGGCTGGCGTACTCCCAGGCGGCATAATTGTTCCAGAAGGCGCCGAAGAAATGTTCCAGGAATTCCTCGCGGGAAACCGCGGCGCCCTTTATGGCTTTAACGCTGACCCCGGTCTCCAGCTTCACGGTATTGTTCAGGTTCACGCCTATGCCCAGGAGCAGCCAGCTCGGGGCGCGGTTTATCGACGAGGATTCGGTAAGTATGCCGGCTATCTTCAGCCATTTGCGGCGGCGCGGGTGCCAGGCGTACACGTCGTTGGGCTTCTTTATGCGGGTCTTTATGCCGTAAAGCCCGGCGACGGCGGCGGCCACGGCCTCGCCGGCCAGCACGCTGAGCTCGGGCAGGTACTTCAGGCCGGTCTCAGGCTTGAGTATGAGCGTCATGTACAGCCCGCCGCAGCCAGACTCCCACTCGCGGCCCAGGCGGCCGCGCCCGGCGGTCTGCACGTCGGCAATAACCAGGGTCTTCTCCATGCTGCCTTCCACCGCGAACTCGCGGGCCACGGCCTGCGTGGAATCCGCCTCGTCGAGGCAGACTATCTTGGTTATGCCCGGCAGGGTGTCGATCTTCAAAGGGGCGCAGGTGTTCATTTTATCCTCGCTTCAAAAGAGATGTCCAGCGGTTTGGCACCGCTGGTTATGGAACCGACCGAAATGCGGTCGGCGCCCAGCCGCGAATAGCGCGCGGCCATTTTAAGGTCCACGCCGCCGGAGATCTCCACCTCCGGCAGCTTGCCTTTATAAGAACGTATGACGGCTATGGCTTTCTTCATAGCCGCGAGATCCATGTTGTCGAGCATCAGCACGTCGGCGCCCAGCGGCAGGAAGGCCTTTACCTGCGCCAGGTCCTGCGCCTCTATCTCTATCTTGAGGCCGGGCCTGGCGCGGCGCATGGCCGCTATGCGCTCCGCCAGCACGGCGGGGCTGCCGCCGGCGAAGGCCACGTGATTGTCCTTTATCATCGCCATGTCGTGCAGGCCCAGGCGGTGGTTGCGCGCGCCGCCGCAGCGCACGGCGTACTTTTCCACCATACGCAGGCCGGGCAGGGTTTTGCGCGTATCGTAAATTTTTGTGCGGGGATGCTTTATGACGGAGGCGAAAAGCGCGGCCCTGGTGGCCACGCCGCTCATATGCTGCAGGAAATTGAGGGCGGTGCGCTCGGCGGTGAGTATGGAGGCCGGGCCTTCTATCTTCATCAGGACGTCGCCCTTCTTTATGCGGTCGCCGTCCTTCTTGACGAGTTTTACTTTGGAGCCTTTGGCCGCCAGTTCGAAGACGCGGGCCGCCACGTGCAGGCCGCACAGCACGCCGGTGTCCTTGGCGCGCATCTCTCCGTAGAACCGCGAGCCCAGCGGCACGAAGAACCGGGTGGTAACGTCGCCCGAGCCTATGTCTTCCTTCAGCGCCGCCTTAATGACCGCGTCGAATTCTCTCATCCCCCAATTTTACCATTTACCCGCCCCGCCAGTGGCAAAAAAAGACCGCCGGCAATGCCGGCGGTCAGCGGTTATTTGGACGTGGCCGTGTAGGAGCCGTCCCAGTCGGGGGGCGGCGGGGC
>CALMZU010000211.1 GCA_937870775.1 uncultured Elusimicrobia bacterium
ACGGCTGAGGCGAAGCCGGCGCCGGCCGGCGTCAGCGGGGCGGCGGCCAGCGCGGCGCGCTGGGCGCCCACGGCCTTCAGCAGCGCGGCGCAGTCCGGGCAGGTCCCGGTGTGGCGCGCGGCGCCGGCGGCCTCGTCGCCGGACAGTTCGCCGAGCGCGAGCGACATCGTCAACCTTCTGTTATCGTTATCGCAGCTCATGATCTCTCCGTAAGCGCCTTCAGCAGGCGCGCGTGCGCGTTGTGCAGCCGGGAGCGCACCGTGCCCACCGGCACGCCCAGCACGGCGGCGGCCTCCTCGTAGGAAAGCCCCTCCCATTCGCGCAGCAGCAGCGCGGCCTTCAGCTTGTCGGGCAGCGCGTCCACGGCGGCGCGCACCAGCGCGGCGCGCTCCGCCGTTTCCAGGTCCTCCAGCAGTCCCCGGGCGCCGTCCGGGATGTTCTCGAACTCCTCGTCGCCGAACAGCAGCCCGGCGCTTTCGGACTTCTTGGCGACGTAATGCCGGAAATAGCCCAGCCCGACGTTGCGGGCGACCGAGAAAAGCCAGGTGCGGAACGAAGACTCGCCGCGGAACGAGGCGGCGCTCTTCCAGACGGCCACGAAGGCCTCCTGCGCCATGTCGCGGGCCTCCTCGGGCGGCAGCGAGAAGTGCCAGGCCATGAAGCTGAGAACGCTGTCCTTGTAGCGCTCTATAAGGACGCCGAGCGCGGCGCCGTCGCCGGCCGCCGCCGCCCTTATAAGTTCCTCGTCGCTGGTTTCGGTCATAGTTCCGCCGGGTCCTTCTGATTAGTGCGCCCGGGACCCGGAAAAGTTCACTTCATTCTACACAAAAAAAAGGCGGGGCCGGAGCCCCGCCTTCTCCCGCCAGGCGCTCTTTACTGGCGCAGCACGTTCAGGGACAGCGGCTCCGCCTCGAACGACCCGGTCACCGGCGTCCCGTTCTCCGGAGCGGCGCCGTCCGGACCGAAGGCCGGCAGCCACTTGCCCTGCGGCAGCTGGAACTTCAGCGGCGTCTTGAGCGGGTTCACCAGCACGGCGATGCGGCCCCACGAGTCCCCCGCCCTGGCCCCGTACAGCATGTAGGCTATGGCCGGCGGCTCCACTTTCAGCCCCAGCTCCTCGAAGAACTTCAGGTTCTCGCGGGCCTCGGCGGCCGTCCTCATCCTGAAGGCGGGGTGCGCCTTGCGCATGGCTATCAGGCCGCGGTAGTAGTCGAAGACCCCGATGTTCTCCTTCTTGCGCGTCCAGTCGAGCTTGTTTATCTCGTCGGGCAGGTTGTAGGAGTTCTCCTCGCCCTTCTTCGTGCGCAGGAACTCCTCGCCGGCGTGTATGAACGGTATGCCCTGCGAGGTGAGCACCAGCGCGTTCGCGAGCTTGTCCATGGCGACCTTCTCGGCGAACGTGGCGTCCTTCACGGACAGGTCCAGCCTGTCCCACAGCGTGTGGTTGTCGTGGCAGGAGACGTAGTTGATGGTCTCCAGCGGCCCGTCGGTGAAGTCGTCCACCGAGCCGCGTATCCCCTTCATCACGGCGTCGCGGTTCTTCGCGGCCTCGACGTAGCCGAGGTCCTTCAGGGAGAACACGCTGCCTTTTATGGCGTCGCGGAAGTTGTCGTTGAACACCGAGAAGCCCCTGCCGCGCTGTGTGCCTTTCTTAACGCCGCGCGCCGGGCTTTCGCCGGCGGTCCAGGGCTCGCCGTAGATCAGTATGTCCGGCTTCACCTTGCGCAGTTCGCGCACGATCTCGGAGGCCGCGTCGAGGTCGATAAGGCCCATCAGGTCGAAACGGAAACCGTCCACCTTGTATTCCTTCACCCAGTAGACCAGGCTGTCGATGAGGAACTTGCGGGCCATCGGGGCCTCGGTGCGGAACTCGTTGCCGCAGCCGGAGCCGTTGTAGTAGGTGCCGTCGGGCTTCACGCGGTAGTAATAGTCCATCGCCAGGGCGTTGAAGTTGTACACGCGCGAGCGGGTCTCGGCGGTGTGGTTGTACACCACGTCCATGATGACCTTGAGCCCCTTGCGGTGGAAGGCGTCCACCATGGCCTTGGCCTCGCGCACGCGGCTCGCGTCGTCGGTACGGGTGGCGTAGGAGCCTTCCGGCGAATTGAAGTTGACCGGCATATAGCCCCAGTTGTAGGACGTGGTGCTGTCGCCGTTCTCGAAGTCCTGGAACGGCAGTACGTGCACCGCGTTCACTCCGAGCTCGGCTATGTGGTCGAGGCCGGTGGTTATCTCCGGGAATTCAGGATGGCGTGTGCCGGCCTCCGCCGCGCCGAGGTACTTGCCCTTGTTCTTCACGCCGGAGAAGGGGTCGGAGGTCAGGTCGCGCAGGTGCACCTCGTAGAGCACGGTCTCGTCGGCGCCGAACTTCGGCCCGTCGGCCACGGGCGTCTTGTCGGCCAGCACCAGCGCCTTGCCGTCGTCGGCGGTGACGCAGCGGGCGTAGGGGTCCAGTCCCTCGTATACCGAGCCGTCCTGCTCGGTCCTGAGGCGGTAGTACTTCCCCTCCATCGGGAAGCCGAAGGAGCGCTGCCAGACGCCGTGGTCGGCGCGCTCCAGCTTGTACGTCTCCGGCTTGGACGAAAGCCCGTCGTAGACCAGCGCTTCCACGCGGGTGGCCGTCGGGGCGAACACGCGCAGCACCGGGGAGCCGTTCTCGGTCACGAGGCCCATGGGCAGCTGGCTCGCGAAGGCGCGGCCGTAGACGGCGTCGCCCAGCATGACCCGGCGCGGCCTGAAGTCGCGGGAATGCAGTTCGTACTTGCCGGCGTTCAGCGCGGCATAGTCGGGCGTGCCCAGGCTGTCGAACGTCATCACGGCGGCGCGGGAATAGTCGCCGGAGGACGGGAGCACGCGCACGGGCTGGAAGGCCGATTCGCCCCTGGTCAGGTAGAAGCCCTGCTTCTCAAGGAAGGCCCGGTCCAGCGGGCGGCTGAAGGTCACGCGCAGGTCCGCCGGGCTGTCCAGCCAGGCCCCGGTGATCTCGGTGGAGACCTTCGGAGGCGCGGAATAGACGGCGCCGTCGCCCTCGAGCAGGTAGATGTCGCCGGGCGCCACCATGGCGAAGCGGTCGGGGGCGTCCTTGGCCGCCCAGTCGCCCTTGCGGGGCAGCAGGCCGGCTTTCTTGCCGGAGAGGCCCGAGGCCCGCAGGTCCAGCGTGAACACGGCGCCGAAGGCGTCCGCGCCCGAAGGCCGCAGGTCGAAGCCCGGCGCCCGGTCGGTCTCGTTCCAGACCCACAGCTTCCAGCCGGAATAGTCCCCGTCGAGACGGCTGTAATGTACGCGCATCGCGTCCGCGGCGAAAGCGGGCTGTGCCATAAGAGTTGCTCCCAGTACCAGCGTTTTTATTTTATTCATATCACCCCGTGTCCGTGCCAAGGTATAAATTGTAAAATATATGCATATGCTCCATACAGTGCTTTTTTTACTCCTCGCTAACACAACCCCCGTTTCGGCCGGCGAACAGGCCAGCACCGCGACGGCCACCGTGCAGTTCTCCACCGCCGCCATACAGCGCCTTACCGACGCGGCCCCGGTGGTGCGCGGCATACACCTGACCAGCTGGGGCGCCGGCTCCGCCAAGACCCGCCGCGAGCTTATACACAAGATCTCCGGCTCGGTGGTGAACACCGTCGTCGTGGCCGTCAAGGAGACCGACGGCATGGTCTACATCCCCGGCGTGGAGAAGGCCGAGAAATGGCACTCCTACACCGCGGCCATCCCGCAGCCCGAGGAGATGATAAAGGACTTCAAGGGCGCCAAGCTCTACACCGTGGCCCGCATCGTTGTCTTCAAGGACAAGGTCCTTCCCAAGTCCCGCAGGGACATGGCGGTGCGCACGCCCGACGGCGGCGTCTGGCGCAGCCACAACGGCTCCACCTGGGTGGACCAGTACAGCCGCGAGGTCTGGGAATATATCGGCGACATCGCCGAACGCTGCGCCAAGCTCGGCTTCGACGAGATACAGTTCGACTACATCCGCTACCCCTCCGAGGGCAACACCAAGCTGTGCCGCTACTCCAGGCCGCACAACCCGCGCACCGCGATAGTGAACCTCAAGGATTTCCTGGACTACCAGCGCAAGCGCCTCGCGCCCTACAACGTGAAGATCTCCGCCGACGTGTTCGGCCTGACCACCACCGTGAAGGACGACATGGGCATAGGCCAGGACATAAAGACGCTGGCCTCCGGCGCCGACTACGTCTACCCGATGATGTACCCGTCGCACTACTACCCCGGCGAGTACAACCTGAAGAACCCCAACAAGGAGCCCTACAAGGTGATAAACCGCGGCCTCCGGGACGCCATGGGCAAGCTCGGCGACGACTACGCGAAGCTGCGCCCCTACCTGCAGGACTTCTCGCTGTTCGGCGTGCATTACGGGCCCAACGAGGTGCGCGCGCAGCTGATGGCCACCCGCAAGAACCTGCTGCACAGCTGGGTGCTGTGGAACCCGGCCAACAAGTACACCTGGTCGGCCCTCACCCCGTCGGTGTACCGCTCGTACGTGGACCCCGACTACAAGTAAGCCGGGCGGGCAAAGAAAAAGGCCGGGGAGACCCGGCCTTTTCTTTTTGCCCGTCGGCGGCTATTTCTTTGCTATCTTAGCGTAGGCCGGCTGCACGCCGAAGTACTGCGCCACCAGGTTGCCTATGTCGAGCAGGCCGGGCATCCGGCCGGTCTTGAGCCCGCCGAGGTCCGCGCCGCGGCCCTTGCGCATCGCCAGGCAGGGCAGCGGCTCGTTGTTGTGGTAGCCGTAGTCCTCGCGGTGCAGCATGCCGTGGTCGGCGGTGACGCACAGCAGGTCGCCGTCGGCCAGGTTCTTCTCCAGGAGCGGCATGCAGCGGTCTATCTCCTCCAGCGACCTCAGGCCGCCCTCTATGTCGCGGGTATGGCCGTAGACGCTGTCGGTGTCGACGAGGTTGGTGAAGATGAAGGTGCCCTTCGGGCGGTACACCGCGTGCGCGGCCTCGAGGGCGTTGATCGTGCCCTGGATGGAGAAGGGGTTGGTGTCCTTCTTCTTCGGGTGCACGAAGCGCAGGCCGAGCGCCGGGTCTATATAGATCTCCCTGTTCAGCTTTATCTTCGCGTGGTAGGCGGTGTTCACCAGGTCGCTGGTCTTGCCTACGGCCACGGTCCACACCGAGGCGTCGCGCAGTATGTCGACGAGGGTGTCCTGCTCTATCGGCAGCACCGCGTCGTGGCGGTTGGAGGTGCGTATGATCTCCCCCGCCGCGTTCTTGACGTAGGAGCGCGCGATGGCGCGGGTTATCGGTATCCCCATCTCCATGCCCAGCGCGAAGGCCGTGTCGGCGATGCGGTGCTGTTCCGCCACCGGGATCACGTCCTCGTTCATCGCCAGCTGTATCAGCGGGTCGCACTTGCTGGCGTAGACTATCGGCTTGCCCGTGCGCTCGTGTTCGGCGGCGTTGAGCTCTATGGCCTCCATGCCGCCGGCCATCTTGTTGAAGAAGGTCTTGCGGCCTATGCGTTTCTCGAGTTCCGCGATGTACTCGCGGCTGAAGCCCTT
This sequence comes from uncultured Elusimicrobia bacterium, assembly GCA_937870775.1. Classification (GTDB taxonomy): domain Bacteria; phylum Elusimicrobiota; class Elusimicrobia; order Elusimicrobiales; family UBA9959; genus UBA9959. The sequence goes on from CALMZU010000211.1 coordinate 5,531, forward strand.
CTCGAAAAGGTCGTAGGTGCGCTTGTCGGTGACGCCCATCATCTCGCGGTGCCCGACGAGGCTGTCGGCGGTCGCTGAAACCTGGCTGACCGCGGCGGCGTAGGACTTGCCGTCGAACCTGCCGCCGAGGCGGGCCTTCGACTCCGGCGAGAGCAGCTCGCCGAGGCCGAGGCGGCACAGGTTTGGCAGGCTGACCTTGCCCTTGTAGCGGGAAAGCAGGTATTCGAGCGTGGAAAGGCCCATCGCGTCGATGACCATCAGGAGGGCCGTGGGTTGTTCTCTTTTCATGTTCTTCTCCTTGCCGTCAAGGAATTCTAGCAAATACCCGCCGGCCTTTCAGCCCCCGGCCGCGCCGGTCACGGCCTTCAGCAGGGCCTCCTCCGACTGGGCGCCCACCAGCGAGTCCTTCTCGTTGACGACTATATGCGGCACCCCGGCCACGCCGTAGCGGTCAGCCAGCTCCGGGAACTCGGCGGACTCTATCATCTCCGCCGTGACCAGCGGCGAGGCCATCGCGAACTTCTGCGACAGCGCCACCGCGGACGGGCAGTACGGGCAGGACGGCGTTACGAAGACCTTTATGTTCACCGGCGCTTTCAGCGCTCCGAGCGCCGAGAGGGTCTCGGGCCGCAGGTCCTGCGACGGCGCGGCCGAGTTCTTGAGAGCCTCGAGCAGCGAGACCAGTTCGTAGCCGGCCGGTATGCCGTAAAAACGGGCGCGCGCCCCGTTCGGGCCCTCTACCACGGCGGCGGGGACCCGCGTCACGCCGTAGGCCGCGGCCTTTGCCGCGTCGGTCACCTGGTTGTACACCTCCAGCGTAAGGCCGGGCCCCAGGGCCGCGAGTTCCCGGTAGAACTCCTCCGCCGGGCCGCAGGTCGCGCAGACCAGCATTTCCTTGAAGAACACTATCTTCACGCCGGGCGGCAGTTCCGCCAGCCGCTTGCGCACCTCTTCCGAAGTTCCGCTGTCCATGAAAGCCATAAAGCCTCCTGTTCTCCCTTCCATATTAGATGCCCGCCCCCCCGAAAGGGTTCATAAAAAAAGGCACCCTCGGCCGGGGTGCCTTACGCGGGTAGCCGCGGTATTTATAGCAAATTACAGCGCGTCCAGCACGCCTATGAAATCCGCGGGCGGGTCCGCCTCGAACGACTGCGGCTTGCCGGCCATATCCTTGAACTTCAGTTTCCAGGAATGCAGCATCAGCCTCGGGTAGCGGGCCTGCTTGGCCGCGTCGCCGTAAAGGCTGTCGCCTATCACCGGGTGGCCTATGGAATAGAGGTGCGCCCTTATCTGGTGCCGGCGCCCGGTAACTATGGAAACGTCCAGCACGGTGGCTCCAGCGTGGCGTTCCAGCACCTTCCAGCGGGTAAGCGAGGCCTTGCCGTCGAACACCACCGACACGCGGCCGGAGCCGCGCTGCTTGAGCGGCTTGTCTATCTCGCCGTGGTCCCCGGCCAGTTTCCCCTCCGCCGCCACCAGGTAGTGCTTCTCCACCTCGCGGGTCTCGAAGAGGCCGGAATAATAGCGGTGCGCCTCCGGCGTGCGCGCGAAGATGATGAGGCCGCTGGCGTCGCGGTCGAGCCTGTGCGTGACGAAGACCCTGCCGAAGCGCTGGTGCAGCAGGCCTACCAGGTGCTTTTCCTTCGCCAGGTCCCCGCGGGCCGGCATGGTCAGCAGGCCGGAGGGCTTGTTCACGACCAGCAGCTCCGGGGTCTCGAGTACGACGTCGAACTTAGGTATGGGCATTAGGGAAGTCCTTTTTGTAGGCCTCGCCGGCCAGTATGGAGGTAACGCCGCCCAGGAGCAGGTACAGCATGGCGGCGAACATGGCGAAAGGCAGGCCCGCGCTGTCGGAGAGCACCCCGAGCAGGAACGGAGACACCGCGTCGCCGAGAGCGTGTATGATGAAGATGTCCACGGCGAAGGCCATCGAGCGCATGGTGACCGGCACGGTCTCGACGATGGCCGCGTGATAGGGACCGGAATAGGCGAAGATGAAGAACTCGGCGAAGAAGATCATCGCGAGCGAGACGTTGAGGTCCGAGGTCAGCACGGCGCTTACGCCGAAAGGTATGCTGAGGAAGAAACTGAGGTAGCCCACCACGAAGTAGGCGCGGCGGGTGCGCTTATGCAGCCAGTCCGCGGCCCAGCCGCCGGCGAAGTTGCCGGCGAGACCCGCGGCCACCGTCACCGCCCCGAACAGGAAGCCGGCCTTGGCCACCGAGACGCCGAACTCGCGCACGAAATAGGACGGCATCCACGCGGCGAGGCCGCCGACGGCGAAGGTGCCTATGGACTGGGAGAGGCAGACCAGCATGTAGGTGCGGTTGGCGAACAGCGCCTTGTAGCCGGAAAAAGGGATATGCCCGGAGCGCTCGAGCTTCTCCGGAGTTTCCTTAAGGAACAGCGCCGCCGTGCCCATCAGCATTCCCGGCACGGCCACTATGTAGAAGGCGTTGCGCCACCCGAAATGCTGGCCCAGCGTGCCGCCCAGCAGGTAGCCTATGGCGCTGCCGGCCGGTATGGCCAGCGCGTACATCGCCAGCACCCGCGCGCGCCTTTCCGCGGGGAACCACTCGGCGAGGAAAGACGGGGAAACGGTGCCGTAGCCGGCCTCGCCCACGCCGACCGCCGAGCGGGTCAGCAGCAGCTGGCCGTAGCCGCGGGCCAGGCCGCTGAACAGCGTCGAGATGCTCCAGAAGATGGCGCTGGCGCCTATGATCAGGGGCCTCTTCACGCGGTCGCCGAAATAGCCGACGAAAGGCGCGAAGCACATGTAGACCACCATGAACGAGGAGGCCAGCAGGCCGAGCTGGGCGTCTGAGAGATGCAGGTCGGCTTTTATCAGCGGGAAAACGGCGTACAGCACCTGCCTGTCTATGTAGTTGAACAGGCTCAGGCAGAATATCAGGGTCAGTATGCGCTTTGCGTATGCGTCGGAATTCATGTAGCCGTAACACTATGATAGCAAATAGATTATGCTAATATATGTTTAGTTTTCCAACCCCAAGGAGGAACCCATGAAGAAGAAGACCGCTCCCAGAACTTCGGCGTCCCACGACCTTACCTACGCCCCCAAGAACGGCTACGAACGCGCCACGCCCGCGGACCTGAAGCACTGCGAGGAGATCAACAAGGCCTACATGGAGTACATCGGCAAGGCCAAGACCGAGCGCGAGGCCAACGACGAAGCCATCCTCCTGCTCGAAGCCGCCGGTTTCCGCGACATGCGCGACTACGAGGTTTCCGGCACCAAGCTGGTCCCCGGCGACAAGGTGTACCGCTCCAGCGAGGGCAAGACGCTGATGGCGCTGGTCATAGGCCGGCAGCCCTTCGAGGCCGGCATGCACATCGTCGGCGGCCATACAGATTCCCCCCGCATCGACCTCAAGCAGAACCCGCTTTACGAGAACGGCGGCCTCGCGCTGCTCGACACCCATTACTACGGCGGCATAAAGAAGTACCAGTGGGTCACCATCCCGCTGGCGCTGCACGGCGTCTTCGTGAAGCCCGACGGCAAGAAGGTCAGCCTCAGCATCGGCGAGGACCCGTCCGACCCGGTGTTCTGCATCACCGACCTGCTGCCGCACCTCGCGGCCGACCAGTACAAGAAGAGCCTTTCCGAGGGCATCCCCGGCGAGGGCCTCGACGTGGTGGCCGGCTCCGTCCCGACCTCCGAGAAGGACCGCAAGGAGAAGTTCAAGTACAACGTGCTCAAGCTCCTCAACTCCAAGTACGGCGTCAAGGAGGAGGACTTCCTCTCCGCCGAGCTCGAGATCGTGCCCGCCGGCAAGCCCCGCGAGGTAGGCTTCGACCGCTCGATGGTGCTGGCCTACGGCCACGACGACCGCGTCTGCGCCTACGCCGGCCTGAAGGCCCTGCTGGACCTCAAGGGCGTCCCCGAGTACACCGCCTGCGTGCTGCTCTGCGACAAGGAGGAGATAGGCTCCGTCGGCGCCACCGGCATGGCCTCGAACCTCTTCGAGAACGCGGCCTCCGAGCTGCTCAACCTCACTTCCGCCAGCTACAGCGAACTGGCGCTCAAGCGCGGCCTCCAGAACTCCTGGATGCTCTCCGCCGACGTCAACGCGCTGTTCGACCCGATGTTCCCGTCGGTCTCCGACAAGAAGAACTCCGCGATGCTCAACCACGGCGTCTGCGTCACCAAGTACACCGGCGCCCGCGGCAAGAGCGGCTCGTCCGACGCCTCGGCCGAGTTCCTCGCCCACATACGCCGCATCTTCGACAGGAACGGCGTCGTCTGGCAGACCGGCGAGCTCGGCAAGGTGGACCAGGGCGGCGGCGGCACCATCGCCCAGTTCATGGCCCGCTACGGCATGAAGGTGGTGGACTGCGGCGTCGGCCTGTTCTCGATGCACGCGCCCATGGAACTGGCCGGCAAGCTGGACATCTACATGGCCTACAAGGGCTACCTGGCCTTCATGAAGGACGGCCGGAAATAGGCGACGGAGGGAGCCGGGGCCGCGAGGCCCCGGCCCTTACACTTCAATGATGATAAAACTGCTGATCACCGGCGGCACCTTCGACAAGGAATACAACGAGCTCAACGGCGAGCTCTTCTTCCGCAAGACGCATCTCCTCGAGATGCTCTCGCTGGGCCGCAACCGCGTGCCGGTGAAGATCAAGACGCTGATGATGATAGACAGCCTCTTCATGAACGCCGCGCACCGGCGGAAGATACTGAAGGAATGCGTCTCCTCCAAGGAGAAGCGCATCGTCATCACCCACGGCACGGACACCATGCCGGAGACCGCCCGCGTGCTGGGCCCGGCCGTGAAGGACAAGACCGTGGTGCTGACCGGCGCGATGGTGCCGTACAAGTTCGGCTCCTCCGACGGGATGTTCAACCTCGGGTCGGCGCTCTCGTTCGCGCAGGTGCTCCCCCCCGGCGTCTACATAGCGATGAACGGGCGCTACTTCAACTGGAACAACTGCCGCAAGAACAAGGCGAAGGGCGAGTTCGAGGAGATCAACTAGCGCGGCAGGGCGCAAAAAAACCCGGGGAAGGCCCCGGGTTTTTTCATGCCCGCGCGGGGCTCAGAACAGGCCGCCGGCCCTCTTCCACTTCGCGCCGCTGTCGCCGTTCTGGAACACGGTCTCCCTGCCCTGGCCGTCCAGCCAGACGGCCGACGTGCCTTTCATCCTGCCGAGCAGGCTGAAGGCCTTGTCGCGGCCCATCACGGCGAGGCAGGTGGAGGTCAGGAAACTGCCGCTGTCCATCGACGGGAAATAAACCACCAGGTTGGAGAAGTCCTTCAGCGGGTAGCCGGTCTTCAGGTCCAGTATGTGCGAGTAGAGCTTGCCCTCTATCTGCACGAAATGTTCGCGGCCCGACGAGGACATGATGATGCCGCCGGGGAACTCGAAGCTGCCGAAGTGCTTCTTCTCGTCGAACGGGTCCATCACCTCGTAGCGCCAGTTCCGCTTGCCGTAGGCCAGCATGTCCACGCCCAGGCGCAGTTCCACCGGGTACTTCACGTCCATGGCCTTCAGCACCTGGATGGCCCGCACGAAACAGTAGCCGCGCAGCATGCCGCCCATGTTCAGCTGCACGGGCTTGGAGAAGCGCACGGCCTTCGCGGCCGGGTCCATCTCTATGTAGCCCGAGCCGACGTTGGCGAGCGCCGCGTCTATCTGGTCCTTCGCAGGCATCTTGCGGGTGGAGGCGGCCTCCCTCCAGATCGGCCAGAGCGGCGCGAAGGTGATGTCGAAGGCGCCGCCGGTCAGCCGGTAATAGTCCATCGCCAGCGTCAGCATGGTCATGAACTCGTCGTCGGTCTTTACCCACTGCCCGTAGGCCTTCTTGTTGACCACCGAGGTCATGCTGTACGGGTCGTTGTAGTTGAACTCGTCGGAAATGCGGTTGAGTTCCTTGAGGAGGGCCGCGGCGACCTCGGCGCCCTCGGCCTGGCCCGCGCCGTAGACCTTTATCACCACGGGCGCGCTCATCAGCAGCGAGGTCTCCTTGTAGGCGGCTTCCTCCCCGGCTCCGCAGCCCGCCAGCAGGCCGGCGGCCAGCAGCGGGAAAATAAGACAGGCTTTCTTCACTTGCGTCCCCCTTGTAGGCATCGTATTAAACTACATTTTTATTCGCGGGTTTTCAAGAGCGCCGGGTTTTGCCTTGACGCCCCGCTTATGGTATCCTGTGAGTCAGAAAAGGGAGGCGTATGAAGAATATTATATTTTCGTTCCTGACGGCCGTTCTTACGGCCACGGCGGCCGCGGCCCAGCCGCTGGACAAGCTGGCCGGCAAACTGGCCGACGGGCTTAAGGACAAGACCGCGATAAAGCTGGCGGTGCTGGAGTTCCCCTACGCCGGCGGCCAGGCCTCCGAGGGCCCGGTGGTGGTGCAGGAACGCCTCACCACCTCGCTGGCGCAGGACAAGAAGATAACACTGATAGAGCGCTCCCTCCTTAAGAAAGTGCTCGGCGAACTGAACCTGCAGTCCTCCGGCGCCGTCGACGACGAGACCGCCAAGAAACTGGGCAAGATGCTGGGCGCCGACGCGGTGGTGCTCGGCACGCTCAACGACCTGAAGGAAGGCCGCACCGAGATCAACGCCCGCGTGGTGGAAACGGAGACAGGACGCATACTCTCCGCCGCTTCCGCGGATATAGAGAAGACGTGGAAGGACACGGTCACCCCGCAGAAGCCGCCGCAGAACTACGGCTCCAGGCCGCTGGTGCAGGTGGCCATACTGCTCGACACCTCCAATTCCATGGACGGCCTGATAAACCAGGCCCGCACCCAGGTCTGGAAGATAGTCAACGAGCTGGTCTCCTCCGAGAAGAGCGGCTCGAAACCCGTCATAGAGGTAGCCCTTTACGAATACGGCAACTCCTCGCTGCCCGCGGATAGCGGCTGGATACGCCGCGTTCTCCCCTTCACCTCCGACCTCGACAACGTGGCGAAAGAGCTGTTCGCCCTCAGGACCAACGGCGGCGACGAGCACTGCGGCCGCGTCATAAAGGAAGCCGTGGAAGGCCTTAAGTGGAGCCCCAAGTCCGACGTGTACAAGGCCATCTTCATAGCCGGCAACGAGCCGTTCACGCAGGGCACGGTGCCCTTCCAGGACGCCGCGGCCAAAGCCAAGGCCAAGGGCATCTTCGTCAACACCATATTCTGCGGCTCGCGCCAGCAGGGCATAGCCGAGCAGTGGAAGACCGGCGCCGAACTGGCCGAGGGCGACTACGCCAACATCGACCAGGGCGCGCGCGACTACGTGGTGGCGGCGCCGCAGGACGACCGCATAGCCGAGCTCAGCTCCAGGCTCAACGACACCTACGTGGCCTACGGGTCCTCCGGCGACAAGGGCATAGCCAAGAAGAGGGAATCCCTCTCGCTGGCCAAGAGCGCCGGCTCCTTCGTGGCAGCCGAGCGCGCGGCCTACCAGGCCTCGGCCCCGGCCGCCGCGGCCGCCGACGCCTCCTGGGACGTGGTCTCGGCCGTGGAGAGCGGAGCGGTGAAACGCGACGAGATAAAGACCGAGCAGCTCCCCGAGGAACTGCGCAAGATGGACAAGAAGGCCCGCGACAAGTACATCGACGACAAGCTGGCCGAGCGCAGGAAGATAAAGGAAGAGATCGTGCGCCTGCAGGGAGAGCGCAAGGCCTATATAGCTCAGGAAGAGAAGAAGACGGCCGGCGCCAACACGCTGGACAAGGCCATGATAGACACCATAAGGAAGCAGGCCGTGAAGCGCGGGTATAAGTTCTCGAAGTAATGCCCCGACTCCGCCGGCTTCTCGCCCTGACCCTGCTCCTCGCGCCGGTACAGCGGACGCTGGCCGCCCCCTCCGTGGAGGAGAAGGCGGCCCAGCTCATAATGATAGCGGCCGACTCGGCCGACGTGGCCGCCGCCCGCGGGGCGGCGCGCGCCGGCCTGGGCGGCGTGCAGCTGCAGTGGGGCTCGTACTCGCTCGAGGACACGCGCGCCCTCACCGCCTCGCTGCAGGAAGCCGCCGCAGCCTCGGCGGAGGGCACGCCGCTGTTCATCTCGGTGGACTACGAGGGCGGGAGCGTCTATGTGCCCACCACGCTGGGCCTGCTGGAACTGCCCACCAACATGACGCTCGGCGCGGCGGCCGACGAGAACGACACCGCCACGCTGTTCTACCTGGCCGGCAAGGAACTGCGCCGGGCCGGCATCAACATGGCGCTCGGCCCCGTGCTGGACGTCAACACCAACCCGAAGAACCCGATCATAGGCATACGCTCGCTGGGCTCCGACCCGCTGGAGGCCGCCCGCCTGGGCTCGGCCATAATCAACGGCCTGAAGGCGGCCGGCATAGTGGCCGTGGCCAAGCATTTCCCCGGCCACGGCGCCGCGCGGCAGGACACGCATAAGACCATGCCGCAGATAGACATCTCCACGTCGGAGCTGGCGGTGACGCACCTGGTGCCGTTCCGCGCCGCCATAAGGCAGGGCGTGCCCGCCGTGATGACGGTGCACATACTCTTCCCGGCGCTGGACGGGCGCAACCCGGCCACGCTCTCCTCCGCCGTGCTGACGGGCCTGCTCAAGGGCGACATGGGCTTCGGCGGCCTGGTGATGACCGACAGCCTGGACATGCGCGCCATAACCTCGCGCACGACCATAGCGAAGGCCGCGGCCGCCGCGCTGAAGGCCGGCGCCGACGTGCTGCTGATAGGCAAGGGCGACTTCCGCGCAGCCGTGAAGGAGATCTCGGCCCAGGTGCGCAACGGCCGGATAAGCGCCGCCCGCCTCGACGACGCCTACTCGCGGGTGCTGGCAGCCAAGCGCGCGGCCGGCCTGATGGACGGGCAGGAGAAGCCCTCCCCCTTCGACAAGGCCTACCTCGAGATAACCGGAGAACTCTCGCGCCGGGCGCTTACCGCCGCCCGCGGAGCCGGACTGCTGCCGCTCGACAAGGCGAAGAGGACCGCGGTCATCATCTTCGCGCCGCCGCGCTTCGCGGACAACTCCATACACCTTTACCGCGAGCTGCTGGACAAGGGCTACGACGCCAGCCAGTACCTCTTCGGCATAGGCCCCTCCGACGGGGAACGCGCCAAGGCCCTGGCGGCCGCGGCGGCCGCGGAACAGCTGGTGATAGGCAGCTTCCAGTGGGCCGGCGCGCAGAACGCCGCCCAGCGCGCCACCATAAAGGCGCTCCTCGCTTCCGGCAAGCCCGCCGTGCTGCTGAGCCTGATGAACCCGTACGACATCTCCGGCTACCCCGAGGCCGCCTGCGTGCTGGCCCTCTACGGCATGACGGCCCCGTCGATGGCCGCGGCCGGCGAGGCGCTGACCGGGGCCCTTACGCCCTCCGGCCACCTGCCGGTGGCGCTGCCCTGACGTATTGAGGCGCCGTCCCAAATAATCTAGACTTTATTGTCCTAGAACGCCCCCAAGGAGAGACCATGAGAATAGTCAGCATCTTCGGCATGTTCGCGATACTCGGCGTGGCCTGGCTCTGCAGCCGGAACCGCAAGGCGATAAATTACAAGGCCGTCGCGGCCGGCACCCTGCTGCAGGTGCTGCTCGGCGTGCTGATCATGAAGGTGCCGCTCGGCCAGCGCTTCTTCATGTTCCTCAACGATATCATAGTGAAGCTGCTGTCCTTCACCAACGAGGGTTCCAAGTTCGTCTTCGGCGGCCTGATGGACAACCCGTCCATAGGCTTCGTCTTCGCCTTCCAGGTGCTGCCGACGATAATCTTCTTCTCCTCGCTGATGGCCGTGCTGTACTACCTCGGCGTCATGCAGAAGATCGTTAAGGGCTTCGCGTGGGTGATGACCCGCTTCATGAAGTCCTCCGGCGCGGAATCCCTCGTCGCCAGCGCCAACATCTTCGTCGGCCAGACCGAGGCCCCGCTCGCGATAAAGCCCTATATGCCCAAGCTCACCGAGTCCGAGCTGTTCGTCGTGATGACGGCCGGCATGGGCACCCTCGCCGGCGGCGTGATGGGCAGCTACACCGGCATGCTGCTGCCCTACGTGCCCGGCATAGGCGGCCACCTGCTCGCGGCCTGCATCATGTCCTCCGTCGGCTCGCTCGTCATAGCGAAGCTGATGATCCCCGAGACCGGAGAGCCCGTGACCGGCGGCAAGCTGGACATGAAGCTCGAGCTCCCGGACAAGAACGTCATAGACGCGGCCGCCAACGGCGCCACCACCGGCCTGCAGATGGCCCTGAACGTCGGCGGCTGCCTGCTGGCCTTCATGGCGCTGCTCGCTATGCTGAACTTCATGATAGGCCACGGCGCGGCCTACTTCAACGTGCAGGGCCTGTCGCTCGAGAAGATCTTCGGCTGGATATTCACGCCGGTGGCCTGGCTGACCGGCATACCGATGAGCGAGGCCTCCCAGGTAGGCAGCTGGATAGGCCAGAAGACCGTGCTCAACGAGTTCGTGGCCTATTTCAACATGTCGGAGTTCCTGAAGGCGAACCCGTCGGCTATAAGCCAGCGCTCGCTGATCATAGCCGCGCACGCGCTGGCCGGCTTCTCGAACTTCCTGTCGATAGCCATACAGATAGGCGGCCTCGGCGCGCTGGCGCCGGAGCGCCGCCACGACATAGCCCGCCTCGGCCTCTACGCCGTGCTGTCCGGCTCGCTCGCCTGCTTCATGAGCGCGGCGATAACCGGCTTCCTGCTGTAAAAGGCGGAGGCGCAAAAAAAGCGCGGACACGGGTCCGCGCTTTTTTCATGCCCGGCCGCGGGCTACTTCAGTTTCCAGATACGGACGGTCTTGTCCTTGGAACCGGAGAGCAGGCTCTTGCCGTCGGGAGAGAAGGCCAGGGACTCTACGCTGTCCTCGTGCCCCTTGAGTTCCTTGAAGGCCGCCTTCTGCTGGCCGGTAAGGCGCCAAAGACGTATCACGCCGTCCATGCCGCCGCTGGCTATGGTCTTGCCGTCGTGGGAGACGGCCACCGCGCGGGCACCGCCGGGATGGGCGGCAAAGGTGTTCTCCACCACGCCGTCGAGCAGACGTACCACCTTCACGCTCCCGTCCATGCCGGCCGAGACGGCGCGGGAGGCGTCGGGCGTCAGCGCCAGCGCGCGCACAGGCTCGGCATGGGCCTTTACCGAAAGGGTCACCTTGCCGCTGTTCATGTTCCAGACGGCCACCGTGCCGTCCCCGTCGCCCGTCACGACGGAGTTGCCGTTGGGCAGCAGCGTCACGGCGTTCACGCTCTGCACCGGTGCTTTCATCGTCCGGTACTGGTCGCCCTCCGGCCAGGTCCATACGCCCACGGAGGCGTAGCCGCCGGAGACTATGTAGTCGCCGCTCTGCGAGAAGCGCACGCTGTACATGCTGAAGCTCTGGCCCGGGAGGCTGCGGACGTTCTTGCCGCCAGGCACTTTCCAGACCTCCACGACCTGGTTGCCTATGGAGGCCAGCTCGGAGCCGTCCGGAGAGAAATCCAGACCCCAGACGGAATCGGTGTGGCCGGTTATGACCTTCTTCACCTTGCCGGTCTTCACGCTCCACAGCCGCACGTTGGTGTCCAGGCCGGCCGAGGCCGCGTACTGCCCGTCGGGCGAGAAGGCCACCGCCTCGACCGCCGCGCTATGTCCGTACAGGACGACGGAGTCAGGCAGGACGGCGCCGGCCGGGCAGCAGAACGATAAAAGCGTCAGTAAGGTCTTCATATTCCCCTCCGGCTATATTCTACACAATACGCCCCCCGGCGGGAAAAATATTCTAGAATTATGCCATGGCCCTTAAGCTGCTGATAAACTCCCTTTTCCGCGGAGGCGCGGAAAAGCAGCTGGCCGCTCTGGCGGGCTCGCTGCCCCACGACGGGCTGCTGCTGCTGGAGGACGAGGTGGACCTGCCGGTGCCCGGCCCCGCCCCGGTCCCCCTCTCGGGCCACGGCGCCTCCACCAGTTCCCTGCTCAAGACCGCCTGCATACCTCTTTACGCCCGCCGCCTCGCGGCCCTGACCGGCCCCGGCGACACGGTGCTCTCCTTCATGGAGCGCGCCAACATAGTGAACGTGGCCGCCGCCGCGATCTCCGGGCACAGGGCCGTCATCTGCGAGCGCACCCGCCCGTCCGGCGAGTTCTCCGGCCTGCGCGGCGCGCTGATGCGCCCGCTGATAAGGCGCTACTACCCGCGCGCGGCCCTGGTGGTGGCGAACTCCGAAGGGGTAAGGGCGGACCTGGAGAAGAACTTCGGCGTGCCGCCCGGCGGGATAAAAGTGATATACAACGGCTACGACCTGGCCGGCATAAGGGCAGCCGCGGCGCGCCCGCTGCCGCAGGGCTGGGACGCCGTGCTGGCCCGCCCGACGGTGGTGACCAGCGGCAGGCTGACGGCGGCCAAGGGCCACTGGCACCTCCTTAAGATCTTCTCGCTGGTAAAGAAACAGGTCCCCGGCGCAGCGCTGGTGCTGCTGGGCGACGGAGAGCTGGCCGGGCGCCTCTCGGCGCTGGCCGCAGGGCTGGGCCTGCGCGTATGCTTTGGCGCCCCGGCGCCTGACGCCGACGTGTATTTCGCCGGTTACGTCGGGAACCCCTACGCCTTCCTGGCCAGGGCGCGCCTGTTCGCTTTCACTTCGCTGTGGGAAGGTTTTCCTAACGCTCTTGCCGAGGCGCTGATCTGCGGCACCCCGGTCTTCTCGTCGGACTGTTCTTCCGGGCCGCGGGAAATACTGGCCCCCGGCTCCCAGGCCGGCGAGGCCGGCGCCTACGGCGTGCTGCTGCCGGTGCTCTCCGGCGCATGGCGGCCGGCCGGCGCGCCGCCGGAGCCGGCTGAACTGGCCTGGGCGGCGGAGCTCTCCGCCGCGCTGGGCGACCAGGCCGCGCTGCGCGGCTACGCCGCCTCGGGCCTGGTACGTGCGGCCGATTTTGGTATGGACAAGTCGCTGGCCTCCTGGACGGAGGCCCTCACCACATGAAATAGACCGGGTTCTCCCCGCCCGTCTTCTTCTGCTGCTTCTGAACTTTCCCGGTCTTTTCCTTAACCGGCTGTTTCTTCGCCGGCTGCGAGGCGGAGCGCCGCGCGCGGCGCGTCTGCTTCTCGGCGCCGAAACGCAGCGAGATGTTAAGGCGGTGCGCCGAACCCAGTTCGCCGTAGGGCGTGAAAGCGTAATCTATTCTGATATCCCCGTTCTGCAGGCCGAAGCCTGCGCTCCAGCCCGGCCCGGCGTAACTGGTGCGCCCGGTGCGGTAGCCGCCGCGCAGGAAGAAAGCCTCGCCTGGAGATGAAACTATATGCAGCTCCGCGCCGGCGGCCGCGGCCGGGGAGTTCTCCCCCGCCTTCACCGCGTCCGCGGACAGCGAGACCCTGCCGCGCCAGTCCCAGGCCGCGCCGGCCCGCATGGTCAGCGGCAGGCCGAAGGATTCCTCGCCCAGCTTCATACCGGTGCCGAAATTGGAGACCGAAGCGCCGAAACGCCAGTCGTCCGCGACCTTAAGCAGGCCGGCGTCGCCGGCCCAGGCCATGGCGCCGTAGGAGTCGGCCTTCTGGTAAAGAGATTTCAGCGCGGCTCCGCCGTAAAAGCCGCCGCCGAGCGGGGCCGCGTAGCCCAGGGTCAGCGCGCCCTCGAGCGAGCTGAAAGAGCCCTGCGCGGCGCCGTACTCGTCGTACTTGTCCATGCTGCCGCTGAACAGGGCGTTGAAGCCGGCGAAGGCCGCGCCGGCGTAGTCCACCGGGTGCACGTAGGCGGCGTTCTCGTTGCGCAGGCCCTCCAGCCACTCGTTGTGGCCCAGCATGACCTCCTTGCGCGTCACCAGGGCCGCTGAGGCCGGGTTGTAGAAAACGGCGCCCGCGTCGTCGCCGAGGGCCGTATAGGCGCCGCCCAGCGCCGCGGCGCGCGCCCCGGCGTCCATCTTCAGGAAAGGCATGGCGGTGGTGCCGGTCTCCGCGCCCAGCGGAGCCGCCATCGCCAGTATGAGCAGCAGTTTCACCATATCACGAAGAACTTGCCCTTGCCTTTGCCGTAATTGCCGGTCTTGACCAGGTAGATGTAAAGCCCGCTCGCGGCCCTGGAGCCGCCCTTCCCCCTCCCATCCCAGGTGACGGTATTAACGCCGTCCACGCCGTCGCCGGAGGACAGCGTACGCACCAGCTCGCCCGCCGAGTTGAAGATGTGCACTTTAACGTCGGAGGCGTCCACCGGTATGCCTGACATGGTCAGCGCCGCGACCTTGGACAGGTCGCAGGGATTGGGATAGGCCTTGAGGTTCGACAGCGACAGCGCGCTGCCGTCGGCCACGCGCACCGAATAGACGGAGAAATGGGAGACCTGGGCGGAGACGGTGTTGGCCGACGCGTCGCGCACGGTGCCGCTCACCGGCGTCCAGCGCCCGGCGGCCTCGTCCAGGTAGTACAGCCAGGCCAGGCCCTCGCTGACATAGTCGCCGTCTATGCGCCCGTCGCCGTTGGCGTCGGGATAGGCCAGCGAGACCTTGAGCGGCGAGGAGAACGAGGTCACCTCGGCGCCGGAAAGGTCGCGCGCGGAGAACTCGCGGACCAGGTCCGAGGACTGAATTTTCGATGAGGTGACGGCGGCCGAATCGGCCGCGGCGCTGCGCGAGGCGGCGGCGGTGGAGATGGAGACGAACAGCGTTCCCGTATAGGCGCCCGCCGGCACCGTCACGTAGTCGCCGTCGCTGTTCCGCACCGTGCCGCCGGCCGAGCCGGTGATGGCCTGGCTTATGGCCGGCGAGGCGCCCGAGGTTATCGACGAGCCGGTATTGCCGGCGGCGTCGGCGGCCCTGAAGGAGAGCGAGGCCGTGCCGGTCGAATAGTAGGACTCGACGAAGCCGGAGATCGTCCACGTGGAGCCGGTCAGGTAGGTCAGCGTCAGCGGGGCTGAGTAGCCGCCCGACGTGGTCAGCGTGAGGCGCGGGCCCCAGGCCAGCGCGCCGGTGGCCTCGGTCAGCACCAGCTTGCCGGTGAAGGCCCCGTTGGTCAGGGGCGAGGAGAGTATCACGCGGGCGGTCGGGCTGGTGACGTCCACCATCTGCCCGTCGGAGGAGAGGTCCGCGGAATACTTGCCGGAAACGGAATTATAGGCGCGCACGGTCACGTAATACGTGGTGCCCTCGGCGAGGGTCAGGCCGGTGAGGGTGACCGAGGTGGCAAGGGCGGCGCTGGTCCAGCTTTGCAGCTGTTCGCCGCCGGGAACCGTGCCGGCCGCGTACTGGTATTCGGTGACGCCGCTGGAAGGCGAAGCCCCCCAGTTGGCGGAAAGCCTGGACAAGGAGTTAAGGTGATCTATGTCGGTGCCGGTGCTGTCGTAGACGTAGGGCACGCTCTCCGGCATGCTGGTGTCCACGTACTGGCCGTTGGACCAGGTCGGCGTCGAGGTTACCCCCACGCCGTTAACCGCCCTGACGCCGAAGTAGTAAGTGGTACCCTCGGCCAGGGTGAGCCCGGTGCGGGTCACGTAAAGCGAGGTCCCGTTGTCGGTCCAGCCAGCGAGGCCCGGCGTGCCGGACACCGTGCCTATGGCGTACTGGTAGCCGGCCAGGCCGGTGTCTGCGTCGGAGGAGGCGGTCCAGTTGGCGGACAGCTGGCTGGTGGAGCCGGTGCGCGTTATATCGGAACCCGACGTCAGGCCGTCGTAAACGGCGGCTATGGTGGCCGGGGGCGTGGCATCGGAGGTGCCGAGGTAGAAGGTCATCACCGGGCCGCTCGCGGACACCGCGCTTATAGGCAGTTTCAGCGTATAGGAGCCGTAGCTCCTGCTGTCCGGCGT
>CALMZU010000212.1 GCA_937870775.1 uncultured Elusimicrobia bacterium
CCATGTCGGCGCGGCCCAGCAGCGCGAAGATGCGCACCGGGCGGGTCTTGCCCTTAACCTTTATGAGGTCCAGTTCCAGCGCGGCGAAGCCCGGGGCCTTCTCGCGGGTGAGCGGGCCGATGATGATGCCAACGCCGTAGGCCTTGGACTGGCCTTCCAGGCGCGAGGCCAGGTTCACGTCGTCGCCCAGCACGGAATAGTTGAAGCGCTGCTCGGAACCCATGTTGCCGACGCAGCAGGGACCGCTGTTAAGGCCCACGCCGATGTTTATCGGCAGATGCTTGCGGCCCTCGGCCTCGGCTTCGGCCTTCCACTTTTCGTTCAGCGCGGCGAGGGTCTCCTGCATGGTAAGCGCGGACTCGCAGGCGTTGGCCGCGTGGTCCGCGTCGTCGAGCGGCGCGTTCCAGAAGGCCATTATGCAGTCGCCGATATACTTGTCTATGTATCCCATGCGCTGCATGATGATGTCCGTCATGGGCGTGAGGAAGCGGGTTATCACGGTGGTCAGGCCGTGCGCGTCGTACTGCTCGGAGATCGTCGTGAAGCCGCGAATATCGCAGAAAAGTATGGTCATCTCGCGGGTCTCGCCGCCGAGGGTGAGCTTCTCGGGATGCTTGGCCAGCTCTTCCACCATCTTCGGGTGCATGTAGCGGCTGAAGGCGCTGCGCACCTGGCGCCGCTCGGTCTCGCTGCGCAGGTAATTTATCAGCGACGAGACCATGTAGACGGCCAGCACCGAGAGCACGGGGAACACCGGGTCCAGCAGGTAGCCGTAACCGGTGAAAGCCTTCCAGCTGGCGTAAAGGGCCAGCGCCACGCCGGCCGCGCCAGCCATGGCGCACCTCATGGCGCCGAAGCGCGGCAGCAGCAGCGCCAGGAGCAGGCCCAGGAGCAGCATGTAGGCCGCCTCCACGCCTTCGGCCCAGTCGGGCCGGTTGAGGAACTTACCCTGCAGCGCCTGCTCCACCAGGTTGGCGTGCACTTCCACGCCGGGCAGCGCCGGGTCCAGCGGGGTCACGCGCAGGTCCTTAAGGCCGGCGGCGCTGGTGCCTATGAACGTCACGTTGCCGCGTATGCTGTCGGGGCTGAAATCCTTCTCGAAGATCTTCCAGACCGGCACCGTGCGCTGCGGCGCGTAGCGCGTGAAGTACACCCATACCTTGCCGCTGCCGTCGGTGGGTATCACTATGTCCCCAACCTTGATCTTCACTATGCCGGTATGGCCGCCTATCTCGCCGCTGCCGCCGGAGGACTTAACCGCGAAGCCGGGGACCTCCTGCGCCACGCGCAGGGCCTCAAGCGAAAGGGCCGGCAGCACCGCGCCGTCCTTTTTGAACAGCAGCGGCACGCGGCGCACCACGCCGTCGGCCTCCAGCTGGAAGCCGAAATTCCCGTTGCCAGCGGAGGCCTTCTCCAGCGCAGGGATGTTCACCACGGCGCCGGCGTATTCCTCCAGGTACCGCGCCGGGTCGTCGCCGGCCGTGGCCATGGCTGCCTTCATGCGCGGCATGGCGGCGTTCTTCTGGCCAGTCAGCGCGAAACCGGTCACCACGCCGGCGCCTTTCATGGCGGCGGCGAAGGCCTCGTCGTTGTCGGGCAGGCGCGCGGCCGCGGCCTTAAGGCGCTCGGCCTCCGGCGTGGAAGGCCAGGAGGCGGCTGCCCGCGCCGGCGACGAACGGTCTGGCTCGGCGAAAACGGCGTCGAAAACTATCGAGGCGGCGCCCAGTTCGTTGAGGCGCCGCACCACCCGCGCCAGCGTTGTGCGCGGCCAGGGCCACTGCCCCAGGCGGGCCAGGCTCTCGTCGTCGATATCTATGACGCGCACCGGCACGGCCTGGTAAGGCCGCGGGTTCAGCCGCATCATCTCGTCGAAGGCGCGGTGCTGCACCAGCTGCACCCAGTCCTGGCCGGAGAAGCGCAGCGCCAGCAGCAGCAGGAGCAGCGCCAGCGGCGCCGCGTACTGAGCCAGGGCGTAGAACTTCCCCCTCTTTACCCTGTACCAGCCTGCCGCGCCGCGCGCCACGTCGCCGAGCTTTTCTTTCATAAGGAACAACGATACCAGATTTCCGGCCTCCCTGCCAAAAGGACGACATATGGTAGAATTGAAATAATGGACAACAAGAAATATTCAGGGGTTTGCTCGTTCCTATTTCCAGTTCTGTTCTCGCTAGCGGTCCCGGCGCAGGCCGTGGACCTCGGCGCCGAGGCCCAGAAACCGGCCGAGGCCATAACGCAGGGCGGCGAGGCCGCCCTTGCGGCCGAGCAGGCGCGCGCCGCCGCGGCCGACGAGGGAGAGGACGTGAACTTCTCCGACGTGATGGCTAACCCGGACGACCCCGCGCTGAATTACAAGTACGCCCGCACCCAGGTGCGCCGCGGCGACCTCAAGGGCGCGGCCGCCACGCTTGAGCGCATGCTGATGATAAACCCGGCGCTCGACGACATAAGGCTGTTCCACGCCGCCGTGCTCTACCGCATGGACGACCTCGGCGAGTCCAAGGCGGAGCTGGAGACCCTCAAGGGCGCCAGCCTTCCCCCGGCCCTGCGCGCCGAGGCCGACAATTATCTCAAGATGATAGCCCGCCGCAGCAGGCTGCTGACGGCCTCCGGCTCTTTCACCGTCGGCGCCTCCTACGATTCCAACCGCAACTCCGCGCCGGCCTCCGACGAGGTCATGGCGCTGGGCTCGGTTTTCCCCCTCACCGGCCTCAACAAGCGGCGCGGCGACGCCTCGCTGATAACGGCGGCCAACGCCGAGCTTAAGCGCCCGTTCGCGGCCAACAGCAAGAACGAGCTGTTCCTCTCCGGCGTGTACTACCGCGCCGACCAGCGCAACCTCACCGACATCAGCCTGGGAGCCCTCTCCGCCGCCGCCGGCGTGCGGCTGCGTTCGCCGCGGACCACGCTGACCCCCAAACTGGTATACGACAACGTCTACCTCGACAACTCCAGCTTCCTGCAGAACGCCGGCGCCTCGCTGCGCCTGGACCGCAGGCTCAGCTGGAACTACTCGGCCTACGCCGAGGCCAGGTTCCTCGACCAGAAGTTCATAGTAACGCCGGAGGCCGCGGCCAACTGGCAGCGCACCGGCTCGCAGCAGTACTACGCGCTGGGCCTCTCGCGCATATTCGGTCCCTCTTCGCAGCTCGAGGCCGAGGTCTCCGTCGGGGCCAAGGACGCGCGGAAGGGCTACTACGCCTACGACACGCTCGGCGCGTCGCTGCGCCACTCGTGGCTGCTGAGCCGCGGGATGTTCCTGCTCACGTCGGCGCAGCTCAGCCGCGACGCCTACCGCCGGGCCGACGCCCTGGTGGACCCGGGCACCCGCCGCCGCGACACCATCATGAAGGGCTCGCTGACGCTGGGCCTGCCCGGCAGCCTGGCGGCCAAGAGCCTTAAGAACCTCACCGTCACGCTGGGTTACGAGCACCTGCGCGACAGTTCCAATATAACCAACTACACATACAACAGCGACAAGGGCACGCTGCTGTTCAACTACAAGTGGGAGGCCGGCATATGGTAAAGATCCTCATTCTCCTCCTCGCGGCGGCGGCTCCGGCCGGCGCGGCGCTCACGCAGATAGGCGCGGCGGCCGCCGTAAGCGGCATGGTAAAGGCCGTGTCGCAGGGCGAGGCCGTCGGCCGCATAGTGCAGAGCGGCAAGCCGCTCTACCTCAACGACCACGTCACCACCGACGACAAGGGCCGCCTGCAGGTGCTGCTGGCCGACGAGACCGTGTTCACGCTCGGTCCCAACAGCGACATGGTCCTCGACGAATTCGTCTACGACCCGGCCACCGGCGCCGGCAAGGTCTCGGCCAAGATCGTTAAGGGCGCTTTCCGCTTCGTCACCGGCAAGGTGGCGCGCAAAGACCCCGAGAAGATGAAGGTGAAACTTTCCGTCGGCACCATAGGTATACGCGGCACCACCGTGGTGGGCTTCGTAGACCCCGTTGCCCAGCGCGACACCGTGATACTGATGGACAACGGCATGGCCATAGTGCAGACCGACGGCGGCTCCGCCTGGCTGCGCGCTCCTGGTTTCGGTACTACCCTGAGCAATCCCATGCAGCCTCCGCCCCCGCCGCAGCCCATGGGCCCGGCTGCCGCGGCGCTTATGGGCCAGCTTGCACCGCCTCCCCCTCCGCAGATGGGTCCTGGCCAGCAAGGTCAGGGCCAAGGGCAGCAGGGCCAGCCTCAAGGCGGCAGTCCGGCCGGCAGCGGCCAATTCTCCGCCGAGGAACAGTCCGGCCAGAACACCGCCAACCTCTTCAACTCGGCCCAGACCACCCTGCTCCTGGCCGGCCTCTCCGGCGCTACCAACAGCGAGGTGACCCAGGCCACGCAGGACGCCGCGCAGCCCAGCGTAAATCCAATCACGACCTGGGACGACATACGCAACTCTTATTCCGGCCTTGGCGCAGTACTTTATACTGGTCAGGGAACCTATTCCGGTACAGTTATAGGCCAACCGGACGGAGGGGTATTGAACTTCCAGATCATGGTAGACTTCGCCAATTACACTATAGGAGACGACATCAATAATTCATCCTTCATTTCCTTGGATGTACCGACCAGCGGCAACACCGACTTCCAGCCATTGACATATGTATACTCGCACGACTTCTCGGTCCTTTCCGGGAACGCGATACTGACTCTAACCAACATCGACGACCCTAACTTTACAGGTTCCTCTATTGCGTTAAACGCGTCGGCGAACAGCAGTACGCCCGCGGTGGTTGTCAATGCTGTATACAACGACGTGAACAACAACTCCAGCGTTACAGGGACAGGCGTTAACACTGAAGCGCCAACCCCGTATGTGCCATAAACGGACCTAGCAAAAAAGATAAAGCCCCGCAGTTATCTCGCGGGGCTTTCTTTTTTATGTATCGGCACTAATTCTATTTCTTGCTTTTCCGGCCTGTGGCTTTCACACCGGACATTTCGCGGAGTTCGAGGAGGCGGTCGCGGAGTTCGGCGGCGAGTTCGAAGTTGAGGTTGTCGGCGGCGTCCTTCATGCGGGACTCAAGTTCGCCGGCTAGGGACCGCATGCCGTTCTTGTCCAGGCCCTTGGGCAGCGGCTCGGCCACCAGCACGCCCTGCCGCTTGGCCTGCTTGCGCAGCTCCTCGAATTCCACGAACTTCTTCACTATACTGCGCGGCTTTATATTGTGCGCCTTGTTGTAGGCCATCTGCCTGTCGCGGCGGCGCTTCATCTCGGCTATGGCGCGCTCCATGCTGCCCGTCATGCGGTCGGCGAAAAGTATCACCTCGCCGCACATGTTGCGGGCCGCGCGGCCTGAGATCTGTATCAAAGTGGTCTCGCTGCGCAGGAAGCCCTCGTTGTCGGCGTTCAGTATGGCCACCAGCGTGACCTCCGGGATGTCCAGGCCTTCCCTCAGCAAATTTATGCCCACCAGCGCGTCGAACTCGCCCTTGCGGAAAGCCGACAGGATATCCAGCCGCTCCAGCGTATCCATGTCGGAATGCATGTAGCGCGCCTTCAGGCCTTTCTCGCCCAGGTAGGCGGCCAGGTCCTCGGCCGTCTTCTTGGTGAGCGTCAGCACCAGGGTGCGTTCCTTCTTCGCGGCGCGCTTCTCTATCTCCGCCGTGAGCGACTTTATCTGGCCGGTCACCGGCATTATCTTCACCTCGGGGTCCACCAGGCCCGTCGGGCGTATGATCTGCTCCACTATGTCGTCCTTGGAGCAATGCTGCAGCTCGTAAGGCCCCGGCGTGGCCGAGACGAATATGGTCGACGGCCTGATCTCCTCGAACTCGTGGAACTTGAGCGGCCTGTTGTCCAGCGCCGAAGGCAGGCGGAAGCCGAAGTCCACCAGGGTCTGCTTCCTGGCGCGGTCGCCCTCGTACATGCCGCGTATCTGCGGCAGCGTCACGTGCGACTCGTCGATGAAGAGCAGGAAATCGTCCTT
>CALMZU010000213.1 GCA_937870775.1 uncultured Elusimicrobia bacterium
CACGCTGGAGAACGGGCGGCTGCAGCCCGGCCGCCCCGCCCGCAGGGAGGGCCCGCCGGCGCGGCGGGCCGGACCCGCCGGCCCGGCCAGGCTGCGCGCCGAAGGCCTGTCCTATACTCACGGCGGAACGCACAGGCTGCTTGAACCTTCCTCGCTGGAACTGCGCGCCGGGGCCATGACCGGCCTTGTCGGGGCCAACGGCTCCGGCAAGACCACGGTGGCCAGGCTGCTCAGCGGTTTCTACGCGCCGCCGGAAGGCACCGTCCTCTTCGACGGAGGCGCCGCCGGACGGGCCTGGCTGAAGGAGAACGTGCGCCTGGTGAGCGCCAGGCCGCTCAACCAGCTGCCGGGCCAGACGGTAGAGGAAAATTTGCGCTGCTCGCTGGCCTCGGCAGGCCGCCGCGCGCCGCTCTCCCTCGGCGAGGGCGTGGAACTGGCGGGCGTCGGCCCGCTCCTGGGCCGCCGGGTGTCGCGGCTAAGTTACGGCGAGCTTCAGAAAGTGCTGGCCCTTTCCTCGGTGCTGCGGGCCCCCGAGGCGCTGCTGCTCGACGAGCCGCTCTTAAGCCTCGACGCGGCCGGCCTGGACAGCACGCTGGAACTGCTCGGGCGCTTCATGGCCGGGGGCAAGGGCGTGCTGATGATCTCCCATATGGAGGAGCTCGTAAAGGATCTCTGCGCCGGCGTTTACCGCATGGAGGGCCGCGCCGTAAGGCCGGCCGTATTATGAACGACCAGGCTTCAAGGATAAGGTTCGCCGTGTACACCACCGTTTTCGGCGTGCTGTGGGGGCTGGCCGAGATGTTCCTCGGCACCTGGCTCAAGGCGCTGAACATGCCGCTCAAGGGCGCGGTGATGGCCGCCATAGGCGCGGTGCTGCTCTCCGCCGGGCGGGTGTACGTGCCGCGCCGCTGGTCCACGCTGTCCACCGGGCTGGTGGCCGCGGCGCTCAAGATGGTCTCCTTCTCTGCCTTCAAACTGGGGCCGGTGTCCGGCATCATGATAGAGGCCCTCGTGATGGAGGCGGTGTTCTCCGTTTTCGGCAACGGCTCCGCCGCCGTGTTCTGGGCGACGCTGCTGGCCTGTTTCGAGGGCGTGCCGCATTTCTTCGTCAGCAACTGGCTGATCTACGGCGGCGGCATATTCGGCGCTTACATTGACGCGGCGGCGCGCATACAGAAGATGCTGGGTTTCTCCGGCGACATGTGGCTGAAGGTGGTGGCGGTGTGGGCGGGCGCCCACCTGCTGATAGGAGCGCTGGCGGGGGCCGGCGCGGCCGCCGTGGCGGGGAGGATAAGACGTGAGGCTTAAGGACGCCGTCTCTTTCTCGGCGCTGGCGCTGCTGCTGGCGGCCGGTTTCCTGCCCTGGCGGCCGGGCCTAGCGGCCTGCGCCGCGGCGGCGGGCATGGCGGGAGCGCTGCGTCCGCGTTCCCTCCGGGCAGGCTCGCCCAGGTTCTGGACCTTCCCGGCGCTGTTCTTCCTCGCGCTGCCTTTCCTGTCGCCGGCGCCGGACTCGTATTTCCTCGGCGCTCCGTACAGCGCCGCGCGCCTGCGCGACGGCCTGGCGCTGCTGGCCCACGCCTACGCTTTCACCGTGCTGACCATCTTCGTCTCGCTCTCCTATTCCGTCGAGGAGATAACCGCTTTCGCCGCGCGGCTGGGGTTCAGGAACACCGGGCTGAAGATAGCCCTTGCCATGATAGTGCTCCGGAGCCTGAAGGCCATGCTGTCCGAGACCTGGTACTACTATTCGCTGGACCGCCCCGGCCGCCGCGCGCGGCTGGCCGGACTGCCGGTGCTTTTTTTCGCCGCGATGCGCAACGCCGCCGCCGCCGCCGAGGACCTGAGCGTGCTTTTCTACCTGCGCGGCGTGAGGATATAGGAGACGATATGAAGAAAGAAAAACTGGCGCTTGGACTGATGAGCGGCACCTCCGCCGACGGGCTTTCGATCGCGCTGTGTTCGCTGGCCGGCCGCAGGCTGACTGTCAGGGCCTTCTCCAATTACCCTTACCCCGCGGCGCTGCAGGCCCGCATCATAGCGGCCAGGGACATGCGCGCCCCGGAACTTTCCGGGCTCAACTTCGAGCTCGGCCGCCTCTGGGCCGGCATGGTGCGGAAGTTCTGCCGTTCGCACCGGGTGCCGTACAAAAGCCTCGACGTGATCTCGTCGCACGGCCAGACCGTCTGGCACGCCCCCGGCCGCGCCGGGCACACTCTGCAGATAGGCGAGGCCGCCTTCATGGCCGAGGAGACCGGCCGCCCGGTCGCCTTCGATTTCCGCCCGGCCGACATGGCCGCCGGCGGCGAGGGCGCGCCGCTGATACCGTTCATGGACGAGTACCTCTTCGGCGGCGGCGCCCCGGTGGCGCTGCAGAACATCGGCGGCGTCGGCAATATAGCCTTCGCGGGCCGCGGCGTGAAGACCTTCGGCTTCGACACCGGCCCGGGCAATTCGCTGATGGACACCGCTATGGTGGAACTCTCCGGCGGCAGGCTGTCCTACGACAAGGACGGGGCCTGGGCCCGCGCCGGCGAGCCGGACAAGGCGAAGGTGGACGCGCTGCTCAAGGCCCCGTTCTTCGGCCGCCGCCCGCCCAAGTCGCTGGACCGCAGCGAGTACACGCTGGCCTTCATAAAGCGCCACTTCGGCCCGCTGTTCAACGCCCGCCGCTCGAAGGACCTGCTGGCGAGCCTCAACCTTTTCACCGCGGCGTCGATAGCGCTGGCCTTCCGGCGCTGGGCGCCGCGCGGCACCCGCGAACTGATAGTCAGCGGCGGCGGCGCGCTGAACCCGGCGCTGATGGACAACATGGCGGCGCTGCTGCTGCCTGCCGGCGTGCGCGTGCGCTCCATCGCCGAGCTGGGACTGCACCCGCTGGCCAAGGAGCCGGCCTGCTTCGCGCTGCTCGGCCTCCTGGCGCTGGAGGGGGAGATAAACCACTGCCCGTCCGCCACCGGGGCCCGCGGGCCGCGCGTGCTGGGAAAGATGATATATGGGACCGGGCGCAGATAGGGTTCTCCCGAAACTATCGATGATAATGCGGGCCTTCAGGTACCGCAACTACCGCCTTTTCTTCGGCGGGCAGTGCGTGTCGCTGGTCGGCACGTGGATGCAGAACATCGCCATGAGCTGGCTGGTCTACCGCCTTACCGGCTCGCCGCTGCTGCTGGGCGTTACCGGCTTCGCCAGCCAGGCCCCGAGCCTGCTCCTGGCGCCGGTCACCGGCGTGGCGGCCGACAGGTTCGACCGCCGCTCCATCATCATAGTGACGCAGACCCTGGCCATGCTGCAGGCGCTGGCCCTCGGCCTGCTGGTGATGTTCGGCCACCCGCAGGTGTGGCAGATAGTGTCCCTGGCGGCGGCGCTCGGCGTGATAAACGCCTTCGACATGCCAGCCCGCCAGTCCTTCGTAGTGCAGCTGGTGGAACGCCGCGAGGACCTGGCCAACGCCATAGCGCTGAACTCCTCGATGTTCAACTCCGCGCGCCTGATAGGTCCGTCGGTGGCGGGCGTCTTCATAGCCGCCTTCGGGGAGGGCGTCTGCTTCCTCGCCAACGCCGCCTCCTACCTCGCCGTCATAGCCGCGCTGCTGTCCATGCGCATAAGACCCGCCCGGACACCGGCCGCTAAACGCGGCGGGAGCTTCCTCGGCGGCGTAGCATATGTCAGGGGCTTCCCGCCGATACGCTATATCATGCTGCTCCTCGCCGCGGCCAGCCTGCTGGGCATGCCTTACGCGGTGCTGATGCCGGCCTACGCCAGCGGCGTGCTGCACGGCGGTCCGAGGACGCTCGGCTTCCTGATGGCCTTCTCCGGCGCCGGCGCCCTCGCCGGGGCGCTGCGGCTGGCCGCCCGCCGCAACCCAGCCGGGCTCGAGCGCGCGATACCACTTTTCACAGCGCTGTTCGGCTGCGGCCTGCTGGGCTTCTCCTTCTCGCGCTGGTTCGCGCTGTCAGGGGCCTTCCTGTTCCTGGCCAGCTTCGGCATGATAAGCCTGCTGGCCTCCTGCAACACCATCATACAGACGCTGGTGGACGAGGACAAGCGCGGCCGGGTGATGTCGCTGTACTCGGTCTCGTTCATGGGGATGGCCCCTTTCGGCAGCCTGCTGGCCGGCTGGGCCGCCAGCGGGCTGGGCGTGCGGCATACGATGACGCTGAACGCGCTGTTCGTGCTGCTGGCGGCCGCGGCCTTCTCGTCGAGGATGAAGGAAGTCTCCGCCCACGCGGCGCCGGTCTATACCCGGCTGGGGCTGGGCGGCACGGCCGCCGAGGAGCTGGGGGAGGCTGAACGCGCCGGCACGCCGGTATAGTTACCGCGGCCGCGCCTTTTTTGTAGAATCAATATGATGGAAAAACGTGAGCGGGCAGTCCTTTCAGGCGAGATCAAGACCATACTCAAGCGCGTATCCCGTACGCTGTACCTCAGCGTCAAGATACTGCCGGAGCCGGTGAAGACCCATATGGGCCTCGGCTACCTGCTCTGCCGCGCTATGGACACGGTCGTGGACACGCCCGGCGTGAGCGAGGCGGCGAAGCTCGAGATACTGTCGCTGATGCGCGGCATAGACAAACCGGCCAACGCCGCGGCCCTCGTCGACAAGGTGCGCGCTCTCGCTTCAGCGCCGTCGCACCACGGCGAGCGCGAGCTGCTGCAGAAGTTCGCCAAGATAGCGGAGGTCTACGAGGCCTTCCCTCATTCCGAGCGCCGCTTCTTCTCCGCGCTGCTCGACGGCGTGGCCTCCGGGATGGAGATGGACGTGCGTTCCTTCCCGGCCGGCCAGGCCACGGCCCTTAAGACGCAGAAGGACCTTGAGTTCTACTGCGGCTGCATGGGCGGCGAACCCGGCCGCTTCTGGGCCAGGCTGTACCGCGAGGCCATCAGGAACGACAGCCGTTCCGTATCCCATTTCCCGTCGGAAGACGACGCCTTCATGATAGGCTCGGCGCTGCAGATGACCAACGTCCTCAAGGACATGGCCGCCGACATACGCATAGGCCGCTGCTATATACCGCAGGAGGACCTGGACGGCCGCGGCCTCAAGCCCGCCGACCTGGCCGACCCGGAGAACATGGAGCGCCTGCGCGAGATAACCAACAAGTGGATGTTCTGGGCGCTGGACCGTTTCGACCAGAGCGAGGCCTTCGTGGCGGCCATCCCCAAGACCGAGCTGGCCCTCAGGGCCGCGGTGATCTGGCCGGTGTACTGGGCCATGGACACGCTGGCCGAGGCCGCGCATTCCAACCTCATAGACCCCGCCGGCCGGCCCCGCATACGCCGCAGCCGCATCTATTCGACGATAGCGGCCACGCCGCCGCTGCTCCTGAGCAATACCGCTTTCGCACGCGGCTACCGTTTCCGCCGCGAGACCCTGATAGTGTCGATAACGCGCGGGCAGCACGAGGGCCGGGCCATTTAGCCCGCCGCGCTGGGGAGGGAACATGAGGAAGGTCCTGATATCTGCGGCGCTGCTGCTCTGCGGCTGCTCCGCCTCGATGACGCCGGCCGAGAAGGAAGAGGCCAGGCGCGCCGAGCTGGAAGTGCAGTCCGTCATGGACATGGCCTCCAGCCGCCAGATACCGCCCATAGAGTTCGAACTCGGTTCCGCCAAACTGCTGGAATCGTCCTACGCCCTGCTGGACCGGGTGGCCCAGGTGCTCATCCGCCACAACAGGCTGAAACTTATAGTGTCCGGCCACACCGACGACACCGGCTCCGAGGCGTTCAACGAGCGGCTTTCGCTGGAGCGCGCCGGGGCGGTGAAGATGTACCTCGCTACCAAGGGCGTGTACCCCGATTCCGTGCGCGTCTACGGCTACGGCTCCAGCCGCCCGCTCATAAACGATACCACGGAGAAGGCGCGCGCGATGAACCGGCGCGTGGAGTTCCGCGTCACCACCCGCGACTGGGGCACTGTCTACTGACAGCCCTGTCGAGGCGAAGCCTCGATAATGAAAAAGGCCCGGGTTTCCCCGGGCCTTTCTTTTGAGCGCGTCCTGGTCAGGCGCCGTATTCCTCGAACTTCCTGTACTTGTATGCGAACTTCGAAGGCCTGCCCTCGGGCAGTTTCTCGTCGCTCCATTCGAACTCGCGGCCGGCGATGTGGACGTAGTTGCCGGGCAGGCAGCCCGCCTTCTTCAGCGCCTTGTCCAGGCCGATGGTCCTGAAGATGCGGCGTATGCGGTCCCAGGAGTCCGGCTGCGCGAAGTTGGTCATCGCTATCAGCTTCTCTATCTTGGCCCCGGTCACCGCGTAAGTGCCTTCCTCCGTGGCGCGTATCTCGAAACCGCGCGAAGCTGCCTCGGCCGCGGCGGCCTTGTTCTCCGCCTTGTAGAGCTGCTCCTCCTTTATCGTCGGGAGCAGTTTTATCACGCGGTCCAGCAGCTTGGCGAGGCCCTTGCCAGTGGCCGCGGAGATAAGGAAGATCTCCTTCTTCTTGAACTTCTTCTGCAGCGTCGCGTAGACTTCCTTCGCCTCGGGCAGGTCCGACTTGTTGAGCACCAGTATCGAGACCTTCTTCGCGAGCAGCGGGTGGTATTCCTTGAGCTCCTTCTCGATCACGCGCACGGCCTTCTCGGGCTTCATGCCGTTGAAACCGCGCGGGTCCACCAGGTGCACCAGCAGCTTGGTGCGCAGCACGTGCTTGAGGAACAGGTCGCCGAGGCCTTTCCCGTCGTGGGCGCCCTCTATCAGGCCGGGGATGTCCGCGGCCGCGAAGTTCTTGCCCTTGTGGCTGACCATGCCGATGTTAGGGTTCAGCGTGGTGAAAGGGTAGTCCGCTATCTTGGGGCGGGCGGCCGAGATCACCGAGAGCAGCGTGGACTTGCCGGCGTTGGGGAAGCCCACCAGTCCCACGTCAGCGAGGACGTTGAGCTCCAGGAAGGCGTCGAACTTCTCGCCCGGCTCGCCGTTCTCCGAGATCTTCGGCGCGGTATTGAACCTGGTCTTGAAGGCCGTGTTGCCGCGGCCGCCGCGGCCGCCCTTGGCCACCATGAACCTCTGCCCGTCCTCCTTGAGGTCGGCGAGTATGGAATCGTCGCGTTTCACCACGGTGCCGCACGGGACGTACACGGTCTTGTCCTCGCCGTAGGCGCCGTCGCGGCGGTTGCCGCCGCCGGGACAGCCGTTGGAGGCGGTTATGTGCGGGTGGTGGGCCACCTCGGAGAGCGTGGTGATGTTCGAGGAGGCCTCGAACCAGATGCTGCCGCCGCGGCCGCCGTGGCCGCCGTCGGGGCCGCCGTAGGGGATGTACTTCTCGCGTCGGAAAGACGAGCAGCCGTTGCCGCCGTCGCCGGCCTTGAGGTATACTCTGGCCGTATCTATGAATCCGCTGGGGGTGCGCTGAGCTCTTGGGTTTGAAGACATATAATAAAAAACCTCCTGAACGCGTCAGCACCCAGGAGGTTTCGTCCTTTAGGGAAGGTTATTTCGCCGCGGCGGGATAAACGCTGATCTGTTTCTTGCCGCGTTTGGCCCACTCGAACTTAACGACGCCGGTGACCAGCGAGAACAGCGTGTCATCGGAGGCGCGCCTGACGTTGTTACCGGGCAGGAACTTGGTGCCGCGCTGGCGGACCAGGATCTCCCCGGCGTTGACCGTCTGCATGCCGTAGCGCTTCACGCCGAGCCGCTGGCCGTGGCTGTCGCGCCCGTTGCTAGTTGAACCTTGTCCTTTTGTATGCGCCATAGTTATGAACCTCTGGATTGTATTGCAGCCGGATGCCGGTTCAGGTCTCCCTTTACACCGCTACCCGCTGTGCAGCCAAAAAACTTAAGACAACTGGATATCTTTTACCTGTATCTCAGTAAGTTCCTGGCGGTGACCCGAAGCCTTTTCATAGGCTTTCTTAGTCTTCTTGCGGAAAACTATGATCTTGGGGCCTTTCGTGTGCCGGATTACCCGGGCGGTGACTTTGGCGGACGGAGACTTCGCAGCCGTGGCGTTCTTTTCGTCCTGTGAGGCAGACCACAGCGCCTTGAAGGTCACTTCCGCGCCTTCCTTCGCCGTGAGCTTCTCGACCTGCAGGATCTCGCCAGGGACTACCCAGTACTGCTTACCGCCGGTTTCGATTATTGCGTACATAGTATGTATATATTATCAAAAATTCCGCGGGCTGGCAATAAAAAACAATCCGCCGACGGGGCGGAGGGGGGTATAGGACCAAGGGCCCATTAAAAAAAGGGCCCTTGGCTACTTACGGCCGGCGCTCATTTGAGCCATAATATCGGTATGACGAACGAACATTGTACTAAGGCCCGCATGTGGTTCATCCCCGGTTTCATCGCCGCGGCTCTCTTCATGGCCTGCGGTTTCGCCTCCGCCGGTGACGGCGTGCTGCTCGCCCTCAATACCCCGGTCAAGCCCGCTATAGAGACGCTGGCTCCCGGTCTTTCCGAGCCCGCCACCGCGCAGGTGAGCGCCGGCGCCATCGAGACCACCGATTTCGACGCTTTCAGCGCCGTCAACGACCCGCTGTACAGGGAAGGCTCCAAGGAATTCCTCGAGCAGGCCATAAAGGCCGACGGCGATGCCGCGCTGCGCGACGCCCCCGCGGATGTGAAGGGCAAGTCCGCCGTTCCCGCCGTCAAGTCCCAGGCCTCGCCCGCCGCCAGGAAGGCCAAGTCCGTCAAACCGGTCAAGGCCGACCCGGTGCAGACCAAGAAAGCCCTTTAAAACGCCGTTCGCCGGCTTGAGCCCGCGCCCCGCGCGGGCTTTTTGCTTTAGCCGGCCATAAATAATAGAATAGACCTGTCGGAACTATCCGGAGGCAAGATGATCAACGAACTTACAGAACCTTTCTTCCAGCCGGTCCTGCAGCTGTGGGACAATTTCTCCGCCTACGCCCCCAAGGTCGTGGCCGCCTTCGCTTTCGTGCTGTTCGGGCTCTTCGCGGCCCGCATAGCCAGCACGCTGCTCGAGAACTTCCTGCGCCGCATAAAGCTGGACAACTACACCAGCCGCGTGGGCATCAACGAGATGCTGATACGCTTCGGCCTCGGCAAGTCGCTGGGCCAGGTGCTCTCCTTCGTGCTCTACTGGGCGCTGCTGCTGGTGTTCTTCGTGACCGCGGCGGACATAATGAACCTCACCGCGATCTCCGTGATACTGCAGCGCTTCGTGGATTTCCTGCCGCGCATAATCGCCGCTATCTTCATAGGCTTCGGCGGCCTGCTGCTGGCCCGCTTCCTCAGCGACACCGTGCAGAACGCCGCCACGGCCAACAACCTGAAGGGCGGCCGGTCGCTCTCCAAGATGGTGAACTTCCTCGTCGTGGTCCTGACCATCATCACCGCCATAGAGCAGATCGGCATAGAGATGAAGATGATCCGCAACGGCCTGAACATCCTGTTCGCCTCCATGGGCCTGGCCTTCGCCATAGCGGTGGGCCTGGGCGCCAAGGACCTGGCGCACGACGTGATAAAGAACCTCTTCACCGAGAACAAGGAAGAGACGAAGTAAGGTCCCTTCCTTAAAAAAGAAAAGGCCCCGGTTCTCCCGGGGCCTTTCTTTTTTGTCCGGCCGTCTTAGTCCAGGTAGTCCCTGAGCATCTTGCTGCGGCTCGGGTGGCGGAGCTTCCTGATGGCCTTGGCCTCGATCTGGCGCACGCGTTCGCGCGTGACGCGGAAGATCTTGCCCACTTCCTCGAGGGTGCGCGGGTAGCCGGTCTCTATGCCGAAGCGCAGCTTTATGATCTTGGCCTCGCGGTCGGTCAGCGTGTCGAGGATCTTGGTCACCTCGCGGCGCCTGAGCAGGTCCACCGCCGAGTTGGACGGCGGCAGGCCGCCCTTATCCTCGATGAAGTCCTCGAGGTGCGAGTCCTCGTCCTCGCCTATCGGGGTGCTGAGCGAGATCGGGTCCTGCATGATCTTCAGCGCGTTCTTCACCTTGTCCATCGAGATGTGCATGTGCTTCGAGTATTCCTCGATCGACGGGTCGCGGCCGAACTCCTGGCGGTACTTGCGCGTCACCTTCATGAGCTTCGAGACCAGTTCCTTCATGTGCACCGGGATGCGGATGGTGCGGGCCTGGTCGGCGATGGCGCGGTTGATGCTCTGGCGTATCCACCAGGTCGCGTAGGTCGAGAACTTGAAGCCGCGCTTGTACTCGAACTTCTCCACGGCCTTCATCAGGCCGAGGCCGCCTTCCTGTATCAGGTCGGACAGCTCGAGGTTGGAGTTCACGTGCTTCTTGGCTATCGACACGACGAGGCGGAGGTTGGCCTTTATCAGCTTCAGCTTGTCCTGCAGTATCTGGTCCTCGAGGAACGTGATCTTGTCGTTCAGGGACATGAAGTCGTCGGGGTTGATGGGCAGCGTGCGCACCAGGTGGTGCTCGCGCTCGCGTATGGCCTTAACGTTCTCCAGCGCGGCCTCGACTTCCTGCGGGTTATAGCCCCACTTGCTGCGGAAGGCGCCGGGCTTCATGCGGTTCTGCCCGACCAGCTCGTGGTCGGACTGCAGCTTCACCAGGTCGCCGTAGATCTTCTGGTACTTCTCCAGCTCCATGCGGTACTCGCGGATCTTGTGCGCGAGGTTCTTGATCTTGTTCGTCAGGCGCTTGATCTTCTCCTGGTTCAGGTTCAGGTTGATGATGTTCTTGACGATGTCCTTGCGCTTCTTGTCTATGACGGCCTCGGTCTTCTTGCGCATCTCGTTGGAGAGCGAGGGCCGGGAGGCGCGCTCCTCGAGCTTGGTGATCTCCTTCTCGGTGCGGGTGATCAGCTTGGCGATGTTCTTCATCTTGCGCTTCATCGCCGAGAGTTCCTGGTTGGACTTGCGGCCGCGGGGCATCAGCTCCTTGGTCGTCATCTCGTCCTGCTCGATGAGCGTTTCCCAGTTGCGGATCTCGCGCATCGTGATGGGGGATTCCAGCACCAGCATCCTGAGCTCGCGCTCGCGCTCGCGGATGTTGCGGGCCAGCGTGACCTCTTCGTCGCGCGACAGGAGCGGAACCTTGCCCATTTCGGACAGGTACATGCGGATCGAGTTCGACACGTCGGGGGTGGCGCTCCACTCCTCGGTGTAGGCCTCCTTTTCGGCGCCGACGACCATCTTGAACTTCTTGCGGTCGACCACGTCTATGCCGAGGTCCTCGAGGGTGCCCATCAGGGTGTCTATCTCCTCGCTCGACATGGACGCGTTCGTCAGGGAGCGGTTCATCTCCTCGAGGGTGATGTAGCCGTGCTCCTTGCCGAGCTCGACCAGATCGCGTAAAGCCTTCTTTGCCTGTGCCATTGTTATCTCCTATTCAGCCTTGCTTCACAATTCTTTCGCCGAGGATTTCAGCTCGGACATGAGCCTGCTGTATTCCTCCAGCTGCTCCGGCGTCATCGCCGAGCCTCTCAGTTCCTTGAGCCTGCGCTCCAGCGACTTCCTCTTTAGCACCCGCACCGCGCGCGCGGCGCTCTGCGGCCCCGCGTTCTCGCCCAGGTCCGCCACCGCCATTTCCAGTATGGCCGCGGACTGGTCGGGGAACTTCTCCGCCAGCGCGGTGGCCGCTTTGGGCCTGCCTTCGGGGGGGAGTTCCATCAGGGCCGTGAAGAAGGCCCGCGCCGAGCTGTCGGAGAAATCCTCCGGGGCCAGCTCGCGGGCCTTCTCGAAAAGGGACGGGTCGCGCAGCAGCAGCTGTATGAAGCCGCGTTCCATCGCCGGCATGCGCAGCGGGGCCGCGGTCTCGGGTTCCCTGCGCGCCTCGCGGGGCGCGTGCACCGCGGTCTTCCTCAGCTGCTTCCAGACCGAGTCCTCCTCCACGCCGAAGCGCGAGGCGAGGGATTTGACCCACTCGCTCTTGAGTATCTCGTCGGGCTGCTTGGCCACGGTCTCCAGCAGCACCGCTATGGCCTGCGCCTTCTGCTGCGACGTCGGGGCGGTCTTGAGCCCCTTGAAGAAAAGCGTCATCCTGAAGTCCAGCGGGTCGGCGGCCTCGGTCAGCTTGCCTTCGAACGCCTCGCGGCCGTAGTCGTTAAGGAACTCGTCGGGGTCCTGCCCGTTGCCGAGGTTCGCCAGCCGCACGTACAGGCCGGCGTCCATGAAGATCTCCGCCGCGCGCACCGAGGCCTGTATGCCGGCGCGGTCGTCGTCGAACATCACCACGGTGTCCTTGGCGTAGCGGCCTATCAGGCCGGCGTGCTCGCCGGTCAGCGCGGTGCCCAGCGGCGCCACGGCCCAGTCCACGCCGTGCTGGTGGGCGCCTATGACGTCCATGTAGCCCTCGAGCAGCAGCACGCGGCCGCTCTTGCGTATCTGCGGCAGCGCCTCGTGCAGGCCGTAGAGCGTGCGGCGCTTGGAGAAAAGCACGGTCTCCGGGGAGTTGAGGTACTTGGGTATCCCCTCGGGGTCCAGCACGCGGCCGCCGAAGGCCACGGTGTCGCCCGCCTGGTTGGTTATCGGGAACATGATGCGGCCGCGGAAGGTGTCGGCCACGCGGCCGCCCTCGCGCTCGGTCACAAGGCCGGCCTTCATCGCCAGGTCCTTGCTCCAGCCCCTGGCCTTCAGTTCGTTCATCAGCGAGGTCCCGTCGGCCGGCGCCCAGCCGAGGCCGAAGCGCTCGACGGTGGCCTTGCTGAGGCGGCGTTCGCCGAGGTAGAGGCGGGCCTTCTCGCCGGCGGGGGAGAAAAGGGTCTTGTGGTAGAAGTCCGCGGCGTGGGCCAGCATCTTCTTGAGCTCGAGGCGCTCGCGGTCCGCCTCGGTCATCGCGTGCGTGCGCTCCTCGCCGTACTCCACGCCGGCCTTGGCGGCCAGCTTGCGCGCGGCCTCGGGGAAGGTGAGGCCCTCTATCTTCATCACGAAACTGAACACGTCCCCGCCCTCGTTGCAGCCGAAGCAGTAGAAGATCTGCTTGTCGGGGCTGACGGTGAAGGACGGCGTCTTCTCGTTGTGGAACGGGCAGGGCGCCTTCCAGTTGCGGCCGGCTTTCCTCAGGGCAGGGACGTACTCCCGGACTATCTCGACGATGTCCAGCTTTTCCCTGATGAGTTCTATGACCGGGGAGGAGCTCATTATAATGATTCCCGTGCGCGCGCGCGGGAAAGGCAAAGGCCGCGCGCCAGAACTAGCCGCGCGGCCGTATGACAGCGGCTCTTAGTAAGCCCTTCTGCCCTTGCGCACCTTGCGGCGCGCCTCCTGCGACTTTATCTTGCGCTTCATGCTCGGGGGCATGTAGTGCTCGCGGCGCTTTATCTCTTTCAGGATGCCGTTGCGCTCGCAGTCGTGCTTGAAGCGCCTGAGCGCCTCTTCTATGGATTCTTCGTCACGTACTTTAACGTATACCACGCTGATCACCACCTTTGGGTATGCAAACTTTCAGATCCGTAAATCTTTTCAACCGGGGGGCCAGAGCAGCTTCCTTCCGCCGAGCAGGTGGTAGTGCAGATGGTCCACCGACTGGCCGGCTCCCTTGCCGTTGTTGGTCACGAGGCGGAAAGCCCCGTCCACCTTCAGTATCTTCGCCACCTTGGCGGCCGCTATCTGCAGCTTGCCGAGGAGGGCCGCGTCGCCGTCCTGCGCGGCGGTGAGGCGGTCTATATGCCTGCGGGGTATCACCAGCGCGTGCGTCGGCGCCTGGGGGTTCAGGTCAATGAAGGCGAGGGTGTCCTCGTCCTCGTAAACGACCTTCGCGTTAACTTCGCCCGCGGCTATCTTGCAGAATATACAATCCGCCATTAGTTATATTTTATTATTTTATCGCCCCGAGGGCAATAAGCGGCCCTGGCGCTAGAAGCCGGTGAGGGGGAGGTAGCGCTCGCCGAACCTGCCGGGATGGTGCGGGGCGGGCAGCGAGGAACGGGCGCTCTTGAGCAGCCGCAGAGGGCGCACGCCGGCCTTGCGGGCCTGTATGATGCCCGCGTCCGAGGCGGCCGCGTACAGTATGAAGCGGCGCTTCTCCAGTATGCGGTACTTCGCGTCCTCCGTCGGGGTGAAGTAGAAATAGTCGGCCAGTTTGCGCCACGCGAACTCCAGGCTGTCTCCGCCCTCGGGTCCGCGGTCGCAGAACACCGCTATCTTCACGCCGAGCGCCTTCAGCGTCCAGGCCGCCAGCCACGGCACCGGCTTGAGCCTCTCGTAGGCGTAGGAGCGGTTCACCGCGTTCCAGTAGTCCGGCGTGCCCGGTTCCAGCTTGTCCTTGGCCGCGGCCAGGAAGGCCGGCGAGGAATAGGAAAGCCCGTCGTCGTACTCGAAGCCCGCCTGGAAGCCTATCAGCGAGTTCACGCTGAACAGGAACCCCCAGGCTCCGGCCAGCATCGAGAAGGCCTTCAGCCTAGCCATCCACCTGTTCGAGAGATCCGCCAGGGCCTGGAACATCACTTGTCCCCTTTCGCTATGCGGCCGCCCTCGGGGCGGGCCCAGGCCTTCTGCCTCGAGAAGCACCAGCCCATCACGTCGCGCACGGAGCGGCGGGAATTGGCGAATTCCATGGCGCTGGAAAGTATGGCGTTCTCCGGGCCTCCGGCCAGCGAGTCCGGGACCGCGACCCTGTAGACCTTCGCGGCGGTCAGCGGCCCCGCCTCGGTGGCCACGCGGTCCACGGCGCCGTCCTTCAGCGTCAGCTTGAGGCCGGAGACGCTGATCTCCGACGGCTGCAGGCCGCCGAGCGCGCGCTCCAGGTCGTCGCCGCGTATCTTGATGAAGACCACGCTCGAGTCCGCCGGGAAGGAAGCGTACAGCGAACCGACGGTGACGGGTCCGCTGGAGAGGGGGGCCGCGAGCTCGGAGAGCCCGACGATGGCCGCGTTGGACTTGGCCCAGCGGCGCAGGCAGTCGGACGCGAAGTCGGCCGCCGGTGTGCCGGCCTTGTCGGCGAGCGGCAGGTCGTCCTGCAGGAAGCCGACGCGCCTCGCGAAGTGGTCGGCGGCGGACTTGCGGAAGCCGGCTATGATGTCCAGCTCCGCCTTGTCCTCGCCGTACTTGTCGGCGTAAAGCTTTATCCTGTCCCAGTCCAGGCCGGTCATGCGGCCGGCGGCGGGGTCCACAGTGAGGGCGAGGCGGGCGGCTTCGTCGGGACCGGAGCCTGCCGGCGCCACCCAGGCGCGCCCGGCCCTGAACGGCTTCTTGACCGAGGGCTCGTCGGTGATGACCAGGTCCACGCGGGGGACCTTTGAGAGCAGGTCGCGGAAGAAGTCCTGGCCGGCCGCCTCTTTCGGGTTGACGCCCAGCAGCATCACCACCACCTGCGCTCCGTCGTCGCGCAGCGACTTGACGGCGCGGGCGGCCTCGTAGGTCTCCTTCTCCAGCTTGTACGCCGCCAGGTACTTGGGCCGGTTGGGCTTGGAGGGGGACGCTATCAGGACGGAGAAAAAACCTATCTTCACCGGGCCGGTCTTCGCGGCTGCGACGCTGGCGAGGAACTCCGGCTTCTTGTTGGATTTCAGGTAAAGGTTGGACGCCAGTATGCGCGTGCGGGAGGACTCGGCGAGCTTCTGCATCTCCTGCGGAGACAGCGACAGGTCCTCCATGCCCGCGGCGGCGGCGGCGTAGGGCACGCCGTCAAGGCAGGCCAGCGTCGAGCGGCCGCGCGTCAGCCAGCCTTCGGGCACCGCGGAGAACCAGTTGCCCAGGTCCACCGCGGCCTTGGGGCGGGCCTCCGCGTCGTAGAGTTTCTTGAAGACAGCGAAACCGCCGGTCTTGCGCGAAAGGCCGCCGCCCTCGGCGGCCCATGCGCGGCCCTGCGTGCGCGAGGTGGCGAAGATCACCACCTGTTCCTTCTTCGCGCAGGCGCCCGCGCCGGCGAGCAGCGCCGCCAGCAGCAGCCTGGAGGCCAGCGGCGTTCTCATTTACTGCAGCCTGGTGAAGCGGCCGCCCTCGGGCAGGGTCTTCACCGGGTTTTCCTTCATATCCTTCAGCAGCAGGTCGCGCACCGGGGTCAGCGTGTCGACGATATCGGACGATTCCATGAAGGCCTTGCCGCCGGAACCGCCGGTGGTCAGGTAGTTGTTGGTCACTACGGAGATCTTGTCTTCGGGCTTTAGCTGCGCGCCGTTGCGGGTGACGATTATGTCCTTGATGCCTTCCGGCGTGTCCCTGAAAGAGACCTTGAGGCCGGAGACCTGCAGCTTGGAGCGGCCGCCGCGCAGGTTGTCCGCCAGCAGGCGGGTCACCTGGTCGCCGGTCATCGTGAGCTTGGCCAGCGTGTTCTCGAAAGGCATGACCTGGA
The DNA here is from genome assembly GCA_937870775.1 of uncultured Elusimicrobia bacterium. GTDB lineage: Bacteria > Elusimicrobiota > Elusimicrobia > Elusimicrobiales > UBA9959 > UBA9959. Next base: position 16,151 of record CALMZU010000213.1, read on the forward strand.
AGATGTCGCGCAGGCGGATGACGCCTTTCTTCATGTCGGCGCGTATGCCGGCGGAGTTCTGGAAGGCCGCGTCGGCGCCGGACTGGCGGCGCATCGCGTCGGCGAACCAGTTGCCTATGGGGGAATCGAGACCGGCCTCGGAGAAGCCGAGGTCAACTTCGGAGACGCCGACCTCCTTGCTCATCTGTTTGTCCACCTCGGCGGTGAAGCCCTTTATCGTCTCGATAACGGCGGGGTCTTCGCCGGTGACGTCGGTCCACAGCGGCACCAGCGTGCCGGTGACGCCGGTGAGCTTGCCGGTCTTGTCGTCGAAATTCAGGTCCAGCTTCGTCACGTCGGTAAGGCCCCAGAAGCTCTCCGCCAGCATCGTCCCGCTCTCCTTGTCCAGGTAACCGGCGGGGAGTCCGGCGTGGTTGTGTCCTCCTATGACGACGTCGGGCTTGGCGGCGCGCGCTATGGCGAGCGTGCCGTAATTGGCCTGGTAGGGGGCCAGGGTCCAGGTGGAAATATCCACCTTGCTGCCGCCGGCGCCCTCCAGCCCGACGTGGGCCAGGATGATGACGGCGTCGGGCTTCTCTTCGGCCCGCACTTTCGCGGTCCAGGCCGCGGCCTCGGCGGCCTCGTTCCTGAACTCGAGGTGCTTGACGTTGGCGGGGAGCGTGGAGGTCGCGGTATGGCGGCCGGCTATGCCTATGACGGCGATGCGCTTGCCGGCCACGGGAACTATCACGTAGGGCCTGGCGTAGTCCGTCGGCTTGCCGGTCTCCCTCACGTATATGTTGGCGCCGAGCCAGGGGAACTTCGAAGCGGCGGCCAGGGCCCTGAGGTTGGGCTCGGTGTAATCGAAGTCGTGGTTGCCTATCTCGGCGGCGGAATAGCCGAGCTGGTTCATCAGCTTGACCGAGGCCATGCCCTTGGTCAGGGTGCCTTCGGGCGTGCCTTGGAAGGTGTCGCCGGAGTCCAGCAGTATGTGCGGGTTCTTGTCCTTGGCCGTCAGCGAGGCCAGGGCGGGGAAGCCGCCTATCGTGCGGGTGGAGTTCTCCTTGTCCCACTTGGCGGGGCGGGCGGTGTACCAGCCGTGCACGTCGCTGGTATGGTAGACGGATATCGTCAGCGACCAGGCCGAGGCCGGCAGGGTCAGCAGTACGGCGGCTATCAGTTTTTTCATGGGGAGGCTCCTATATCCCGAAGAGGGCTTCGCAGCAGCGCTGAAGAGCGTCCAGCGCCCCGTCGAGCCCGGAGTATATACTACAAAATTTGAGATTGGCGGGGAACCCGGCCACGTCGGAGCGGGCGGCCGCCGACGCCTGCGAAAGGGCCTTGCGCCCGGCCGCGCAGAGGGCGCGCGCCGAGGCCGCGCCCCAGGTCCGGCCGGAGGGGGAGAGCAGCCGCGGGGCCAGCGTGCAGGCCCGCTGCGCGCAGCCCAGCGCCTCCGTCATGGCCGCGTCGGGTTTAACGCCGTGCAGGGCCATGTCGGAGAAGGCCTTCTCCAGCAGGGCCGCGAAATCGGCGGCGGCCGCCCTTGCCGCGGCGGAGGCCTCCGGGCCTCCGGCCACGGCGGCGAGGCGCAGCGCCTCCTGCGTCGGGCCGAGCAACTCCCCGGCCCGGCCCGGCTCGGCCGCCAGGTCGCCTCTCGCCGGGCCGGCGGCTTTCCGGGCCTTCATCACGGCCCTGAGCCTGCGGTCCTTCAGCGTCAGCCAGAATGCTCTCATTCCTATCATGATATAAAAAAGGCGGGGGGATAAAAAAACCGGGGGAGGCTTTGGGCCTCCCCCGGCTGGCAGTACGCCAGGCGTTGATTAACGCTTGGAGAACTGGAAGCGCTTGCGGGCCTTCGGGTGACCGTACTTCTTGCGCTCGACCATGCGGGAGTCGCGGGTAAGGAACCCGGCCTTCTTCATGGAGCTGTGGAAGCTGTCGCCGAGGCTGGCGATCGCGCGGGCGATGCCGTGGCGTATCGCGCCGGCCTGGCTGGAGACGCCGCCGCCGACGACCTTTATGACACAGTCGAACTTCTGGTCCTTCGTGAGGTCGAACGGGGTGGCTATCACGTGCTTGAGGCGCGGGTTGTTGCCGAAGTACTCCTCGGGGGTCTTGGCGTTGATCGTTATCTTGCCTTCGCCGCCCTGGGACATGCGTATCTGCGCCACGGAGGTCTTGCGGC
>CALMZU010000214.1 GCA_937870775.1 uncultured Elusimicrobia bacterium
TATTCGCCGTAGCTACGCTCGGCACCGCAGTAAAAGCCCAGGACTTCGACCTGAACTCGCTTAAGGCCTCCGACATAAAGGCCCAGGCCGCCGCCGCGCCCGACAAGGGCATCTTTGATTTCATAAAGCCCCCGAAGCCCGAGGCCAAGACCGCCAAGGAATGGACCGTAATGGTCTTCATGAACTCCAAGAACGACCTGAGCCAGAGCTCGATGATGGGCCTGGTGGGCAAATGGGCCGAGAAGGACATAGCCGAGATGAAGAAGGTCGGCTCCACCGACAAGGTGAACGTGGTCGTCGAGTTCGGCACCACCGGCAAGGGCTCCAAGCGCATGCTGGTGGGCAAGAGCGGCCTGCTGGCCAGCGGCGAAGAGGTGTTCAGCCAGGACGCCAACGCCGACATGGGCGACTACAAGCGCGTGATCGATTTCGTTAAATGGAGCAAGCAGAAGTTCCCCTCCAAGAAGTACATGCTGATACTGTGGAACCACGGCCTGGGCTGGATAGACCCCGTGATGACGCAGCACACCGCCGGCACCGGCACCTCCCGCGGCATCCTCTTCGACGACGAGACCAAGAACTACGTGCGCACCCGCGAGCTGGGCGAGATACTGCGCCAGGGCGGCTACGTGGACGTGTTCGCGATGAACGCCTGCCTGATGCAGATGGCCGAGGTGGCCTACGAGGTTAAGGACAACGCCGGCCTCATCGTGGCCTCCGAGGAGACCATGCTGGCCTACGGCTTCGACTACGAGAAGCTGCTGAACTTCATGAACGCCAACACCGCCGCCACGAACGACCAGATCAGCGACTTCTTCATCAACTGGGAGCGCGATTTCTACGCCAACGGCGCGCATATCGCCGGCCCCCTCAACATGCCGCTCTCCAACGTGACCGCCACCATCTCCACGGTGCGCCCGCAGGCCCTTAACGACCTGCCCGCTTACCTGGACGCCTTCGCCGGCGCCGCGATGCGCAACAACGAGACCGAGGCCGTCAAGAAGGCCGTCGCCGAGGTTATCCGCTTCACCAGCCTGGACCCAAAGAACGACAAGAAGAAGCTGATAGCCGCCTACGCCGACCTGTACGACTTCGCCCGCATCGTCGGGGCCAACGCGCAGAGCCAGCAGACCCGCCAGGCCGCCGAAGGCCTGATGGGCTTCATAAAGAACCGCCTCGTGATACGCAGCCTCGGCCTCAACAAGGACGCCGAGAACGGCTACGACTACTCCAACGTCGGCGGCATAGCCATCAACATGACGATGAAGATAAAGAACCCGCCGGCCGCGCTGGCCTCGATCTACGAGACCAAGTACTCCGACCTCTCGCTGTCGAAGGCCTCGCAGTGGGACGAGTTCGTGGAGTGGACCGACGGCGTCTGGCGCAAATAAGC
>CALMZU010000215.1 GCA_937870775.1 uncultured Elusimicrobia bacterium
TGTCCGGCCTCGCGCCCAACACCACCTACTATTTCCGCAACGCCTCGCTGAACCTGGAAGGACGCCCCAATTACGCGTCGGCGGGCTCCACCGCCACGCTGGCGAACGTCCCTACGCAGCAGGACTTCGTGCTGACCCCGGCCTCCATAAACCTGAACTGGCTGGTCAACGGCAACCCGCCCGACACCGTGTACCTGGTGGAGATGGACGACGACCCCGGCTTCGCCTCCCCGGAGCCTTCCTCCTCCACGGTGCTCTCGTCGGCCACCTTCTCCGGCCTGCTGCCCACTACCACCTATTACTCCCGCGTGACGGCCTACAACCGCTTCGGCCGCGCCGCGCCTACGGTATCCTTCTCGCCGATGGCTACCGGCGCGCACGATCCCGCCGCCGGCTCCCCCTCGGCCATCGGCCCGTACACGCTGACCGCGAACTGGGGCCAGGGGGCCAACGGCGCCGGGATCTTCTACCGCGCGACCATATCCTCAAGCACGGATTTCAGCGGTGCGGTGCTCTCCTCGACCACGCAGAACCTCTATGCCGCCTTCTCAGGGCTGGTCTCCAACGCCAGTTACTACCTGCGGGTCTCGGCGCTGAACCTCAGCGCCGTGCCCACGCTGCCGGCTATCGGCATAGGCACGGCGCTGACCCTGCCGACCACCCCGTACATGCTGCCGCCCGAGCAGGCCTTCACCGGGCCGCTGATAGACGGCTTCACGCTCAACTGGCTGGACAACGGCAACTCCTCGTTCACCCATTACGGCGTGGAGATCTCCACCTGCGCGGACTTCTTCCGCGTAAGCACCTCCACGGTGGTGCACGCGCTGAGCCACTCGTTCCGGGACCTCCTGACCGGCACCACTTATTACGCGCGGGTCCGCGCCATAGGCCAGGCCGGGGACCTGTCGGCCTTCGAGAGCTCCGGCTCGACGATGACGATCTCCAGCTCCACGCTGAACGCGGTGGCGATGCGCGAATCCTACGTCACGCTCGAAACCTCCTACGGCACCATCTCGCTGTACCTGCCGCGCGGCTCCATAGGCAGTTCGACCCGCATCATACTGCAGCCGGAGACCTCGTTCGGCGCCCCGAACTCGGCGGTGTCGGCGCTTACCCCCACCGGCATAGGCCTGAGGATAACCCATTTCCCCGCCACGCTGGTGCTGGGCGCCGTCACGATAACGCTGCCCTACAGGATAACCGACCTGCCGTCCGCAATGCGCGACACGGCCTCGCGGTCCAAGCTGGTGCTTGCGCTGTTCGACGAGACCAACTCCATATGGGTGCCGCTGCCGTCGGTGTCCGACACCGCGAACAACAAGGTGACGTCCCAGACCTGGCACCTCTCGACGTTCCAGCTGATGCAGGCCTCGTCCGAGACCGGCCTGGCCGCGGTGAAGATCTACCCCAACCCGTACCGGCCCAACTCGGTATCCGACGTGATGCATTTCACCAACATGACGCCCTACGCCAAGGTGCGGATCTACACCTTCCTCGGCGAGCTGGTGCGCGAGATAAAGGCCGACGTGAACGGCATGGCGGCCTGGGACGGGCTTAACAGCGACGGGCGCAAGGTGGCCAGCGGCGTGTACATAGCCTACGTGCAGACGCGGGACAAGCGCTCGTCGAAGAGCTTCAAGGTGGCCATAGAAAGATGAGGACCAGGACGACCAGGGCGGCGTTCGCGGCGGCTTTGATGCCGGCGCTGCTCTGCTGCGCCGCGCCGGCCGCCATGGCCGCCGGCGGGTTCGATCCCTCGTCGGCCGGCACCTCCACCGCGCAGTTCCTGAAGATCGCCTCCGGCGCGCGCGGCGCGGCGCTTGGCGAGGCCTACGCCGCGCTCGCCGACGACGCCTTCGCGCTGGACTGGAACCCGGCCGGCCTGATAAACGTGAAGAAGAACTCGATGGTCTTCATGCATTCGCCGTACCTGGCCGGCACCTACGCGGACTACGCGGCCTACGCCGAGACCGCCGGCGAGGTGGGCGCCTGGGGCGTCTCGTTCAAGTACATGAACTTCGGCAACATCGAGCGCACCGACTCCAGCGGCCTGGACATGGGCGACTTCAATCCCTACGACACGGCGGTCAACGTGGGCTTCGCCTGCTACATCACCGGCTTCAACAAGGACCCCGAGGAGCGCTTCGTGCTGGGCGCCACCGGCAAGTTCGTGCGTTCGCAGATACTCTCCGCCGACAACACCGTGTCGGCGGATATCGGGGTCAACCTGCCCTACATGTTCGACAACAATTTCAGGATGAGCCTGGTGGCCCAGAACGTGATGGGCACGCTGCGCTACGACAAGGAGGAAGCGCCGCTGCCGCTTACGCTGCGCCTCGGCACCGTCACGAAACTCGCCGACTACATGCTGATCACGACCGACATCGTTGCGGTCAACGACAGCCTGCCTTTCCTGGCGATGGGCGCCGAGGGCCGGATAGGTTTCGGCGAAAGCACCGACCTGTTCCTGCGCGCCGGCTTCAACACCCGCGCCGTTTCGGACCTGGGCGGCACGCGCAACTTCGCGCTGGGTTCCGGCGTCAGGCTCGGGAACTACCAGGTGGACTACGCCTTCTCGCCGTTCGGCGACCTGGGCACGGTACACCGCATATCGGCCTCCCTGGTTTTCTGAAGAACGCGCGCACGGCCAAGAAAAAAGCCCGGGACTTCCCGGGCTTTTCCTTTTTCCTCCGGCGTCAGGCCGGTTTCGCCGGCGGCGGCTCGCGCCGCGCGGTCAGCGGGAAGGACATGACGAACCAGGCCCCGGAGAAGACCACGCCCAGCGCCGGATAGAAGGTCGGGGCCACCGAGCCCGCGGCCTTGAGGGCCGACACCCACGTCGCCGTCACGCCCTTGGCGAAACGGTAGGTGAACGCGTCGGCTACCTGCTTGGCGCGGTAGCGGGTGTCGTAGGAGAACGGGATGTAGAGCGTTTCCTTCGAGGCGCGGAATATGGAATAGTCCATGCCCTTGAACAGCAGGAACGCGGCCGAGGCCAGCGCCAGCGACGGGTAGAAGAACAGCAGCGCGCAGGTGACTATGTGCACCGCCGGGATCGTCGTCAGTATGCCGCGGCGCGGTATGTAGCGCAGCAAGAGCGGCGTCAGCAGGAACTGCATGGAGAACGAGAAGATGTTCACGTTCATCCAGAAGCGGCCCATGTAGGCGGTGCGCGCGTCCGTGGCGGCTATGGTGTCCTGCACCAGCTGCGTGAAGCGGAAGTCCAGCGCGGTGGCCACGACCTGCGCGGCGAAGATGATGAAGGCGATGAACAGCACGGTGCGGTTCTCGAGGAGTATGCTCAGGTGCAGGTGGCCCTTTTTGCCGCCGGCCTCGTCGGCCGAGGGCACCGGCTCGCCGGCGCGGTCGTAGCCTATCCAGAACAGCACGGCGGCGGGGATTATGATCAGCGAGGCGTAGAGCAGGAAGGCGCCGGTGCCGAGGCCCATCACGTAACGGCCTATCAGCCAGCCGCCGGTGAGCGAGCCGAGCGCGCCGAGGCCGGCCACCGGGCCGTTGAAGATCTTGCCCTCGTCGTCCTTGAGCACGCTGTTGATGAACGACCAGTACTGCTCGGAGATGACGACGACGTAGGACTCCTTGAACACGAGCAGCAGGAAGGCCAGCCAGCGCCCGGCGCGGCCCATCATGGCCCACGCGAAGAGGAAGAACAGCGCGCTGCCTATCATCGTGACGGCCATGGACTTCTTGGCGCCTATGGCGGAAAGCAGGCGGCCGTAGGCGTAGATCATCGCCGCCATCATGAACGGCACGCAGGCTATGGCGTAGGGCTTGTACTCGGCGCCGAACTGCTCCATGAAGATGGACTCGGCGGGCGAGCGGACGAACTCGTAGCCGCAGAAGAGGAACATGGCCGACAGGCCGCCGAGGAACACGGCCCCGGCCACGTGCCTGCCCCGCTCCGTCCTTAAAGCTTTCATAAGTGTGCTCATATTAATACTATTATCCCAAAATCAGCCTCCCCCCACAAAGCAAAAAGAAGGCCGCCCGGGGGCGGCCTTCCTTTGATCGCGCGGGAGAGGTCAGAACTTGAACTGGCCTTTCTCGTAGATGGTGACCTTCTTGCCGCTCCTGAGCGTCGCGGTCACCTTCTTGTCCTCGGTGTTGATGAGGTCCCAGTGCACGGCCGAGTCGTTGTAGCCCAGCTTGGCCTTGGCCTCCTTCGTCAGTTTGGACGGGTCGCCGTCGAAGGTGTCGGTGTAGGAGTCGCCGATGGCCACGTGGCAGTTGCCGTGCTTGCCGCCGTGGTTCTCGTCGAACAGCGTGTCCGCCATGAACCTGTCTATCTTCGAGAAGCGGCGGTCGGTCAGCGAGAACTCGCCGAGCTGGCTGGCGCCCTTGTCGGTCGCCATGATCTTCTTCACGTACTCGTCGCCCTTGGCGGCGGCTATCTTCACCGCGCGGCCGTCCTTGAACTCCAGGCGGATCTTCTCCACGTAGTTGCCGCCGCGGAAGGCCGGCAGGTTGGCGTAGTACACGCCCTTCGTGCCGCGCCAGTCCGGCGAGGTGAAGATCTCGAAGCTGGGGATATTATGGCCGCTCACGCCGAGGAACTTGCGCTTCTCGCCTAACTTCACCTCGAAGTCCATCGAGGCCGACTCGGTGCGGATGGTGTCTATGCCCATCGTGTTGAGCCACTTCTTTATGGCCATCGTGTCCTTGTAGATCTGGCCCCACTTCTTGGCCGGGTCGGGCTCGTTCAGGTAGCAGGCCTTGGCTATCTGGGCGGCGTACTCCTTCACGGAGAGCTTCGCCTGGCGGGCCAGTTCCTCGGTCGGGTAGGTGCACAGCGTCCAGCCGAACCTGCCCTTCTCCTCGTTCTTCGTCATGATGTCCCGCACGAAGCGGCGGGCCAGGGCCACCTGCGACTGGCGCTTGGTGTCTATGCCCTTCAGGTTGGTAAGCGAGGACGGCGCGTGTATGTAGACGTTGCCGTTCAGGTTCTCGTACATCTCCTTCTCGCCGGCGGCGACGAAGGCGCGCTGTTTGTCGTCCGAGAACTCGTAGAAGTCGCGCTCCAGGCGCGGGCTCATCAGGAAGCGGAACATCACGTTGTAGCCGCGCTGCACCAGTTTGCGGTGCACGATCTCGCCGAGCTCGCGGCCCTCGAGGTCGCAGCGCACCAGCACCGTGTCGTACTTCTTGAAACCTTTGCGCGCGGTGGTCAGGCCCCAGATCAGGGCGTCCGCGTATTTCTC
>CALMZU010000216.1 GCA_937870775.1 uncultured Elusimicrobia bacterium
AGCACGCCCGCCTGTACCGAAACTTCGTTCCTGTTCTTAAGCTCGGCCGAGGCGGCCGCCGGGAACAGCCCGGCCGCCAGCGCTGCCAAGGCCACTGCGTAACTGGTCCTTGTAATGTTCATTTCCCTTCCCCCCTTTTTTTGTTCCCCGAGAATCATTTTATGTCCGAGGCGCAGTGCGCGCACTTCACGGCCTTTATAGGTATCACGGACAGGCAGAGCGGGCATTCCTTCGTCGTGGGAGCGGCGTCGGGATGCGGCTTCTCGAAGCGCTTCTTCAGCGCGTTCATCTGGCTGACCACCAGGAACATGGCGCCGGCCACTATCATGAAGTTGATGATGGTGTTCAGGAACACGCCGTAGTTTATGGTGGCGGCCCCGGCCTTCTGCGCCTCGGCGAGGCTGGTGTAGGCGGTGCCGGACAGGTTGATGTAGAGGCTCGAGAAGTCCACGCCGCCGGTAAGCCTGCCTATGGGCGGCATGATCACGTCGGTGACCAGCGAGCCCACTATCTTGCCGAAAGCGCTGCCGATTATCACGCCGACGGCCATATCCACGACGTTGCCGCGCATGATGAACTCTTTGAAGTCTTTGAACATATTCCCCTCCTTAATTCTGACCCTTCATCAGGCTACAAAATAAAGGCGGCAAAGGCCAGTCCGATTATCGCGTGCCGCGGTAGAGCGCGGCGCGTATGCCGTCGCGCTGCTTCAGCGCCGCGTCGGGCGCCGCCCCGGAGTTTACGGCCTCCGCCAGGGCCACGGCCACTTCGGCCTCGCCCGCGGCCACTACGGCGGCGCCGGCCTGGCGCAGCCTGGCGGCGTCGCGCAGGTGGTCGCAGCGGGCCAGTATGCGCAGCGCCGGGTTGACGGCGCGGGCGCGGCGCACTATCTCGGCGCCGTCCTCCACGTCCGCCGTAAGCACCAGGCTGCCGGCGGTCTCTATGCCCGCTTCCTCCAGCATGCCGGGGCGCAGCGCGTCGCCGTAAAAAGCGTCGTTGCCGGCCGCGCGCAGCCTGCGCACCGTGTCCAGGTTGAGTTCTATCACTGACACGCGCGTGCCGGCGGCCGAAAGTATGCCGTGCAGCGTGGCGCCCACCGGACCGTAGCCTATGAGTATGCAGTGGCCGGGATCTTTAAACCGGTCGGCCTGCGGCGCCTCCCCGGCCACGGCGGGCCTGAACCTGCGCGCTGCCGCGTACACGGCGGGATTCAGGGCAATGGAGATTATGGACGCCGCTATCAGCGCGTTCCAGCCCGGCTCGCCGAGTATGCCCAGGTTCAGCGCCAGCGTGCCCAGTATGAAACTGAACTCGCCCACCTGCGAGAAGGCCGCGCCCACCGGCACCGCCACGGACATCGGGCGGCCCAGCAGGCGTACCGTGAGCGCCGCGGCCAGCGGTTTTACCGCCACGACCGTGACCAGCACCGCGGCGGTAACCAGCGGCTCGCGCAGCAGGGTGCGCACGTCGAACAGCATGCCGACGGAAACGAAGAAGAGCACTGCGAAGGCGTCGCGCATGGGCAGCGCGTCGCCGGCGGCGCGGGCCGCGAACTCGGAGCGCCCCACGGCTACGCCGGCCAGGAAGGCGCCGAGCTCCATGGAAACGCCGAAGAGGCCCGACGCGCCGGAGGCTATGCCGAGGGCTATGGCCAGGACCGAAAGGGTGAAGAGTTCCGACGATCGCGTGGCCGCCACCTTCTCCAGCGCCCACGGTATGGCCCAGCGCCCGAGCAAGGCCACGGTGGCTGCCAGCGCGGCGAGCTTAACGCCTGCCAGCATGAAGGCCCGCGCGCCGGCGGGCGCGGCCGAAGGGGCGTAGATCATGGGCAGGGCCAGCAGCAGCGCCACCGTTATGAGGTCCTCCACCACCGTCCAGCCGATGGCTATGTGCCCGGTCTGGGTGTAAAGGTCCCTGTTGTCGCCGAGCACGCGGGCCATCACCACGGTGCTGGCCACCGATACGGCCAGGCCCAGCACTATGCCGGAGCCCCAGCTCCAGCCGAGCAGCCTCAGCATGGCGGCGGCGGCCAGCGTGGACAGGAAGCTCTGTATGAAGGCACCGGGCACGGCCACGCGCCATACGGCGGCGAGCTCCTTCAGGTGGAATTTCACGCCGGTGCCGAACAGCAGCAGGATAACGCCGATCTCGGCCAGCTGTTTGGCCACGGCGCGGTCAGCCACGAACCCCGGCGTGAAAGGGCCCACGGCTATGCCGGCGAGCAGATAGCCGACTATAGGAGAGATCTTCAGCCTGCGAGCCGCGTAGCCGAAGATAAGGGCGGCAATAAGGCCGCCGGAGAAAGTTGTCAGCAGGTTAAGTTCGTGCATTGTCAGCCCCTTTCCGGGGTTAAATTATACCACGGGAGCGCGAGAGCGCGGCAGGTCAATCCGCGGGGGCGATGTAGACGGGCTCGGCGGAAGGGGCCGCGGCGCGGCGGCAGTTGTTCCAGTATTCCGCCTCAAGGTGCTTGGCCGGGCGGCGCAGCACTCCGTGCAGCAGGGTCCATTTGAACCAGAAGCACATCAGCGGGAAATAGCCCCAGTTCCGGTGGCGCTCCATGTCTATGGCGTAGCCCGGGCTGGTGCGCACGTAGCGGAAAGCGTAGCCGCGCGCGCGGGCGCGGCGTATGAAGTCGTGGTGTTCGCCGACGGAGAGGCGCTCGTCGTAGCCTATGCCGTGCGCGCGGAACAGGCCCGCGTCGCAGAACAGCAGGTTGGATAGGCCCTTTATCAGTCCGCTCCAGCGCAGGAAGTTTATGGAGAGCGTGGTGAGAGCGGCCAGCGGCGAGCGTTCCTCGCTGTAGGCCGTGCAGCTGCCTATTACGCGGGGGCCGCAGGCGGCGGCTATGGCCTTCATTACGCCGTGGCCTGGCAGGGTGTCCGCGTCCAGGAATATCAGTATGTCGCCGGCGGCCGCGCGGGCGCCGCTGTTGCGGCCGGCGCTGGGCATGCCGCCGGGCACCACCAGGTCCGCCAGCTCGCGGGCCACGGCCTCGGTGCCGTCGTGCGAGGGGCGCACGCTCGCTATGACCTGCAGCTCCGGGTACTCCCGGGCCTTTATCTCGCGCAGGCGCAGCAGTGTCCGCTCAAGGCGGGCCGCGTCGTTGTAGGCCGGGATTATAATGGATATCTTTTTCATGATGCCGGGAGTTTTCTCCCCCCGGTTATTGAGTTATTGAGCAGCGTCCCTCAATTATCGAGTTATCGTGCAGCGTCCCCTTAATAATTGACGATGATGGCGACGGAGGTGGTGGTGTCGGTCTTTTTGTAGCCGTTCGAGGGGCTGTTGACGTATTTCCACAGGTACGAGGCTTTCAGCGAGAAGTGGGTGGAGATCGACGTGACCAGCGCGGTCTCGGCGTTCATGCGGTAGCCGTCGGAGTCCTTGAGGTTGCCGAGGTATTCCAGGTCCTGGCTGGCGTAGGCCGTGGCCGAAAGGGTGCGGGCGTACTTGGCGTAGCCGCGGTAGGTGCCGAAGCTCTGGTTCCCGGAGCGCAGGCGGTCCTCGAAGATATAACCGCCGCCGGCTTCCACGGAGAGCTTGTCGTCGGCCGTGTCCAGCAGGTTGCGGCCGAGGCCCAGCGAGAAGTCCCAGCGGTCCTTTATGCCGGCGAAGCGGTCCTTGTTCCAGGCCGTCTTCTCGAAGGCGTAGTTCTTGCCGGAGAGCTTCAGGCTCACCTTCTCCGAGGCGTTGTACTGCTCGGCCGTCACCACGTTGCGGCTTTCGGTGCCCAGCCCGCCGGCGGTCAGTTCCAGCGCGGCTTTTTCCCAGTCGTAGTTGTAGGTGTTCTTGGCCGACAGCGTGGAGGTCTTGGAGTTGCCGGAGGTCTGCACGTAGGAAAGCTCGGCGGCGTCCTTCCACTTCTTGGTCTCCTGCGCGGAGGCGGCCGCGGCGGCGGAGGCTATCAGTACGAAGCAAAGTATGGTCTTTTTCATTTTTTCCCCTTTAACCTGTCCGCTGTTATTATAGAAAATAGGCAGGTTTTTTCAAGGCTAACGGAAGGAATACTTGAAAGACAGCCCCGCGGAGGCTCCGCCGTTGAAACGCCGGCGTTCGCGGTACTCGTCGTAGCGGGAGCCCATGTAGTACATGCCCTTGAAGCGCCAGCCCAGTTCGGCGCCCAGTTCGGCCGCCGGCGACAGCCTGACGGCCGGCTTCAGCGCCACCGACGAGGTCTGCAGGTACAGGGCCTCGCTCTTGTCGGGGCGGCCGGCGGGCAGGAACTGGTCCAGGCCGGTGCCGCCTTCCAGGTCGGCGCGGAAGGTTTCGGAGGGCTTCCAGTTGAGCCCCAGCTTGTAGTACTTCACCGGCTGCCACGATGCCGAGAAGGCCAGCTTCTCCGCGAACTGCCAGCGCACCATGAAGGGCAGCATGAAGGAGAGCCCGTCGTAGGAGTAGCGATATCCCAGGTAAGGCATGGGCATGGAGCGCAGGAAGGCGCGCCGGGTGGCGTAGTTCACGCCCAGTGTCCAGACCCCGCGGGCGCCGGGTTCGGAGAGCTCGCGCGAAAGGTTTATCCCGAGGTCGGTCTCGGACGGGGAATGGAAAGGCTCGTCGGAGGCTGAGGTCAGGGTGACCGTCGCCGAGTCAGGACCGCGGCGGGCGGTGAGGCGCAGGTCGTCCTTGTAAAGCGTCCCCGGGAAATAGCCGTTGGCGCAGTAGTCCATGCGCGCGGCCGAGGCCGCGGCGCTCAGCGCTATGCCGGCGGGCCGGCCCAGCGGCGACTCGGCCGAGACCCGGCTTACCGACTGGCACAGTTCCCCCCCGGTATACGTGAACGCGGCGGCCGCGTAAGGACCGGGCGGCGGCCCGAACTGGGCGGCGGAGGGTCCGGCCAGCAGCATGGCGGCGGAAAAGGCGAGGAGCGTCCTGGAATTTATCGTCGGCACTTGGTTCCCTTGTTGTTCGATCTACAGGAACTATATCAATTTCCCCCCGCCCTTAGAAACGGAAGGTCGCTCCGGCGGAGGCGGCGTGGGCGAAGGAGCGGCTGCGCATGTCTCCCTTGTACGAGAGCCAGCCGCTGACGGCGCCGCTCTCCGAGCCGGCAGATATCACGGCGCCGAACTTCAGCGCGTCGCGCGCGGCCTGTCCTGTGTATACGGTGAAGGCCTGGCTTTCTGCCAGGGCCGAGGTCAGGCCGATATTCCCGTCGGCGTACTCGTGGTCCCAGGCCAGGTCCAGGGCGGTGCGCAGCATGGCGCCGCCGCCTGCGTCCACCGAGGCGCTGTAGCGCAGGCCGGCCGCGGACCTCAGCGAGCGGGCCGTGAAGGCGTCCACCGAGAGGTTGAGCGAGTCCGCGCCCCGCTCGGTGAAGGCGTCTACGGAGAGCCGGTCGTAATAGCCCTTTATGAAAGGCGCCAGGCTGCCCGAGCGCTGGTCCTCGAAAAGTTCCCAGGCCGCGCCGGCCTCCAGGTTGAGCTCGCGGCCTTCCGGGCTGGCCTTGGCCTTGCGCGAAACGCCGGAGAAGTTTATCGTGCGCGCGGTCTCGAAGCTGTCCTGCGAGCGGCCGGCGTAAAGGGTAAGGCGCAGGGCCCCGGCCTTGCCGGCGGCGTAGGCGCCGCAGCGCTTTATCACGCTATCCACCTCGGCCTTCGACGGGGAATACACGTCGGCGGTGCCCGAGTTGACGCCGGCAAGCAGGCCGGCCGAGAAATTCCCGCCTATGCTGTAATCGGCGCCGGCGTTGAAGTCCATGCTGGTCAGTTCGTAGGCGGGGCCGGTCTTGCCGGCGGTCTTGGCGTCGAGCCGCCTGCCGCTTATGCCGCCTGCAGCGGCGAAGAAACCCCACGGCGAGGAACTCCCTTTCGCCGAGCCGCCCTTCGCCGCCTCTTTTTTAACGGCGCGGCGGGCGCTGCTTATGTCGCCGTAATCCATGTAGTCCATGCCGCGCGAAGCGGAGCCGTAGGTGGAAAGGCCGGAGCCGCCGCCGGAGGCCAGTTCCAGCGCGCGGGCCTCCAGCGCCTGCGAGCGCAGGGCCGAGGCGCCGGCGGACAGGCCGCTCATAGAGGCCAGCGAGAGCGGGCCTATCTGGTCGAAGGCGGAGTTGAGCTGCGCCTTCTCGAGGGTGTAGAGGTACTGCATCACGTAAAGCAGGTCGCCCGACGCCGCGGTGCGCAGCGGCTCCAGCGCGGCGCCGACGGCGCGCTGGTCGGCAGTGTCGGCTATGTTCGCAAAAGGCACCAGCGAGGCCGTAAGCACCAGGCCGCCGGAGATATTGCTCTGCGTAAAGATCACGGCGGCCGGCGAGACCACCGAGTCGAAATAGCCGGTGAGGGTGCCGGCGGTTATGGGCGTGAAGGTCTGGCCTTCGGTTATGATCTGCGGGGCGTAGGTGACGTGCAGCGTACCGTCCAGGTTCGCGGCGCCGGTCACCGTCAGGTTGGTTACGCCGCTCTGCAGGGTAAGGCCCAGCGCGCCGGCGTTGGCGAAAGCCGCCACGGTCTCTATATAGGAACCCAGTTCCAGCGTGCCGTCGGCGGATACGCTTACCGCGCCGCTGCCCAGCGCGCCGGCCGCCGCGGCCAACACCGTGCCTGAGCTCACCACGGTGCCGCCGGCGTACGTGTTGGCGGCGCCCAGCACCAGGGTGCCCAGGCCTTTCTTCGTGAGCGCGCCGGTGCCGCTTATTGTGCCGTAGAGCCCCAGCGTGTAGCCGTTGGTGTTGAAGATGCCGCCGGCCGCGTTGAGGGTGACCGGGCGGTACGAGGAGAAACTGTCCAGCAGCTTCAGCGCGCCGCCGTCGAACGACAGCAGGCCTCCGGCGGCGCCCAGCGAGTCGTCGCCGTTGGTGGCCAGCGTGCCGCCGTTGAAACAGGTGCCGCCGGTATAGGTGTTGGTGCCGGAGAGCACCAGCGTGCCGTCGCCGGTCTTTATCAGCGAGCCCGAGCCGGTGATGTCCTCGTTTATCGTTATCGTGCTGACTATGCTGTCGTTGTATATGGTCAGCGCGGCGTTAACCGACATGGCGTTCGTCGAGGCTGCTATGGTGAAGTCGTAGACGGAGCTGGTGAGGTTCCAGGTGGTGTCGTAATTCACGCCGGGCAGGTCGCTCAGCAGCGTAAGCGTGCCGCCCAGGCCGGACACCCAGTTCACGGTATTTGAGGCGGCGCCGGCCGTGTTTATGGCGGTGAGCGCCTCGCGCAGCGAGCCCGAGCCGGAATCGGCCGTGCTGTATATGGTGACCGAGGCCGCGCGGGCGGCGCCGTTGGGCAGCAGGATGGCGGTGCAGAGCAGCAGTTTTGAGAGCATAAAAAAGGAGGGCTCCTGCGTATGAGGTTGGGGAGGGGACGCAGGAGCCCTGATCTGTGTTCTTCAGGCGCGCGCGGTTGGGGTCATCTCGCTTCATTCCCCCCTTCCGGGCCGTGAGGTCCGCCGGGACCATGGGGGCCGTGCTCGCCGCGCATCATGCCGGGAGGGCCGTTCTTCTCGAAGTCCTTCTCCAGCCCGGCGAGCTTCTTGGCCTGGTCCGGCGTGAGTATCGCGTCCATCTCGACCTTCATCTTTTCGCGCACCTTGTCGATCTGCGGCCTGTTGGCCTCCATGACCTTCCGCATCTCGGGCTGGTACTTCTCGAAGACGGCGACCAGCGCCTTATGCTGTTCCGCCGAGAGTCCGAGCTCGCGGCTGAACATCTCCATGGGCCCGTTCTCGCCGTGCATGGGCGGCGGGCCGGGCCGGCGGTGGCTGCGGTAGAAATCCGAGAAAAGGGCCCCGGCGAGGAAGCCGGCGGCGGCGGCTATGGCCACCTGGTTCCAGCGTATGTTCATTTGTTCCCCCTTTCAAGCACCATGGCCAGCAGTTCGCCTTTGCCGGCGCCGCCGCGGCCGAATACCATGGCGGAAACGTTCGAGGCCTCCCGCTCGGAGTTGATGGCCGCGGCCAGCGAGGCCGCCGTATCGGCGAAGAGACCGCCTTCCACGCAGAGGGCGTATACGGCGCAGGAAGCCAGCGCCAGGGCCGGCACCTTCCACCAGCCGGCGAAAGGCTTGCCGGCGTAGGCGGGCAGCGCCGTCACCCGCTCCATTACGCGGGCTGATATGTCGGCGCCTTTCATGGCCCGGGCAGGGGAGAGCGCGGCGTAAAGCCTCTCGTCCCAGTCCGTAGTATGGAAATCCGGTTTCATTCGTCCTCCGTGATTTTAGACGCCCCTTCCGGCAAAAAGTGTCGCAGCTTGTCGCGCAGTATAATTCGGGCCCTCCGGAGGCGGGCCTTCACCGAGTCCACCGATATCCCGAGCGAGTCGGCTATGGCCTTGTAGTCCTCGCCCTCGAGGCGCATGGCCATGGCGGCGCGGTAGGCCTCGGGCAGGGCCAGCATGGCGCTGGCCGCCATATCCTCGCAAGGCTGGGCGTCGGTGACCGCGCCGGGAGCGCTAAGCAGCTCCTCGCGGCGCTGGTCGGTCATGGCGTCGAAGCTTTCGGTGCTCCTGGCGGCGGCGCGCTTGCGCAGGCTGGAGCAGTGGTTGAAGGCTATGCGGTAGAGCCAGGTGGAGAAGGAAGAGTCCCCCCTGAAATCGGGCAGGCTGCGGTAGGCCTTTATGAAGATCTCCTGCGCCGCGTCCTCGGCCTCCGCGCGGCGGTAGAGCATGGAATAACAGAAGCCGAGCAGCCGGTCCTGGTAGCGCAGCACCAGTTCCGAGTAGGCTTCGTTGTCCCCGTCCAGGACGGAGTCTATTATCTCCCGGTCTTCACGCACGTTGACCTCATATGCTTCCCCGCTATTTGGACGGCGGGGCGGGCGCAAAAGTGTCGCTTCTATACAACGTGCGGGACGTATTGTTTAATGCCGGTTGATATAAGTCTAACCGGGGACGCGTGGACGGCAAAAAGCCGCCTTCAGCGGGGGCCCTCACAAGTCCCCATGAAGACGGCTTTTTGACTGCTTTTACTGCTTTTTAGGCTACTTTGCAGCGGCGGCGCTTGGAGATCAGGTACTCGCCGTTGCGCTTGTGCATGCGGGCAACCAGCTGGTGGGTGCCGGGCTGGAAATTGTTCCAGTCGAACCACCAGTAGCCTACCGCGTGCCTGCAGGGCTGCCAGGGCTGGTCGTTGACGGAGATGTCGACGCCGGTGCAGTCGCTCGAGCCTATGCGCACCGAATAATGCCTGGAGGTTATGGTCTCCAGGTTCTTCGGGTAGTCCACCACTACGTACTCGTCGGTCTTGACCAGCTTGGTGGTCTTAGCGGTCGTGGTGTTGGCGGTTTTATTGTTCTTTTTCACGGCTAACTTAAGCATTTCGCTTTCCTCCGGTTTGGCGGGCCCGTCATCGCTTCCGGTCCTGCCTACCCTGGCCATCCGCTCGCTTATATAGGCGAGAGACCTGTCCAGGGGGTGTTTCAAATGCAGCCTCAATACGCGTCTGCCGCGGGAACTGAGAACCTCATATTCTCCCGCCGCCTGCGCGGTTTCAAGCTGCCAGAAGGTGTATTTCTCCCCTGGTACCAGTATATCTTTTTTGACCTCCCCGGTCAATATAAGGAAGACGCCCCCGTCCGGGCCTTCGGCGTGCAGCCGGCAGGCCGAACGGGCCCCGCGCCGGCCCAGCGCCAGCGCGCAGGCCGACGAGGTGTAGGCCGTCAGCGTGGCCCGCAGGCCGGCCAGGGCTTCCTCCACCTTGGGATCGCCGGGCAGGTAGGCGCTTATGGCCAGGTACTCCTTCTCCTTCAGCGCCGAGAACACCGCCCAGAACAGGTCGTCGTAGCCAGCCAGCTGTCTGCCGGCCTTCAGCGCCGGCGAGGCGTAAACGTCCACGCGGTCGGCCGAGAAGTCCGGCTTATGCCTGTGCGGCTGCGTCTCCGGCGGCGGGCAACTCCCGTCGGGCTTGTCGAACGGGTCCACGCCCAGCATGGCGGCGGCCGCCGCGGCGGCTACCTGCCACAGGAAGAACTGGGCGCCCAGGTCGCAGGCGTCGGCGAGGTTCTCCGTATGAACGGGGTGGCCTGCCGCGGCTATGGCGGCCAGGGCCGTATCGGCGGTTTTTTCCCCCGCCCCGAGCCGCAGGTTCACGAAGAAGCGGTCCTCCTGGTACTTATCGGGCTCCATCAGCGGTTCGCCGGTGACCGGCAGCACGCCCCGGCCGGCCTTGCCGGTGCATACGGCAATGGTATGCTCCAGCCAGGGGCCGAAGGCGGCCAGCTGCCGGGGCAGGTTTATGGTCAGCTTGTCCCGGCCTTCCAGCGCCGCTTCGCCTATCAGCGCGCCCAGGAGGGCGCCCGGGTTGTCGGCGGCCCGTTTTTCCTTGCAGCGGGCGGCCATGTCCATGGCGCCCTCCAGCAGGCGGCGCGGGTCCGCGCCGCATACCGCGGCCGGCACCAGCCCGGCGAAGGAGAGGGCCGTGAAGCCGCCGCAGCCGGCCGGGTCGGTGAAGACCTTGCGGAACTTCTTGGCAGCGGCCAGCTTCTCCAGCGGCGAGCCCGGCGTGGTTATGGCCGCGAAGTTATGGCCCGGGTCCTTCAGGCCGGACTTCTTGACCAGGCTCCAGAAATGCTTGAACTGGGCCGAGGCCGCGGTCCCGGCGCCGTCGCCGGAGCAGATGAACAGCGTGCGCTTAAGGTCGGCGCGGGCCACCGCCTGCTCCGCCCACGACGGGTCCACCGTGTCCAGAACGGTAAGGCGCGGCCAGTCCTGCCGCTGCAGGGCGCCGCGCAAGGCCTCCGCCGCCAGCGCGCGGTCGCCTTCGGCCAGCAGCACGGCGTTGCCGAAGCCGGCTTCCTTCACGGCGGCGGCGAACTTCTCTATGTCCTTTATCTTCGAGGCGGTGCGAGCCGGCAGGTCCAGCCAGCTCAGCGCGCCGGCCAGCCGCTTGCGGGCCGCCGGGTCTGCGGTCCACGGCGAGCCGTCCCTGGCCCAGAGCCGGGCGCAGAAGTCCGCGGCGTCCAGTTTCGCGGCGGCCGCGGCGCCGGGGCGCGCCTGCGGCTCCGCTTCGGGCGCCATCGCGGCCTTTATGCGCGCCAGTAGCCCGTCGTAGGACTTCGAGAACTTCTGTATGCCGTCCTCCTCCAGCGCGCGCAGCACGGACTGGAAGTCCACGCCCAGCGCGTCGAGCGCGGCGAAGTGCTCGTCGGCCTCGGCGAAGCGGGCCACCAGCGGTTCGCGGTTCAGGCGGCCGTCGGAGAAATAGGCTTCCAGGGCTTCGGCCGGGGCGGTGTTGACCGAACCGGGCAGCGCCAGTTCCTCCATGTAGAGCGAGGGGCGCAGCGACGGGTCCTTCACGCTGGTGGAGGCCCACAGTATGCGCTGCGGCGCGAGTCCGGAGGCCTTGAAATCCTCGCCGTGGAAGGTCTCGAGGTAGAGCCGGTAGGCCGCCAGGGAATTGGCCACGCCGGTGCGGCCGCGCAGGGCGAGGGCGCCCGGCTTGCCGGCGGCGTCCAGCAGTTTGTCCACGGCTGTGTCTATGCGGCTGACGAAGAAGCTGGCCACCGAACTGATGCCTTCGGCAGGCAGGCCGTTCTTGAGGCGCCAGAGCATGGCCGAGATATAGGCGCGCGTGACCTCGCGGTAGCGCTCCACCGAGAAGATCAGCGTGAAATTGACGCTTATGCCGCCGCGCAGCAGGTCCTCGCCGGCTTTCAATCCCTCCGGCGTGGCCGGCACCTTTATCATCAGGTTGGGGCGGCCTATGCGGCCGGCCAGCCTTATGCCGTCGTGCAGCGTGGCCGCCGCGTCGCGTGCCAGCTTCGGGGATACCTCGAGGCTGACGAAGCCGTCCTGCCCGCCGGCCGCGTCGTAGACGGGCCGCAGCAGGTCGGCCGCGCGCTGTATGTCCTCGGCGGCCAGCGTCTCGAAGATCTCCTCGGGCGAGCCCTTTATCGAGGCGAGCTCCCTCATCGGGGCCTCGTAGTAAGGTCCCGAGAGGGCCTTCTCGAATATCGACGGGTTGGACGTGAGCCCGGTAACAGCGCGGTCGCGCATCAGCGCCGAAAGGCCGCCGGTCAGCAGCAGGCCGCGGTCGAGATTGTCCAGCCAGAGGCTCTGGCCGGTACTGCGAACGTCGTCCGCGGTAAGCATTATTCCCCCTTGCGTTCCAGCTCCTTGACCTTGTCGAGCCTGCGGCTGTGGCGCTCCTCGCCGGAGAACTTCGCGGCGGCGAAGGCCGCGGCTATCTCGAAGGCCGGCGCCGGGCCGATGATGCGCGCGCCGAGGCAGAGCACGTTCATGTCGTCGTGCTCCACGCCCTGGTGGGCGGAGTAGGTGTCGTGGCAGAGGCCGGCGCGTATGCCGTGTATCTTGTTGGCGGCCACGCAGGCGCCGACGCCGGAGCCGCATACTATTATCGCGCGCTCGGCGGCGCCCGAGGTGACGGCGCGGGCGGCCTTGGCCGCGAAATCCGGGTAGTCCACGGACCTGTCGGGCGAGTCGGTGCCGAGGTCCTGCACCTCGTGGCCGAGGGACTTCAGGTGCGGCACCAGGGCCGCCTTCAGAGGGTAACCCGCGTGGTCGCTTGCGATGGCTATCTTCATTTCGTTTCCCCTTTAAAGCCTGTCTATCTCGGTCTTCAGGGCCCAGCCCTTTATACCTTCCTTAGCCAGGCCTATCTCGTAATAATCGTCGTCGTCGGCGTCCAGTATCTTCACCAGCCTGCCCTCGGGCGCGGAGGCGTAGGTCTTGAAGTTCTCGCCCGGGCCGCTGAGCATCCTGGTCCCGCCCGCCCTGGTCACCACGCCGGCGGACGTGAACGGCGAGGTGCGGCGAGCGCCCAGCCAGGCGAGCGACAGCAGCAGCAGCGCCGCCGCGGCCAGCGCCGCGCGCCCCGCCAGTACGCCGGGCCGCGCCCCGTCCATCAGGAAACGGGCCGCCCCGGCCAGGCAGGCCGCCCAGAACAGCAGCGCCGCCAGGGCCTTCAGCTCGTCGAGCGACAGCAGGTAATAGAGGTAGTGCAGCGCGGCCGGCACGCCGTCGGGCACCAGCGCCTGGCCGGTCTGCTTCAGCGCGAAGTCCAGGTTGGCCCTGATGTCCGGGGAGCGGGGGTCCAGCGTGAAGGCGCGGGCGTAGTGGTATACCGCCTGGCCGTTGCGGTTCAGCCTGAACAGCGCGTTGCCGGCGTTGTACCAGGCCCACGGGTCGGAGGGATCGGCGGCTATGGCCTTGTTGTAGCCTTCGAGCGCCTCCTCGTACTTGCCGCCGCGGTACATGTCGTTAAGCTCGGCCAGCTCGCTGCGGTCCAGCGCGGCGGCGCAGGCGGGCAGGGCCAGCAGCAGGAAAGCCAGGAGTCTCTTGGTCATTTCAGCTCCTTTTCCAGCAGCTCTATCAGCAGCGAGTATTTCTTGGCCAGGTCCCCGGCGCCCTCGGAGCCGGCGGCCTCCGGGGAGAAGTGGCGCAGCTCCAGCGCGGACCAGAGTTCCTGCACCTCGTCGGCGGCGCGGTCCCCGGCGCGCGGGAAGCGGGCGCGCATCAGTTCCACCGCCTTCCTCATCGTCAGCGCGCTCACCTTGGCGCCGCACTTGTCGGACAGGTAGTCCATGAACGAATCGTAGAGCAGCGAGACGGCCTCGTTGGGCTTGCCGGCCTTTATCAGGGCCTCCGCCTCGTCGACGTCGCGGTCCGCCTCGCTCCGGGCGCGGCGGAACCTGAACAGCAGCGGGTTGTCGGCGCGGAAGCGGTTGAGCCTGGCCAGCCAGAAGGTCAGCGCCAGCAGCGCGGCCGGCAGGGCGTGGACCCACAGCGGCAGCCTGGCGGCTTTGGCCGCGAGGAAGGGCAGGTTCCCCCCGCCGGTCTCCTCGCTTACGTAGCGTATGTCCGAGCCAGAGGGCGTGACCTGCGAGGCCTCGGCGACGCCGGCGAAGTTGACGCTGCGGCCCTCCTGCTGCCCTTTCTCGACGTTCATCGTGACCGGCTCGGTCTGCAGCTCGCGGTAGCCGCCGGTCTTCGGGTCGAAGAAGGAGAACTTGACCGGCGGGATGGTCTTCCTGCCCTCGCTGCGGGGCACCAGTATGTAGGTGAAGGTCTTCCTGCCGCTGATCACGTCGTTGTCCTTGCGCACGTCCAGCGAGCTCATCGTGTCGAAGACCTTGAAGTCGGCCAGGTCGGGCAGCTTCGGCGCGGTCACGGCCTTCAGGTTGCCCGAGCCGTTCACCGTCACCGAGAAGTTCACTGCCTCGCCGGCCTTGGCGTCGGAGCGGTCCGAGGCCGCGCTTACCGTGTAGGAGCCCACGGCGCCGGCGAAAGAGGCCGGCGCGCCGCCGGGCAGCGGCTTTATCTCTATGTCGAGCTGGTCGGTGGAGAGCTGGCGGCTCTGGCCCTGCGCGCCGCTCATCGCCATCATCTTCTGGAAGAAGTTGGGGTCGAAGGGGTCCAGCTGGTCGTCGACGGAGACCTGGGCTATCACGCTGGCCGGCTTTATCTGGGCCGGGCCGGGCGTCAGCGCGAACAGCGCGGTCTTTATCTCGCTGTAGGAATAGCGCACGCCGTTTATAGTGGTCTCGCCGTTCCTGACCGGCGGCAGGTCCTCCGCTATCAGGTTCTTGAACGACGGGGGTATGTACTGCGGGTTGGAGCTCAGCGGCACCGCGGTGTAGAACCTGATGCTGAAGTTTATCTGTTCCCCGACGTAGGCGGCCTTGCGGTCCGTCTCGGCCTTGAGGAAGAGCTGGTCCCCCTTGGCGGCCCTGGCGCCGCCGGCGGCGCGCCGCGCCGGTTTCGCCTGCTGCGCCGCGCCCTGCGCGGCCTTGGAAACGGTTATGCGTATCTCGGGCGCCGCGGCCTTCTCCTTGCCGTTCGAGACGGTTATGGACGGTATCGTCTGGGCGCCGAGGAAGCGCGGCGTCAGTATGTAGGTGAAGGAGACCGACGTGGTTATCTTGCCGTTGATTATCGAGATGCTCTGGCTGCGGCCCGAGGAATAGACGTTGAAGTTCTGCATGTTGGGCAGCTTCGGTTCGGGCACGCTGGCGGAGTCGCCGGCCACGGTCACGGTGAGGTAGAGGTTCTCGTTGATCTCCACCGACGTGCGGTCGGTCTCCGCGGTGACGGTAAGGTAGGCCGCCGCGGGCCCGGCCCACAGCAGCGCGGCCGCCGCGGCGGCCATTAAATTCTTTAAAGCTTTTTTCACCAGTCTTCCATCCTGGAGGCGGACTGCGGCTTGCCCTTGTTCATAGCCGCGCGCTGCATCTGGCCTTCCTGGCCCCGCGACGCCGCCTTCTCCCTCTCTTTCATCATCTCCAGTATCTGGCGGCTGCGCTCCCTGGCCTCCGCCTGCTTCCTCTCCTGCTCGCGCTTCTGCTCCTCTTCCTTCTGCTTCTGTTTTTCCTTCTCGTCCTGCTGGTCCTGGCCGCCGCCGCCGTTCTTGTCCTTATCCTTGTCGTCCTGGCCGGACTTGCCGTTCTTGTCGTCGCCGCCGCCCCCGCCGCCGTTCTGCTTGTCCTGGTCCTTGTTCTGCTTGTTCTTGTCCTTGTTCTCGTCGCTGTTCTTGTCGCACTTGTTCTTGGACTGGTTCTTCTTGTCCTGCTCCTGCTTCTCAAGGGCCTTCTGCAGGTTGAAGCGGGCGTTGCGGTCGCCGGGCTTCAGCGTCAGCGCCCGGCGGTAGGCCTCGATGGCGCCCTTCGTGTCGCCGGCCTTGTACAGCGCGTTGCCGCGGTTGAACTCGGCCTTGGCGGCCAGGGCCGGGTCGGCGGCCGCCTGCTCGAAGAACTCGCGGGCCTTGGCGTAATCCTCCAGCCTGTAGAAGGCGTCGCCGGTATTGAAATTCAGCCGCTTGTCCGACGGGTCCTTCTCCATCGCGCGGGCGTAGTTCTCGTAGGCCTTGGACCAGTCCTGCCTGTCGTAGGCGGAATTGCCCTTGCGGGCCGCCGCCCGTGCCCCGGCCGCGTGGGCGGTCCCGGCGCCCAGCGCCAGGACCAGCAGCAGCGCGGCCGGACGCCGCCAGGGCCAGCGCGGCTTAAGGCGGAACGACGGAAGGCTGAACCCCTTCTCCATGAGCATAAATTCTATCAAAAGCAGGGCCAGCGCCGCCGCGAGCGGCCACTGGTAGCGGGCCTTGTAGCCGGAATGGCCCTTGCCCTTGGTCTTCTCCATGTCTATGCGGGCCACCGCCTGGCGCACCTCCTCGGCGGCGGAATCCGGGTTGGAATAGTGTATGTAGGCCGCGCCGGTGCGGCTGGCCACGCGCATCAGCGTGGCGTCGTCGAGGCGGCTGACCACGGTCTTGCCGTTGCGGTCCTTCTTGTACTCCATGGTGTTGCCGGAGGAATCGGCCACCGGCACCAGCTCGCCGTCGGGGCTGCCTATGCCTATGGTGAACACGCGCAGGTTCTGCGCCGCGGCCTGGTCCAGCACGGTGTCGAGGCCGGTGGAATGGTCCTCGCCGTCGGTGATCAGCACCATCACCTTCTGGCCGGTGTAGCGCGCCAGCATGCCCTGCACGGTGTCTATGGCGTTGGAGAAATCGGTGCCCTGCTCGGAGAGCATGCCCGGCGTCAGGGACGAGGCGAAATAGCTTATGGCGTCCTGGTCCGTGGTCAGCGGGCACTGCACGAAGGCCTCGCCGGCGAAGGCCACCACGCCTATGCGGTAGTCGGCGAACTTCTCGGCCAGCGCGCTCAGGAGCAGCCGGGCGTTTGAGAGGCGGTTGGGCTTCAGGTCGCGGGCGCCCATGGACAGCGAGGTGTCCACCGCTATCACCACGTTGCCCTTCAGGTCGGTGACCGGCTTAAGTTCCACCCCCCACTGCGGGCCGGCCGCGGCCAGCAGGCACAGCCCGACGGCGGTGATGAACAGCGCGCCGCGCAGGCGCCGGCGCGCGGCGGCGGGCCCCTCGTTGAGCCTGTCGAAGGAGGGCCCGAGTATGGCGCGGCCGGCGGCCAGGCGCGCCTCCTCCGCCTTGAAGCGGAAGAAGAGCAGCGCGGCCATTACGCCGGCGCCCCAGGCGAGTATCAGCGGGTACCTGAAAAGTTCCATGTCAGGGCACCGTCCTGAAATAAGTGCGCTCCAGCAGGTACAGGAGCGCCAGCAGCGCCAGCGCCGGCGCGAGGAAGCGCATGTAGAGGTCGGTGTAGTCCGTGTAGGTCTTCACCTCGAACTTCGTCTTTTCGAGAGAATCTATCTTCGCGTATATCCGCTCCAGCTCTACGTAGTTCTTCGCGCGGTAGAACTCGCCGTTCGTGATGGCCGCTATCTCGCGCAGCGAGGGCTCGTCGAGGTCCTCGTCGATCGTGATCACCGGCTGCGACGGGTCGCCGGTGGGGATCTGCGCCGGGCCCTTGCTGGCGGTGCCTATGGTGTAGACCTTTATGCCGTAGGCCGCCGCGGTTCTCGCCGCCATCGCCATGTCGGTCACTATGCCCACGTTGGAGCGGCCGTCGGTAAGCAGCACTATCACCTTGCTCCTGGCCTTGCTCTCCTTCAGGTGGTTCACCGCGGTGACTATGGCGTCGCCTACGGCCGTGCCCTCGGCCTTCGTCATGTTTATATAGGTGGAATCTATGAGTTCCAGCACCGACTGGTAGTCCAGCGTCAGCGGGCAGGTCAGCATGGCCACGCCGCCGAACACCGTCACGCCTATGCGGTCGTTCATGCGCTTCTTCACGAAGTCCGCCGCCGCGTTCTTGGCCGCGTCCAGGCGGTTGTAGGGGCTGAAGTCGGTGGCCATCATGCTGTAGGAAGTGTCTATCACCAGCATGATGTCTATGCCCTCGGCGGGCGGCACCTCGCCGCGGCTGGCGCGCTGCGGGCGGGCCAGCGCCAGTATCAGCAGGGCTATCGCGAGGACGCGGCCCCAGAAAGGCAGCACCGAGAAGAGCATGGAGCGCACGCTGCGCTGGTCCGGCAGGCCGGCCGGTACGCCGACGGAGTTGAGCCTGCGCCCGGCCTGGGTCCAGGCCAGCGCGGCCAGCACCGCCAGCACGGGCAGCAGCGCCAGAGCCCAGGGGTTCTTGAAGGCGCTCATTTAGCGGCCCCCTTGTCCGCCGCCCGGGCGGCCGCGGCCTCCGCGGCTCGCAGCGCCGCGGCCGAAGCGGCCAGCGACTGCAGCAGCGCGGCCAGCGCGGCGGCGTCGGCGGCGCGCTCGCCGGGGTCCAGCCTGGCGAACTTCACCAGGTCGGCCTTGTCCAGGAAAGCCCTGGCCGCCAGTATCGTCTTTATATCGGCGCCGGTGCGCTTCAGGTCGCGCGCCAGGTCGGCCGTGGTCATCTGCGCGGCCTCGATGCGGAACTCCTCGGCGAGGTAGAGGCGCAGTATCGACGTGAGGCCGGTGTAGAAATCCTTGGCCCTGGGCGAGGAGGCCAGCGGCGAGGCCGCCAGTTTCCGGAGGCGCTCGTCGGCGCGCTGGTACGGGCTGCGGGAGTCCTTCCAGTTGAGCCACGCCAGGGCGTCCCTCCGGGCGCGGTAGCGCAGGTATGCCCAGGCCGCGGCCGCGGCGGCCAGCAGCCCGGCCAGCACCCACAGCCAGGGCGTGTAGCGGAAAGGCGGGTAGATGTCGCGTATGTCCTGCTTCTGCGTATCCTTGAAGGCCGGCCTTATCTCCAGCGGCACCTCGGGGCTTTTGGCCTCCGCGCCGCCGCCGGCCCAGGACAGGGCGGGGAAGGTGCTGACGCCGAGGCCGAAGGCCTGCGCCTTTATGGTGTACTTCGCGCCGTCGCGCGACGAGGAGATGAAGCCGAAGTCGGAGCCCTCGAGCGCCGAGGTGTCGGGCCTGAGCTCGTAGTTCCCGGAGGACTGCAGCGCGAAGGAAAGTTCGAACGTCTCGCCGAGGGCCGGCTTGGGCGCGGGCTGGCCGGGCGCCAGCTGCGGCTGGGCGGCGGCCGGCGCGGCGAGCATCAGGGCGAGGAGGGCGCCTTTCATAGCAGTTTCAGGTTCCTCCTGCGCTGCCTGAAGAACTTCACCACAGGGCCGTGCACCGGCAGCTCCGGGTCTATGTCTATCCAGTCTGCGCCGGCCGAGCGCAGCACGCTCTCCATCGACGAGCGGCGCAGCGCGGCGGCGGCCTCGTAGGCCTGCCTGAACGACGGGCTCGAGAGGTCGGCGGTGAAGGCCTTCCCCCCTTCCAGCTGCTCGGTCACCAGCAGCGCGCCGGCCGCGGGGAGCGACTTCTCGAAGCGGTCGGTTATCACCACGGGTATCAGGTCGTGGCGGCGGGCGGTCAGCCGGGCCTCGCGCGCGTAGTCGGGCGAGTTGAGATCGGAGATGAGTATCACGATACCGCGCCGCTTCATCACGCTGTTGGCGGTGCGCAGCGCCATCGCCACGTCGGTGCCCGTGCCCTGCGGCTTGTAGGCCAGCAGCTCGCGTATGATGCGCAGGCTGTGGTTGCGGCCCTTCCTCGGCGGTATGTAGAGCTCGGGCTTGTCCGAGAACAGGAGCAGCCCGCTCTTGTCGGAGTTCTTAAGCGCCGAGAAGGCGAACATGGCCGCCAGCTCGGCCGCGGCCTCGCTCTTGGACTTGATGCCCGAGCCGAAGCTCTGCGACGCCGAGACGTCGCAGAGTATCATCAGCGTGAGCTCGCGCTCCTCGATGTACTGCTTTATGAAGGGCTTGTTGGCGCGCGCGGTGACGTTCCAGTCTATGGAACGCACGTCGTCGCCGGGGACGTACTCGCGCACCTCGGAGAACTCTATGCCGCGGCCCTTGAAGACGCTCTGGTACTGGCCGGCGAAGGTCTCGCTGACCAGGCGGCCGGTGCGTATCTCTATCTCCCGGACCTTCTTGAGGATGTCGGAGGTGTTCATGACCTGCCCGCGGCCGGCGGCCGCTTACGGGACCTCTACTGCCTCGAAGACGCTCTTGAGTATGTCCTCCGGGCCGATGCTCTCGGCCTCGGCCTCGTAGGTCAGCAGCACGCGGTGGCGCATCACGTCGAAGCCGACGGCCTTGATGTCCTCCGGCGTGACGTAGCCGCGCCCGTTGATGAACGCGTAGGCCTTGGCGGCCTGTATCATGAAGATCGTGGCGCGCGGGCTGGCGCCGTAGCTGATCCACGGCTTTATCTTCTCGAGCCCGTGCTTGGCCGGCTCGCGCGTGGCTATCACGAGGTCCAGCACGTAGTTCTTTATCTTGTCGTCGACGTAGATCAGGTCGGCGGTCTGGCGGGCCTTCAGCACCTGCTCCATCGTCACGGCCTTGCCGGCGGACGGCGTGGTCTGGCGGGCCATCAGCTCCAGCACCTTCGCTTCCTCCTGCTTGGTCGGGTAGGTGATGTTGACCTTCAGCATGAAGCGGTCCACCTGCGCCTCGGGAAGCGGGTACGTTCCCTCCTGCTCTATCGGGTTCTGCGTGGCCAGCACCATGAACAGGTCGGGCAGCTTGTAGGTGGAGTCGGCGATGGTGACCTGGCGCTCCTGCATGCCTTCCAGCAGCGCGGCCTGCACCTTGGCGGGCGCGCGGTTGATCTCGTCGGCGAGGATGATGTTCGCGAAGATCGGGCCTTTGCGCACCGAGAACGTGGCGTCCTTGGGGCTGTAGATCAGCGTGCCGGTGATGTCGGCCGGGAGCAGGTCGGGGGTGAACTGTATGCGCTGGAACGAGGCGGAGATCGCCGAGGCCAGCGTCTTGACGGTCAGCGTCTTCGCGAGGCCGGGCAGGCCCTCCACGAGGACGTGGCCGTTGGCTATCAGGCCCACGAGCAGGCTGTTGACCAGGTCCTCCTGGCCGACCACGACCTTCGCCATCTCCTTGCGCAGTTCCTGAATGAACAGCGCGTCCTGCTGTATCTTCTGGTTGAGTTTGGCTATCTCAGAGTCCATGGCGTCGCTCCTTGAAGTTCCCGCCGGCGCGGGTCATTCCACGCGGAACAGCGGCTTCTTGGTCGTCTCCAGTTCCTTGAGCTGCTGCTCCTTGTTGGCCTCTATGTCCTTGCGGATCCGGTTGACGGCCTCCAGCGCCTTGTAGCGCACTTCCTCGTCGTAATCCTCGAGGGCGCGGTTCAGGGCCGGGATGGCCTCCTTGTTGGAGAAGGAGCCGATGGCCTCCACGGCCTTCAGGCGGGTGTCCTTGTCGTAATCCTTCAGCGCCTCGGTGAGCAGCGCGAGGCTGAGCTTGCTCTTGTCCTTGGCGAGCATCTCCACCAGCTGTTTCTTTGTCTGGGGCTCGGTCTCGTTCTCGAACATGCTCTTGATGACCGCGGGTGCGTTCTCGTCCTGCAGCTGCCACAGCAGCTCGGCGGAGGCGAAGCGCACCTTCTCGTTCGAGTCCTGCGTAAGGCCGCGCAGCGTCTTGAGGGTCTGCATCGAGAACTTTATGACGTAGTTCTTCTCCGGCCTTATCGGCAGCGCGGGGTCCTGCAGGGCGGCTATCTTAGCCTCTTTGGAAAGATGCTGGACCTCTTTCTGCCTGGTCTCCTGCTTGTGCTGGTTGACCAGGTAGAATATACCGGCGACGAATATCAACAGCAACAGTATCCATTTCATGCGGCCACCTTCCTGAAGGTCAGTTTAACGCGGCCGCCGGCGAGGCGGGCGCGGGCTATCTCGGAAGCTTTCATGGCGTTCCAGGCGCCGGCGTCGGACGGGGCGCTGTCGAACACGGCCTTGGCCGGCGAGGCGGTCCAGGAAACGGCGCCTGGCGCGCCGCAGAGAACGGTGATGGAGTCGGGCGCGGCCAGGAACAGGCCGAGGTCCCGGTACGGGGCCTTGAGGCCGGGGTAGGCGCCTTTGCAGGAGAGCCAGACGGTGCGTATCTCGTCGAGCGCCATCGCCAGGGCGGTCTCCGGGGAGCCGTAGGCGTCCATCATCTTCATGACCTGCCAGAACAGCACCTCGGAATCGCCGGGGCGCTTCACCTCGGAGGCGTACGCGCCCAGCAGCGAGCGTATCTCGCGGTGTATGAACAGTTCGCCTGAACTGGCGAAGGAGAGGCGGCCGGGCGAGACCCGCGGAAGGCCGCAGAGCAGCGACGCCCCGGGGCGCGGCGGTTTTGCCGATATGGTGGCCGTGATCGTTCGCATATATTCACGTATATTAAACAATTTTTAAGGTCGCGTTCAAAGCGTGTTCAAAACGGCGCGCGAAGTTATATAATTGCTCTATCCGCGGCGAGCCGCGGTCAATCAAGAAGGGTGGGTCAAATGGAAAACAACGACTTCGAGTTCAAGCCTTTGCCCGGTATAGGCGAACTGGCGCCCGGCGGCGCCGCCGCCCCCGGGATCCCCGAGCTGGAAGGCCCCGTGCCGGCCGGCTTCAACGAGCGTTTCGTCGCCTACGTGGCGGATTCCCTGCCTTTCGTCCTGATAAGCAACTACACGCTGCGGCTGGCCTCCGACTCCGGCGTGGTGCTGCGCACCTCGGCCACCGAGTGGAAATGGCGCTTCATGTGGATAGCCGTGTACGTGCTCTACGAGGCGGTCTTCTCCGCCGGCGGGCGCGCCACGCTGGGCAAGTACCTGCTCGGCATACGCGTGCGCTCCAACGACGGCGGCGCTCTGCCCTTCCCCCGCTCCATGGTCCGCGCCGTGGCCTATTTCCTCAGCTCGGCCACGTTCAACCTGGGCTACCTGATGGCGCTGTTCACCCCCAACAAGCGCGCGCTGCACGACTACGTCGCGGGCAGCCGCGTGGTGAGCGTGAAGGAGCGCGGCGACTTCGGCAACGGCGTGGTGATAGCGCTGTCGTGGAGCCTGCTGGCGATACTGGCCGGCACCTGGCTGAACAATACCGTGCTGAAGATGACCCCTTACGAGAAGGGACAGATAATTTCGGCGCACCGCACCATCTCCAAGCTGGCCATACTGGAGGACCTGTACATGAAGCGCGAGGGCCATTACACCAACGACCTGCGCAGCCTCGCCGACATGACCGGCAACGTGAACGCCGTGCGCGCCGAGCTGTACAAGACGCTGGAGCCTAAGAGCCTGGTGATCTCGTCGAACGGCCGCAGGTTCAAGATAAACGCCAAGGCCCGCAACTGGCGCAAGACCGAGGTGGAGGTGGTCTCCAAGGTGGACGCGCCCGAGCCCGGGACGCTGACCCCGTAGTCCCCCGGCGGACGTAAAAAAGCCCCGCTTCCGCGGGGCTTTTTTTTGCGCTCGGCCGGCCGGTTCAGGCCTGGCGGCTCTTTTCGGAACCGCTCTGACAGGCCATGCAGTACCTGGCCGAGGGCAGCGCCTTTATGCGCTTCTTCTCTATCGGCTTCTTGCAGTGCTCGCAGAGGCCGTAGGTGCCCTTCTCCATCTTGCGCAGCGCGGCGTCGATGTCGCGCAGTATGCGGCGCTCGTTGTCGGACAGCTCGAAAAGTATCTCCTTGTCCAGGCTCTGCGTGGCCTGGTCGATGGAATCGCCGACCTCGGGCTCGAGCAGGTCGAGGTTCTTCTTGTCCTCGACGTTCTTGGAGATGTCAGCCTTCATCTCGTTGAGCGATTCCGCTATCTCGGCGATCTCCTGGCGGGTCAGAGTGTCCTTCTCCGCGGAGTGCGCCGCGTGCTTCGCGGGCTTGGCGTGTACGGTCTTCTTCGCGGCGGGCTTTGCCGCGGTCTTCTTGGGGGCGCTTTTGGTTTTTTTCATTTTATACTCCGTTACCTAGTGCTGGGAAGTGCTGAAGAACATCGGGCGCGCTTTCGTTATGACCGCGCGCGAGGCGGCTATCCTGTCCCTGTAATACTTCGGGAGCTGGAAGGCCCCGGTTATGGTTGCCCCGTCGGTGTAGACGAGACGGCGCTTCATCCTGGCCTTGATCGCCCGGTCCAGCGCGGCCGCTCTAAGCGCGGCGGGCGCCAGCCGGGGGCTGTCCGTGCAGTAGATGAAGGTCCACGGCATGTCGTAGGACGGTATGAAGGCCGCGTAGCTGCCGACGTGCCGGAACACGCGCTTCAGAGTGTTGTATATCGCCGGGTGCAGGTCGAACTGCAGCGGCGTGCCCGGGCCCGCCTGAACGGTGAAGACGCCGCCCGGGGCGAGCGTCCTCTTCATCCTGCGGTAGAACTCCAGCGTGTACAGCTCGTAGGCCGGGCCGCCCTCTATGGGGCTCGGCAGATCGGAATAGATCAGGTCGAACTTCAGCGCGGTGTTCTCCACGCAGGTGCGGGCGTCCTGCGTCAGCAGGCTCAGCCGCGGGTCGGCGAAGGCGCCGTCGTGCCACTGGCCCAGGTGCTTCATCGCGAAGCGCAGGATGTTGTAGTCGATGTCGGCCATCACGACGCGTTCGATGCCGCGGTCGTTGAGGATCTCGCGGGCGGTGGCGCCCTCCCCCCCGCCGAGGATCAGCGCCTTGCGGGGCGCAGGGTGGGCGGCCAGCGCCGGGTATACCAGCGATTCGTGGTAAAAGGCCTCGTCGTACTGGCTGGACTGGGTCTCGCCGTCTATCACGAGCACCTTGCCGAAAGTGTGGGTCTTGAGCAGGGCGGCCTGCTGGAAGGCTGTGTCCGAGGTCTCGATCACCTTCAGCGCGCGGTGCGCGTGCAGCTCGCCCGGAGTGAAATACTCGACGAACCACTCGCCCCCGGGGAGGCCGTGGTCCGCGGTCTTTATCCACTCGAAACGCGTTCCCTTCTTCATATCAGGCGGCGCAGCCCTGCGCCTTGGTTATCCGCTCTTTCCTGTAACGCTCTGCCGGCAGCAGGCCGCGCTCCAGGTTCATCACGCTGAAATGCTCCGCTTTGAAGGCCCGCTTTATGACCTTGAAAGCCTCCCACGGCCTGGTGCTCTCGCCGCAGGTGAACAGGTCCGCCGAAGCGTAGCGGTGCTCGGGCCAGGTGTGTATGGCGAAATGCGACTCCGCTATCACGACGACGCCGGAAACGCCGTGCGGCTTGAAATGGTGGAAGATCGAATCCACTATGGTCGCGCCCGCGGCCCCGGCGGCCTTCAGCATCGCGTCCTGCACCCCGGCGACCGAGGAGAGGTCCGCGCCGCAGTCGTAAAGTTCCAGGATGAGGTGTCGTCCGAGGGCTTTCATTCTTTTTCCGGTCTAACAATCTATATTAATTTGCGGGTGGTGTCAATGCGG
>CALMZU010000217.1 GCA_937870775.1 uncultured Elusimicrobia bacterium
CGAACTGTGGCTGGTGAAGAACGCCGATCACGGCGAATGCCGCTACGCCGCCGGCCAGGCCTACGAGGAACGCGTCCTTGGCTTCTTCCGGAAAAACCTCTGACGAGGCCTATTTGCTAAAATTCAGGTATGGCCGCTATAATCACGAAGGACCTTGTAAAACGCTACGCCGAAGTTACCGCCGTGGACGGCGTGTCGCTGGAGATAAAGGAAGGAGAGGTGTTCGGCCTGCTGGGCCCCAACGGCGCCGGCAAGACCACCACCATAAGCATGCTCTCCACGCTGGTGCGGCCCACGTCGGGCACCGCGCTGGTGGCCGGCCACGACATCAACAAGGACCCGCTGGCCGTGCGCCGGAACATCGGCATAGTTTTCCAGGAGCCCAGCGTGGACGACCTGCTCTCCGCGCGCGAGAACCTCTACCTGCACTCCATGCTCTACGGCATGCCGCGCCGCGGCCTCAACGAGAACATAGAGCGCATGCTCGCCATGGTGAACCTGACCGAGCGCGGCGACAGCCTGGTAAAGACGTTCTCCGGCGGCATGAGGCGCCGCCTCGAGATAGCCCGCGGCCTGATACACGGCCCCAAGATACTTTTCCTCGACGAGCCCACCCTGGGCCTGGACCCGGCCAGCCGCAAGGCCGTCTGGACCCACATACGCGAGCTCAAAGAGCGCCACAACACCACGATAATACTGACCACCCACTACATGGAGGAGGCAGACAGCCTGGCCGACCGCATAGGCATCATCAACCGCGGCCGCATCATAGAGCTGGACACGCCCGAGGCCCTGAAGAAGAAGGTGGGCCAGGACCTGGTGTTCCTGACCGGAGAGATAAACGAGACCGCCGTGAAGGCGCTGCCTTTCGTGAACTCCGTGGAGCGCGAGGACGGGCGCTGGAAGGTGGGGATAAGCGATTCAGGCTCCAACCTGCAGGCCCTGCTCAACGCCGCAGGCCGCCTGCAGGATGTGGAGGTGCGCCGGGTCACGCTCGACGACGTCTTCCTGAAGTTCGCCGGCCAGCAGATCTCCGACGACGCGGAGGAACATTCCGAAGGCATCTTCCAGCGCATAGCCGACAGCAAGGTGGTGCGCAAATGAACATGAACCTCAACGCCGTCTACGCCCTGCTGCTGCGCGAGGCGAAGATCTTCTTCCGCGAGAAGGAGCGCATAGTCTCCATACTGATCTCGCCGCTCTTGTTCCTGTTCGTGATGGGCAAGGGCATGGCCGAGGGTCACAGCCCGGTGCCGGGATTTACCTACCAGCAGTACATCTTCCCCGGTATCATGGCGATGGTGATACTTTTCACGTCGATCACCTACGGCCTCTACATCATCTGGGACAAGCGCCTGGATTTTCTGAAGGAAGTGCTGGCCGCGCCCATCTCGCGCGCCACGCTGTTCATAGGCAAGTCGCTGGGCGGCATGCTGGGCGCCATAGTGGAAACACTGCTGCTCGTCGTGATAGGCGCCCTCTTCATACTGCCGCAGGGCCCGCTGCAGGTGCTCTTGTGCGTCGCCGCGGCCTTCCCGGTGTCGTACCTGATAACCAACATGGGCCTCACCATAGGCGCGCGCATGAAATCCATGGAAGGTTTCGGCCTGGTAATGAGCTTCCTGACTTGGCCAATGTTCTTCTTCAGCGGCGCTCTCTTCGACCTGCGCACCGCCGCGCCCTATATAAAGGCCGTCAGCTACTTCAACCCGGTCACCTACTCCGTCGACCTGATGCGGGTGATAATGCTGGGCGAAGGCGTGTTCCCGCTGTGGGCGGACCTCGCCGCCATAGCATCATTCTGCCTGGCCACCACGCTGCTCGGCGTGGCCGCCTTCGGCGCCCTGCAGCAGGAAAAATAATCAGCTGAATTTTGTTTTGAAACGGCGGAGGAGTTCGCCGGCCTTCTGGAGTTCCTCGGGGAGGAAGAAGCCGGCGGCGTACAGCGCGGCCGGGTAGGCGGCCAGCACGAAGAGGCGGTAGGCGGCCCACTGCCAGCCGCCGGAGAACCAGCCGGCCAGCGCCGGCGCGGCCAGGAGCAGCGCGGCGCCTGCGGCCAGCGAAAGCCGCTTAAGTTCGTATGGCACCGGGTAATAGCGCCGGCCGAAGAGATAGACGGTGAGAGCCATCACGCAATAAGAGGCGAAAGCCGCCCAGGGCGGACCGAATATCCCGAAGAGGGGGATCAGCGCGAAGTTGGCGGCCACGTTTATCAGCGCGCCCAGCAGAGTCGCCAGCATGATCACCTTCGTCTTCTTGGCTATGATGATCGGCGCCAGCAGGTTAACGTATATGCCGTTCACCAGATAGGCGAAAAGCACGACGGGGATTATGGGCAGGCCGGGCCAGTAGTTGCGGTGTATCAGCGGCCGGCCGGCTATCTCGAAGCGCACCAGGTCGGGGATGAAGAAAGACAGCGCCAGGCCCAGCCAGATCAGCGCGAAAGTGAAATAGGTAAGCACGCGGGCGAAGACGGCCGGGCTCTCCGGCTTGTCCGCGCGTTCTATGAAGAAAGGCCGCCAGGCCTGGTCGAACATGCTGACTTTAAGCACAATGAAAATTCCCAGGCGGTAATTTGCATGGTATATGCCCACTGCGGCC
>CALMZU010000218.1 GCA_937870775.1 uncultured Elusimicrobia bacterium
AAGAACTGGAAGAGCGTGTGGGCCTTCAGGGCCGGCACCGAGTACAAGTACTCGGACAAGATCGCCTTCACCCTGGGCGCCTTCTACGACAAGAACCCGGTCACCGAGAAGTACTTCGAGACCCGCGTTCCGGATTCCGACCGCATGGCCGGTTCCATCGGCGGCGAGTACAAGATGTCCGAGAACATGACGCTGAACCTCTCCTACACCGTGATGCGGTTCGAAGAGCGGACCGTGGACAGCGCCACCAACACGATAGACGGCAAGTACGAGACCACCGCTCAGCTGCCCGCTATCGGCATAGGCTACAAGTTCTAAAGGGAACGGGACTTGTCATGAACCCCGCGCCGGCAACGGCGCGGGGTTTTTCACTTTACACGGAATTTACAAGCGGCCGCCAAGCCCTAATTTATATAATTTAGGTATCCTCACTACACCAGGAGCTTAAAATGTCAGAAGTTCCCAATCATCCAGCAGAATACCGCCGGCGCCGGTTCATGAACTGGTTCCCCCTCGGCCTCACCTACGCGACCTTCTACATGGGCCGCTACAACCTGAACGTGGCCTCCAAGTCCATGATGGACATGTTCAACATGTCCAAGGCGGAGTTCGGCGTCATAGCCACCGCCGGCTTCTGGACCTACGCCCTTTCCGTAATGTTCAACGGCCCGCTCGCGGACCGCATAGGCGGCAAGAAGGCCATACTCTTCGGCGCCCTCGGCGCTTCGCTCCTGAACCTGGTGATAGGCCTGCTCTTCCTCAACGGCTGGCAGACCAAGCTGATAGTCGGGATGTCGCTCCTGTACGCCGTTAACCAGTACTTCCAGAGCTTCGGCGCGCTCTCCGTCGTCAAGGTGAACGCCCCCTGGTTCCACGTCAAGGAACGCGGCGTGTTCGGCGGCATCTTCGGCATCATGATCTCCGGCGGCTACTTCCTCGCCATGACCGTGGGCGGCTGGATCATGTCCTGCATGCCCTGGTACATGGTGTTCCTGATACCCTCCGCGGCCATATTCGTCATGTTCCTCGTGGACCTGTTCCTCGTCAAGGACACGCCCGCCGAGGCCGGCTTCCAGAACTTCAACACCGGCGACGCCACCTCGCACGAGACCGGCCAGCCGCCGCTGAAGTTCGGCGAGCTGATGAAGCGCGTCTTCAGCAACAAGGTCATAGTCACGCTGGCCGTGTCGGAGTTCTGCACCGGCTTCGTGCGCCAGGGCCTGCTCCTGTGGTTCGTGCCGTTCCTCGTCGAGGTGCACCACATACAGCACGGGACCACGCTGTTCTCCATAGCCAGCGCGGGCATCACCGTCGGCGGCATAGTCGGCGGCATACTGTGCGGCATCATCTCCGACAAGATATTCCACAGCCGCCGCCCGCCGGTGGCGTTCATCTTCTACCTCGGCCAGATAGTGGCGCTGTTCTGGCTGGGCCGCACCGGCAGCCCCTTAGTGGCGTCGTTCCTGATAGGCTTCGCCTGCATGTGGATCTTCGGCGTGCACGGCATGCTCACAGGCACCGCCTCGATGGACTTCGGCGGCACCCGCGCGGCCAGCACCGTGGCCGGCCTCCTGGACGGCGTGCAGTACCTGGCCAGCGGCCTCACCGGCTTCTTCATGGGCCACTTCCTGGACAAGTGGGGCTGGGGCAGCTGGACGTACATGATCATGCCCTTCTCGCTCATCGGCGCGCTGCTGATGATAAGGCTCTGGAACGAGACGCCGCTCAACAGGAAGCAGGGGCAGGAAGAGGAGCACCGGCCCCTCGTCGAGGACGAGGCCTGAGCCCGGCCCTCAAGGCATAAAAAAACCGCGGGAAAGTTCCCGCGGTTTTTTATTGTCAGCCCGGTTAGTCCGGCATGAAGGGCTGGTTCAGGCGGTATATCTCCCAGGCTCCCGGCACCAGGTCGTATACCGTCTTGCCCTCGGAGCGCAGCAGTTCATGCATAGGTTTGTAAACGCCTGGGTCCACGGGCTGGAAGCCGGAGATATCCGCCATCGCGGCCAGGGCCTTCTTCCCTTCCGGGGTGGCGTTCAGCGAAACGAGCGCCGAGGCTACGGCGTCGCGCTTGTCCGCGGGCAGATCGCCGCGCGTCACCACCGGCTCGTTGGGCACCCTGCCGGTAACGGCTATCACCTTCAGGCCGGGGGCATGGGAAGCCTGGCGGGCGTAAGTGGCCGCGGCGTCCACGCCGCCGTCCAGCAGCTTCTTCAGCACCGCCGCGTGGCCGTCGGAGAAATCCAGCACGGGCTTCACGCCGGCCTTCTTAAGGTACAGGGCGGGCAGCGTGAAGCCGCTCACCGAGTACGGGCCCACGAAACCCACGCGTTTGCCGTCGAGGTCGGCCACCCCGGCCGGGCCGCCTTTCTTCGCCAGCAGCACGCCCTCGTAATCCTCGAGCCTGTCGCCGCGCAGCGCCTGCAGCACGGCCTTAACGCGGTACTCCTGGCGGGCCACCAGGTATTCCTCCAGCGTCAGCAGTCCGGCGTCGGCCAGGCCGGCGTCGAAAGCCTTGACCGCGTCGGCCGGCGTACGTACCGGGCGCAGCTCTACAGTGAGACCCGAAGCGGCCTCTATATGTTTCTTTATCACGGCCAGGGCGCCGGGATCGGCCGGCGCATGGGCCGGGGATATGACTATCACCAGCGGATCGGCGGGCGTTCCCACTTTGGCCTCATCCCGTCGGGAACAGGCGGACATGAACAGGGCCGGCAGCAGCAGGGCGGCGGCCAGGCGAAGACAGGTTCTCTTGTGCATACTCTCCCCCTATAGTGAATATGCCCCTATTTCACAATATCCGCGGTCCGATTTCAAGCCTTGGCCGGCGGAGCGAACCAGTGGCGGGTGGAATTGCAGAACTTCACCACGCTGAGCATCACCGGCACCTCGACGAGAACGCCCACCACGGTGGCGAGCGCCGCCCCGGAGCCGGGGCCGAAGAGGGCTATGGCCGTGGCCACCGCCAGTTCGAAGAAATTGCTGGCGCCGATGAGCGCGCCGGGCGCCGCCACGCAGTACTCCACGTTGAACCGCCGCATAAGGAAATACGCGAGACCGGAATTGAAGTAGACCTGTATCAGCAGCGGCACGGCGATAAGGACCACGTGGAAGAAACGGGAGGTGATGTTCTCCGCCTGGAAGGCGAAGATGAACACCAGCGTGGCCAGCAGGGCCATGATGCTGACCGGGCCGAACTTAGGCAGGAACGAGCCCTCGAACCAATCCTTGCCGTGCGAGCGTATCAGGGCCGAGCGCGTGAGGGCGCCGGCCGAGAGCGGGATCACGATGAAGATGAACACCGCCCACAGCAGCACGGAGAACGGCACGACGAGAGACGAGGCGCCGCTGACGAGGAACTTTACCACCGGCGCGAAGGCGACGAGCATGATAAGGTCGTTCACGGCCACCTGCACCAGCGTGTAGGCCGGGTCCCCGTCGGTGAGGTAGCTCCAGACGAAGACCATCGCCGTGCACGGCGCGGCCGCCAGTATGATGACGCCGGCTATGTACTGCTCGGCGAGCTCGGGGCCTATCCACGGCGTGAATATATGCTTGAAGAAAACCCACCCTATCAGGGCCATCGAGAAAGGCTTCACCAGCCAGTTGACGAAAAGCGTCACCAGGAGGCCTTTCGGCTTGCGGCCCACGCCGGCCACCGCGCCGAAGTCCACCTTGAGCATCATCGGGTATATCATCAGCCAGAGCAGCACGGCTATCGGGATGTTTATGTGCGATTCCGTGCCGAATTCCATGCGCCGAAGCAGGTCCACCAGGCCGGGCGCGGCCTTGCCTATCAGAACGCCGACGGCCATGCAGGCGGCCACCCAGACGGTGAGGTAACGTTCGAAAATATTCATCTTCTTCGTGGTTTCGCTCATATAGTCCCCGCTATGGATGGAAGCTGCAGTACGAAAGCCTTTATCTCGTCGCGCACCCGGCGATACACCGGCAGCGCCTCCTCGTCGGAGGCGCCGGGACCGGCGGCCATGCCGGGGTCGTCGAAGCCGCGGTGCATCCTCTTCCCCGGCCCCCAGTAGGCCGGGCAGTTACGGTCGGCGTTGGCGCAGACCGTCACCACCAGGTCGAAGGTCTCGCCCTTGAACGCATCGACGTGCTTAGGCCTGGCGGCAGAGATGTCTATCCCGGCCTCGGCCATCACAAGCACCGCCCGCCGGTCCACCGCGGCGCCAGGCGCCGTGCCGGCGGAAAAAGCCAGGGCTCCGGGCAGCAGCGCCCGGGCCCAGGCTTCGGCCATCTGGCTCCGGCAGGAATTGCCGGTGCAGAGGAACAGCAGCTTCACGGCGTCAGTGGCCGCAGTCGCAGCCGCCGCTCCCGCAGCCGCCGTCGCCGCAGTCGCAGCCGCCGTGCTCATGGCCGTGCGCCGGCAGGCCTTTCATCATCAGTTCGCCGTCGGGATCGCAGTCGATGGTGGCCTTCTCGAGGTAGGACACGGCGTCCTTGGCCACGAAGAGTTTCAGGCCGTCGCGCGATAACTCGGCGTCGTCCTTCTCCGGGCCGTTAGCTATGTCCATGCCCACCGACGGGCCGCAGCAGCCCTCGGTCAGGAAGACGCGCAGGCAGTCCCCCTTGTTCATCGCCTTCAGCACTTCCTTGAGCTTCTCCACCGCGGTGTTGGTAATGTCCATTTGTTTTCCTTTTATAAGTATCCTTCAGATCAGCAATTGCAGCCCACCACGCAGACGCCGCGCCGGCGCAGGGCCAGCCTGGCCTTGAGCCTGACCGCGTCCGAGGGAACGGCGCAGCGGCCGCCCGAGGCGCCGGCGAGCGAGCGTATATACGCGCCCAGTTCGCCCAGCCCCGGAGCCAGGGAATACATGGCCCAGCGGCCGCGGCGCTCCTTCAGCGCCAGGCCGGCGGAGCAAAGGGCCCCGAGGCAGCGTGAAACATTATACTGGCTTTCTCCCATCGCGTCCACCAGTTCGCAGACGCAGAGTTCACGCCCGGCGGCGGCCAGCAGCACGGCCGCCCTCAAGCGCCGCTGGTCGGCCAAAGCTTTCAGGGCTTTTACGGAGGCCCGCAGTTTTGCTCCGTTCTTTTCCATATATGCTATTATATGCATATGAGAAAGCCGGCGCAAGAGCAAAAGATCGTCCTCTCCCCCGCCCTGGAGGCGGCCAGGCCTCCGGAAAAGGTATCCTGGGACTACACGCCCGGAGACAGGTTCACGGCGTGGAAGGTCCGCTGGGGCATTGGCCGCATGAACTGCCGCGTAAGGCCCGGCCTTTACGCTCTCGGCTCGCCGTCAAAGGGCTCCCCGGTTTTTGCCACCGCCAACTACAGGCTCAGCTTCGACGCGCTGCGCCGCGCGCTCACGGGAACGGACGCCTGGCTGCTGGTCCTGGACACCAAGGGCATAAACGTCTGGTGCGCCGCCGGCAAGGGGACCTTCGGCACGCTGGAGCTGGCCCGCTCCATACAGGACTCCGGCCTGGAAAAATTCGTGACCCACAGGGAGATAATACTGCCGCAGCTCGGCGCGCCCGGCGTCAGCGCCCACCGCGCCGCCGCCTACACCGGCTTCCGCGTGATCTACGGCCCGGTAAGGGCGGACGACCTCCCCGAATTCCTGCGCCTCGGCAAAAAAGCTTCGCCTGAAATGAGAAAGGTGCGCTTCGGACTTTACGACAGGCTGGTGCTGGCGCCCATGCAGCTGGTCTATTACGGGAAATACCTGCTGCCGGCGGCGGCGCTGCTGCTGCTGCTCGGGTTCAGGATCGACGCGCTGTTCACCCTGGCCGCCCTGCTGACCGGCGCCGTGCTGGTACCCGTCCTGCTGCCCTGGCTGCCCGGGCGCAGTTTCGCGCTGAAGAGCGCCGTTGCGGGCCTGGCCGTTTCGGCCGCGGTCTGCCTGTTGCTGGGTTTGCCGCCGTACTCCGCCGCCGCCCGCATCCTTATCTACACCGCCGCCGCCTCGTTCATCGGGCTGGATTTCACCGGAGCCTCGACGTACACCTCGCTCTCCGGAGTAAGGAAGGAAATGCGCCTGGCCACACCGGCGCAGGCCGCTGGCCTGCTGGCGGGACTGGCCATGCTGCTGGCCGGGAGGTTCTTATGAGCATGAAATACCTGCGCGGCGTCTCCACGCTGCGGCTGGACGCGGACAAATGCACGGGCTGCGGAATGTGCCTGAACGTCTGCCCCCACGCCGTCATAAGGCTGGAAGGCCGCAAGGCCGCGGTGAACGACGCCGACCTCTGCATGGAATGCGGCGCCTGCGCGGAGAACTGCCCGGCGGGGGCGCTCACGGTCAAGAAGGGCGTGGGCTGCGCGCAGGCCGTGCGGATAGGCTTCCTCACCGGCACCGAACCCCAATGCGGCTGCGGCGACGATTCCTGCTGCTAGTCCAGGATACCGAATATATTCTTAAGGCCCAGGTAGACGCCGCAGGCTATGAACACCCAGCCGGTGGCCGGCCGGGCGTATTTTTCGAACCTGCCGGCGAGGCCGGTCAGAGCGGAGATCTTCTTCAGGCCCAGGTCCAGCGCAAGGGCTATGCCCACCACGGGCAGGGCCGTGCCCAGGCCGTAGGCCAGCGGAATAGCGAAAGGGGCCGACCGCTCCGCGGCCAGCGGCAGTATCACGCCGAAGTAAAGCGCGGCGGCCACGGGGCAGAAAGCCAGCGCGAACAGCGCCCCCATGGAGAACGAAGCGAACCAGCCCGCCCGGGCCTTGAAACCGGACAGATCCAGGAAGTCTAAACCGCCGAAACCCCGGCCGAACATATCCAGCAGGTACATTCCGGCCAGCACCAGCACCGGCGAGAGGACCTGCCCGCCGTATTTCTGCATGAAGAAAGAGAAGGCCGGAGCGGAGAGCAGGCTCTTGACGATCAAGGCGCCGATGACCACGTAGGTCAGCGCGCGCCCCAGCGCGTAGAGCAGCCCATGGCACAGCACGGCCAGTTTATGGGAACCCGTATGCCTGGAGATATGGGAAAGCGCCGCGATATTGGTGGCCAGCGGGCAGGGGCTCACCGAGGTGAGCACCCCGGTCCAGAGCCCGGTCAGCAGGGCGGCCCAGAATTCCCCGTTCATTTCCCGTCGATGACCAGGCGGGTCTCGCCGGCCACGTAGTTCAGGAAGGCTTCCTTGTCGCCGAGCAGCTGCCAGACCTTGTCGAGCTTGCGCCAGTTCAGGCGCTTATCCCCGGAGAACCGCTGAACCACCACCGATTTGGAGCTGAGCCCGTATTCCAGCACGTAGTGGGCGTTGCTTTCCTCGTCGACGTTGACGCCGACGAACTCGGCCTTCAGGCCTTTATAGCCGCCCGCCAGCCTGGAGGTTACGGCTTCGCGGGTATAGGCCTCTATGGTCTTGCAGGAGGCGCAGCGGGTATCGGTGTAGAAGTAGTAGACCACGGCGCGCCCGGTCTCCGCGGCGGCGGCTTTCCCCGGCGCGGCGGGCAGGACCGGAGCGGCAGCGGGAACGGCCGCGGGCGCAGGCGCCGCAGCGGCCGCGCCGCCGCCGGAGCAGCAGGGCATGGCCTTATAGACCGCCGCGCCGATGCTGATCACGACGAAAGCGGCCAGGACGTACTTCAGCGCCGGCTTCAGGCGCCCGGTTTCAGATGAAGCGTTTTGCATGTTCAACCACCTTGGCCACGTTCTCCTCGCTGAGGA
Organism: uncultured Elusimicrobia bacterium; assembly: GCA_937870775.1. Taxonomy (GTDB): domain Bacteria; phylum Elusimicrobiota; class Elusimicrobia; order Elusimicrobiales; family UBA9959; genus UBA9959. The sequence continues at coordinate 7,640 of CALMZU010000218.1, forward strand.
CGGTCTTGCCTTTCACAAAACCGCAGTCGGTGACCTTCAGGTGCTTGAACTTGGCCACCCCCCGCCCCTCGAGCGTGCGCTTCGCGCAGGAGACCGGGCAGCCGTCTATGGCTATCACCAGGTCGGCCCCGTTGGCGGAGGCTATGAAACCGCTGATATTCCCGCCCACGCCGGCCAGGCAGCTCATCTGCACGCGGGTCTCGCGCGACAGCCGCCGCGCCGCCCTGTCGCCCAGCTCGCCGACGTCGGCGGCGCCGGAGCAGGTGAACACGAGCATGGTCCTGCCGCCGCAGGCGCACTGTTCGGCCATGTTACTTCGCCTCCGACAGCATTTTCTTAAGGGACTCGGCGGAAGGTACGCGGCCCGCGAACTTCACCTCGCCGTTCACGGCGATGGCGGGCGTCATCATCACGCCCATCTCGGTTATCTTCTCGATGTCGCTGATCTTCTCCATCTCGTATTCCAGCCCCAGTTCCTTGGCGGCGGCCTCGGCGGCGGCGTAGAGGCTGTTGCACTTGGCGCAGCCCATACCGAGTATTTGTATTTTTTTCATATTGAAACTCCTTATCTCATCACGAAATTGAACAGGAAACCGGTGAAGACGATGCCGGCGCCGACTATGCCGAAGAAGACGAACAGCAGTTTCAGTTTCATCACGCGGCGCAGTATCAGGAACTCCGGCAGCGAAAGGCCGGTGACGGCCATCATGAAGGCCAGCGTGGTGCCCATGGCCACGCCCTTCTCGGTCAGCGCGCTCACCAGCGGTATCACGCCGGCCGCGTTGGAGTACAGCGGTATGCCGACCAGCGTGGCCAGCGGCACGGCGTACCATTTGTCCGCGCCGGCCCAGCGGGCCAGGAAGTTCTCGGGCACATAGCCGTGTATCCAGGCGCCTATGCCTATGCCTATGAGCACGTAAGGCCAGACGGTCTTCAGTATGTCCTTCGTGTACTCGACGGCGAAGGCCGAGCGCTCGCCCCAGGACATCTCGGTGCCGAAGACGGCGTTCTTTATGCGCTTGGACTGGTCGAAGCCCTCGAGCAGGTGCTCGAGGCCCAGCCGGCCTATGATGAGGCCCGAGACCACGGCTATCACGTAGCCGCTCAGGGCGTACAGCGCGGCTATCTTGAAGCCGAACATGCCGAACAGCATGATCAGCGCCACCTCGTTGATCATCGGCGAGGCCACCAGGAAGGAGAACGTGACGCCGAGCGGTATGCCGGTCTGCACGAAGCCCAGGAACAGCGGTATGGCGCTGCAGGTGCAGAAAGGAGTTATGATGCCCAGCGCGGCCGCCCAGAGATGGCCGGAGAAACGGCTTTTCTTAAGTATGATCTCGCGTACCTTGGCCGGAGGCAGGAAGGTGCGCAGCATGGACACGGCGAAGATGATGCCCGCCAGCAGCAGGAAGATCTTTATCGTGTCGAAAACGAAGAAGTTAACCGCCCCGCCGGCGAGTGTGCCGCTGCCGAGGCCGAACACGGAGTAAGTGAGCCAGTCCGCGAAGATCTGTACGGGTTTGAACATTTTATTTCCCCAGTTTGGCTATGCAGTCGGCGAAGTCCAGCACGCAGGGACAGGTAAGGCGGTAATTCAGCCAGTTCCCCTCCCGGCGCGCGGCCACCAGGCCGGCGTTCTTCAGTACCAGCAGGTGCTTGGAGACCGTGGACATGTCGTCGCCCACCAGGTCCCGCAGTTCGCAGACGCAGGTTTCCTTCTTCTTGAGCGAGTTCAGTATCAGCAGGCGCGTCGGGTGCGCCAGAGCCTTAAGCACCAGCGCCGGCCGCTCGTAATCGGATTTTCCTTTCTTGGGCATATTGCTATTTTGCCAAATTGCCAATTACTTGTCAACCACCCCGGGGCGCTTTATATCGGGTATAATTTGAACATGGCCAAGGATCTCGGAAAGGTGCCGCTGGAGCGGGCATTATCAAAACTGGGCGCGGCGTCGCGCAGCCAGACCAGGGAGTGGATACTCACCGGGCGGCTCAAGGTGAACGGCCGCCTTATAAGGGACCCGCAGTTCCCCGTAACTCCGGAGACGGACCGTTTCACGGTGGACGGCCGGCCCGTTACGCGCGACGAGTGGCGGACCATCATGCTCAACAAGCCCAGGGGAGTGGTAACCACCAAGTCCGACGAGAAAGGCCGGCGCACCGTGTTCGACATCATCCCCGCCGAGTTCAGGAACCTGCACCCGGTAGGCCGCCTGGACATGGCCACCACCGGCCTGCTGCTGCTCACCAACGACACCCGGCTTTCCAACTTCCTCACCGACCCGGCCAACGCCATACTTCGCACTTATTCCGTGACGGTCTCGGGCTGCGTCACCGAAGAGGAACTCGCCCGCGCCGCGGCCGGCGTGATGGACGAAGGCGAGCTGCTGAAGCCCGCGAAACTGACGCTGCGCAAAGCCAGCGGCAGGGAAACACATTTGATGGTGGAACTGACCGAAGGCAAGAACCGCGAGATACGAAGGCTCTTCGCGGCCATCGGCCACGAGGTAACCCAGCTTAAGCGCGTCTCTTTCGGCAGCCTCTCCCTGGGCGACCTGCAGCCCGGCGAACTCCGCCCCCTCACCCGCGCCGAACTGGGGACAGTATACGTATTTAAATAGGTATACTGTCCCCAGTTCTTAAGCGCGGATCATTATCAGGGCCATTTTGAAGCGCTTGACGGCGCGCAGGGCGTGCGGCTTGTTGGCAGGCATGATGATGAATTCCCCCGCCTTCACGGCGTTGGGCTTGCCCGCCACCTTTATCTCCGCCTCGCCGTCCAG
>CALMZU010000219.1 GCA_937870775.1 uncultured Elusimicrobia bacterium
CCTGCCACGCGCCGCCGTAATTGCCGGCCAGGTGCTTGTACTTCTTCAGGCCGGGATAGCCGTGGGCTGGCAGCATCTCGCCGTGCGTGTACACGTTGATGCCCTTGCCCTCGGTCTGCTTAAGTATGTTCTCGAGGTCCTTGAGGTCGTGGCCGCTGACCAGCAGCGCCTTGCCCTTGAGGGGGGTGACGCGCACGGGGGTGGGCTGCGGGGTGCCGTAGGCGCCGGTATTGGCCTTGTCGAGCAGTTCCATCACGCGCAGGTTTACCTCGCCGCAGCGCATGTTGTAGCCTATCAGCTCGTCCACCGTCGGGTTCTCCCTGGCGAGGAAGTCCAGCGCCTCGTGGAAGAAGGCGTACACCTTGGGGTCCTCCTGGCCCAGTATCATCGCGTGGTCGGCGTAGGCGGCCATGCCTTTCAGGCCGTACACCAGCAGTTCCTGCAGGCCGGCGGCGTCGTCGCCAAGGGCCTTCTTGCGGGCTTCTATGCCGCGGTCGCAGGCCTCGTTAAGCAGCGCGGCCGTGCCGGCGGGGGGGACCCAGGCGGCGGGGCCGGAGAGCGGCTTGCCGCCGGTCCGCTCGTAGGCGGCGCGGGCCTTCTCCTTCACCTGCTGGCCCTTCCTTATAATGGCCTCTATGGTCGCCGCGTCGAAGTTGACGTTGGTGACCGTGGTGAACAGCGCTTCAAGAATGAAGTGGTCGGTGCCGGCGTCGCGCAGGCCGGCGCGGTGAGCGTACATCGCTATGCCCTTGGCCTGCCACAGCAGCAGGTCCTGCATCTTGGCCGTCTCCGGTTCCTTGCCGCAGACGCCCATGGTCGTGCAGCCCTGCCCTTTGGCGGTCTGCTCGCACTGGTAACAGAACATATTGCAACCCATGTTTCCCTCCTGATCTCGTTTAGTCTTCCTTTGAACTGAAACTACAAAATCTCCGAAGCCAGGGCAAGCGCAGGTCACTTCCTGCCGGCCAGTTTGGACACCTTCATCGCCAGTACGGCCTCGAAGCGGCGGTTCGTCTCCTTGAGGAAATGCCCCAGCATGCATTCCTTCTTGTGGCAGGGCCGGTCGCCCATCAGGCAGGTATCAAGGCCTATCTTGCCGTCGATCGCCGACAGGAAATCGCCCACGGAGGCCTTTTTTCCGGCGGCGGAGAGCGCGAAGCCGCCCTTGGGACCGCGCTCCGCGGCTACCAGCCCGGCGCGATCAAGCTGCTGGAGCACCTTGGAGAGGTGGTTGTAGGAGACCCCCAGGTCCTTGGCCATGGTGACGGCGGAGCAGAGGCCGCCGCGCTGGGCCATGTAGTCGGCCGCGTGCAGCGAGATGGCCGCGCCTTCCGATAATTTGAGCAGACTGTGCATCGTTCTTTCCTTCCTTCTGGCAATCTGGTATCAGTATACCAGTATAACCGCCGGCTGTCAACACCCGTTTTTCCGGAGCGGCCCGGCGGACGGCATTTTTACGTCGGGCGCGGTGCCGCGGGATTTGTGCGAAAAAAAATTAATTCGTAGAATATGCCTGTAACATTACTCCCACTTTCCAGTTCTGAGGTGCGTATGCTGAAAGCAGCCATCGTCATGGGAAGCGATTCCGACCTGGGAGTATTGTCGGCTGCCGCCAAAGTCCTCGAGCAGTTCAAGGTCCCCTTCGAAATAAAGATACTTTCCGCCCACCGCACCACGGAGGCGGCGCTCGCTTTCGTCTCCGCCGCGGAGAAGAACGGCTTCGGGGTGATCATAGCCGGCGCCGGCGGCGCGGCGCATCTGCCCGGCGTGCTCGCCGCCGCGACGCCGCTGCCGGTGATAGGCGTGCCGGTGGACGCCACGCCCATGAACGGCCTGGACGCTCTGCTCTCCATGGTACAGATGCCGGCCGGCATACCGGTGGCCACCGTGGCCGTGAACGGCGCGAAGAACGCCGGGCTGCTGGCCGTGCAGATCCTCTCGCTCGCCGAGGCCGGCCTCAGGGATGAATTTAAACGATACAGGGAAACGATGAAGCAGGAAGTGCTGGCGAAGAACGCCAGGCTGGAGAAGACAGGCTACAGGAAGTACCTTGAAGAGATGAAATAGTTCAGCGTCAAGCGGGCCGGCAGTCTACCGAAAGGAGATGAGCATGGAGCTGAAGTTGCTGCACAAGGGAAAGGTCAGGGATCTGTACGCGGCGGGGGAGAAGTATCTTCTTATAGTTTCATCGGACCGTATCTCCGCCTTCGATTTCATACTGCCCACGCCGGTGCCCGGCAAGGGCGCCCTCCTCAATAAAATAAGTTCCTTCTGGTTCGACCGGACCAGGCACATAATAAAGAACCATATAGTTTCCGCGGATATCGACGAGATCCGGCGCGCCGTGACGGCGCCGGCCGGCTTCGACTGGGAGTACATGCGCGGCCGGGCCATGCTGGTGCACCGCGCGAAGCGCGTGGATTTCGAGTGCGTGGTGCGCGGCTATATAACCGGCTCAGGCTGGAAGGAATACCTTAGGCAGGGCAGCGTCTGCGGCATAAAGCTGCCGGCCGGCCTGAAAGAGGCGCAGAAACTGCCCGGGCCCGTATTCACGCCCACCACCAAGGCCGACCAGGGCCACGACGAGAACGTCTCCTTTGAAACGATGGAGGCGGCGCTGCCCGCGGGGCTGGCCCGCACGATAAGGGAAAAGAGCATAGAGCTTTACAGGTTCGCGGCGGAGCACCTTGAACGGCGCGGCATACTGCTGGCCGATACCAAGTTCGAGTTCGGCCTGCTGGACGGCGAACTGATCCTGATAGACGAGGCGCTCACGCCCGATTCTTCCCGTTTCTGGGACGCCGCTAAGTACAAGGTGGGCACCAGCCCCGAGAGTTTCGACAAGCAGTACGTGCGCAACTGGCTGGAGGCCAGCGGCTGGGACAAGCGGGGCAACCCGCCGGAGCTGCCCGCCGAAGTAGTGCGGGGCACCCTCGAAAAATACGAGGAGGCCCTGAAAAAAATATCGGAAGCCGGGTGAACTGCAACCCGGCTTCTAAATTTTTATGGCCTTTAATGTTACTGAAAATCAGCTCAAGACCGGCACTACCGGCGGTTTGCCGGAGCAAACCCTCACGGAGGCCGAGGCTTGCGTAAGCGCCGAGGCCGAGTGAGGAGGGGCGGGCACGGTGTGCCCGACCCCGTGTTTGCGCAGGCAAGCCGCCGGGCGGGCCGCAATTCGATCAAAGGTGACGATATGATGATAGAGATCTGGACGAAGGAAAAATACGCGGGCAGCGAGGAGGCGGGGTTCATCGGGCGCATGGCCCACGCCGGGCTTAAGGTCAAGGCCGCGCGGCTGTCGCGGCTTTACCGGGTGGACGGGGACCTGAGCCGGGCGGAATTCGACCGGCTTGGCCGCGAACTGCTGGCGGACCCGGTGAGCGAGCGCTACTCGCTCAAGCCGGGGGCGAACGGTTTCAAGGGCGCCTGGCGCGTGGAGGTGTGGCTGAAGGATTCCGTCACCGACGTGGTGGGCGACAGCGTGCGCGAGGCCGTGGCCGACGTGCTCGGGCGCCGCCCGGAACGGGTGCGCTTCGGCCGGGCCTATTACGCCCTGGGCCCTTCCGCCGCCGCCATGGAAGCGGCGGTGCGCGGCACTTTGGTGAACCAGACCGTGAACCGCTTCGGGATGGAGAAGATATGAACCCCATGGAGAACTTCAACTCGCTTTCGGCGGCTGAACTCGCGGAACTGGACCGCGCCTGCGGCTGGTCGCTTAACGCCGACGAGCTCGCCGAGGTGCAGCGGCAGTTCAGGACCATGGGCCGCCAGCCCCGGCGGGGGGAACTGGAGACCATAGCGCAGACCTGGTCAGAACACTGCAAGCACAAGACCTTCTCCGGCCCGGTGGCCTACCGCGCCGGCGGCAAGGTGAAGCGCTACAAGAACCTTTTCAAAGAGACCATAGTTAAGGCCACCCGCACGCTCAATAAGAAATGGTGCCTCTCCGTTTTCACCGACAACGCCGGCATAGTGGAGTTCGGCGAGGGCGGCCGCTGGGGCCTGGCCTTCAAGGCGGAGACGCACAATCACCCCTGCGCCGTGGAGCCTTACGGCGGCGCCGAGACCGGCGTGGGCGGCGTGATAAGGGACATCCTTGGCGTGGGCCTGGGCGCGAAGCCCGTGCTGAACACCGACACCTTCTGCTTCGGCCGCCTCGACGGCAAGAAGAAACTGCCAAGGAACGCGCTGGGGCCGGAGCGCATCATGCGCGGCGTGGTGGAAGGCGTGCGCGACTACGGCAACCGCATAGGCATCCCGACGGCGGCCGGCGGCATCTATTTCGACGACGGTTACCTGCTGAACCCGCTGGTCTACGTGGGCTGCGCCGGGCTGATCCCCGCGGATAAGATAGAAAAGAAGGTCCGACCCGGCGACCTGATAGTCTGCATAGGCGGGCGCACCGGCCGCGACGGCATACACGGCGCCACTTTCTCTTCGGCGAACATCGACGAGGAGACCGGTTCCTCGGCGGTGCAGATAGGCCACGCGGTGAACGAGAAGAAGGCTCTGGACGTGCTGATGCGGGCGCGGGACCTGGGCCTCTACAACGCGGTGACCGACTGCGGCGCGGGCGGCTTCTCGTCGGCCATAGGCGAGCTGGGCTCGGAGACCGGCGCGCGGGTGCGCCTGGAGCGCGCCCTGCTCAAGGACACGCGCATAGAGCCGTGGGAGATCTGGGTGTCCGAATCCCAGGAGCGCATGATACTTTCCGTGCCGAAGGGCAAACTGAAGCGCCTGGCCGCCATACTGGACGCCGAGGACTGCGAGTACTGCGTGCTCGGCGAGTTCCCCGGCGACGGTCGGTTGCTGGTGACCTTCGGCGGCGAGCCTGTGGCGGACCTGCCTATGGAGTTCCTGCACGGCGGCGTGCCCAATTTCGAGAAGCCGGCCTCGCGCCGGCGCGTGAAGGTGAGTTCCAAAAAGCCCGCGGCCCCGGCCTATTGGGCCGGCGCGCTGAAAGCCCTGCTGGCCCATCCCAACGTCTGTTCGCGCCGCTCGGTGATCACGCAGTACGACCACGAGGTGCAGGGCGGCACCGTCGGGAAGCCGCTGCAGGGCCGCTACGGCGACGGACCCGGCGACGCGGCCGTCATCTGGCCGCAGGCCGCCACGCTGGACCCCGCCGACATGCACGGCTTCGCGGTGGGCCACGGCTTCTGCCCGGCCGTGGGGCGCATAGACCCTTACCAGATGGCGCTGCACTCGGCGGACGAGGCCGTGCGCAACCTGCTCTGCGCCGGCGCCGACGTGCGGCGCACCGCGCTGCTGGACAATTTCTGCGCGGCCAGCCCGCGCGACCCGGAGGTGATGGGCGACCTGGTGCAGGCGGCCGAGGGCTGCCTGGCCGCGGCGCTGGCCTACGGCGCGCCGTTCATCTCCGGCAAGGACAGTTTCTACAACCAGTCCCGGGACGCCGCCGGCCGCGAGTACCCCATACCGCTGTCGCTCCTGATCTCGGCGACCGCGCCGGTGAAGGACGTGCGGCGTTCGCTCACCATCAACTTCAAGGCCGCCGGCGGGGCGCTTTTCCTCGCCGGGCGCAGCCTGAAGGGGATGGGGGGATCGGTTTACAACGAGCTTAAGGACAGCGGCAACAACGCCGTGGCCGGCCTGGACCTGAAGGCGGCGGCGGCGCTTTACGAGGCCGTGCGGCGTGCCATGGAGGCCGGCTGCGTGCGCGCCGCCCACGACGTGTCGCAGGGAGGCCTGGCCGTGACGCTCTCCGAGATGGCCTTCTCCGGCGGCCTCGGCGCCGAGGTGGACCTCTCCGCGGTCGCGCGGGAGAAAGGACTCTCCGCCGTGGAACTGCTCTTCGGAGAAAGCCCGGCGCGGCTGGTCGTTGAAGTGGAACCCGGCCGCGAGGACGAGTTCCGCCGCTTCCTGAAGGGCCTGCCCGCGGCCTTCATAGGCCGCGTGGCCGGGAACACCGGCCTGGCCGTCTCCGACGGCGGCGAGCGCCTCTTCTTCGAGGATATAGATGTGCTGAAAGCCTGCTGGCAGAAGGAGCTGATATGAAGCCGAAGGTTATAGTACTGCGCGGCACCGCCACCAACTGCGACATAGAGACCGCCGGCGCCTTCCGCGAGGAAGGGGCCGTGCCGGAGCTGGTGCACATAAACCAGCTGCTCTCCGGCGAAAAGAAGGTGCTGGACTACGACATCATGGCCTTCCCCGGCGGCTTCTCCTACGGCGACGACATCTCGGCCGGCAAGATCTACGCGGTGAAGATGGCGAAGCTGCGCCGGGACTTCGAGCGTTTCATAAAGGACGGGCGGCCGGTGATAGGCATCTGCAACGGCTTCCAGATACTGGCGAAGACCGGCTTCCTGCCGGAGAACCGCGGCAACAGGCAGGTCTCCACGCTGTATACCAACGACTGCGGGCACTTCGTGGCGAAATGGGTGAAACTGAAGGTGAACAAGGCCAGCCCCTGCCTGTTCACCAAAGGCCTGCCGGACGAGATAGAACTGCCCATAGCGCACGGCGAGGGCAAGTTCATCGTCGAGGACGTAAAGGAAATGGCCGCTATAACCGGCCGCGACCTGCACGCCCTGACCTACGCGGATAACCCCAACGGCTCCATGCTGGATATCGCGGGCGTCTGCAACGCGGCCGGCAACTGCCTCGGCCTGATGCCGCACCCGGAGCGCAGCTTCTACCCTTGGCAGCACCCCGACCGCCCGGCCGCCGCCCGCGCCGCGGCCGCCGGCCGTCTTTTCTTCAGGAACGCCGTCGGGTACGCGAGGTAAATATGTGCGGAATATTCGGCATAACTGACAACAAGGACGCGGCGAAGCTGGCCTACGTCGGGCTCTTCACGCTGCAGCACCGCGGCCAGGAATCGGCCGGCATAGTGAGCGACGCCGGCGGCGCGCTGCGCCACCACGCAGGCATGGGCCTGGTGAGCGAGGTGTTCGACCGCGACACGCTGGACGCGCTGGGCGGCCGTTCCGCCATAGGCCACATCCGCTATTCCACGACGGGCTCGAGCCATATAAAGAACGCGCAGCCGCTGGTGCTGAACTCCTGCCTCGGCCCGGTGGCGGTGGCCCACAACGGCAACCTCACCAACGCCGACGCGCTTAAGGACCGCCTGCAGAAGTCCGGCGCCATCTTCCAGTCCTCGAGCGACAGCGAGGTGATACTGCACCTCGCCGCCAAGTACCGGGGGCGGGACCTGGCCGCCACGCTGGCCTCCAACCTGACCAAACTGGAGGGGGCTTACGCCTTCCTGTTCATGGCGCCGGGCCTGGTGATAGGCGCGCGCGACCCGCACGGCTACAGGCCGCTGGTGCTGGGGCGCCTGGGCCGGTCATGGATACTTTCGTCGGAGACCTGCGCCATAGACGTGGCCGGCGGCCGCTTGGTGCGCGAGATAGAGCCCGGCGAGATGGTGGTGATAAAAGGCGGCCGCGCCTCTTTCCGCCGCTTCGCCGCGCCGGCCAGGCATACGCGCTGCATCTTCGAACAGGTCTATTTCGCCAGGCCGGACTCGCTGGTGGCCGGCCGCACCGTGCAGACCGCGCGCTACGAGATAGGCGCGCGCCTGGCCCGCGAACTGGCCGGGCTCAAGGCTGACATAGTCTCCGGCGTGCCGGATTCCGGCACCGTCTACGCGCTGGGCTATTCCAAGGAGTCCGGCATACCCTACCGCACGGTGTTCATGCGCAACCACTACACCGGCCGTTCTTTCATACAGCCCGACCAGCGGCTGCGCGAGTTCACCGCCCACCTCAAGCTGGCTCCCATCAAGGACGTGATAAAGGGCAAGAGCATAGTGCTGATAGACGACTCGCTGGTGCGCGGCACCACGTCGAAGAAGATCGTGGGCAGCCTGCGCCGCGCCGGCGCGAAGAAGGTGGTTATGGCCATAGCCTCGCCTCCGATCATAGCGCCCTGCTATTTCGGCATCGACACCCCGACGCGCCGCGAGCTGATAGCCGACCGCATGAGCGTGGAGAAGATAAGGCGGTTCATAGGGGCGGACGCGCTGCATTACCTCGGCCTGGAAAGCCTCGTCGACGCCTGCGGCGGCGGTACCGACAGGAACTTCTGCGTATCCTGCTTCACCGGCAGGTATAACGGCCTCGGCAAGGGGGGCAGATGAACGTACTGATCATAGGTTCCGGCGGCCGCGAGCACGCGCTGGCCTGGAAGATAAAGCAGAGCCCGGTGCTGGGGAAGCTCCACTGCATACCCGGATCGGCCGCCATAGCCGGGCTGGCCTCCTGCCCGGAGATAAGGCAGGACGACCACGACGGGATATACGGCTACTGCCTCGCCAACGCCGTGGACCTCGTCGTGGTAGGGCCGGAGGCGCCGCTGGCCAAGGGCCTGCCCGACTTCCTGGCCGCCAAGGGCATAAAGGTGTTCGGCCCGTCGCAGCGCGGGGCCATGCTGGAGGCCTCCAAGCAGTTCGCCAAGGAATTCATGCGGCGCAACGACATACCTACGGCCGATTTCACGCCGCTCTATTCGGCGGCCGCCGCCCGCGAGAGGATAGCCGCGAACCGCCGTTACCCGGTGGTGATAAAGGCCGACGGCCTGGCCGCCGGCAAGGGGGTGCGCGTCTGCGCCGACGAGGCCGAAGCCCTCGCGGCCGTAGAGGATTTCATGGAGAAGCGCATCTTCGGCGGCTCCGGTTCCAAGGTCATAATGGAGGAGTTCCTGACCGGTCCCGAGGTCTCGGTGATGGCGCTCACCGACGGCGAGAGCGCCATGCTGCTGCCCGTTTCCCGCGACCACAAGCGCCTGAAGGACGGCGACAAGGGGCCTAACACCGGCGGCATGGGCGCCATCTGTCCGGTGCCGCTGCCCGAAGAGGACATGGAGACGATCAGGACCGCGGTAATACGGCGTTTCCTCGACGGGCTGAAGCGGGAGCGCATCCCCTACCGCGGCGTCATATACGCCGGGCTCATGCTCACCCCGGACGGCCCGAAGGTGCTGGAGTTCAACGTGCGCTTCGGCGACCCGGAGACCCAGGCCATCATGCCGGTGATAAAAAGCGACCTGCTGCCTGCGCTCTGCGCCTGCGCCGAAGGGCGGCTGGCCGGGCGCGAACTGGACCTTACCGGCGAGACCTGCGTGGCCGTGGTGGCCGCCGCCGCCGGTTATCCGGAAAGCCCCGTGACCGGGCGCCCGATAACCGGCCTTTACGACCAGCCGGCCGGCGTCCAGGTCTTCCATTCCGGGACCTCGTCGAAGGACGGGGGGTACTTCACCTCAGGCGGGCGCGTGCTGTGCGTGTCCGCCTGCGCGGCCGACGCCGCGCTGGCCCGCGGCAAGGCTTACGAGGCCATGCGCGGCATAAGATTCGAAGGCATGCAGTACCGCGGCGACATCGGGCTTTAAAGGAGAACTATGACGACCTACAAGAAGAGCGGCGTGGATGTGAAACTGGCTGACAGGTTCACCGAGTTCCTCGAGAAGAAGTCCAAGGCCATAGGCGGCTTCGCCGGCCTGCTGCCCATCCCCGAGATGAAGAAGGAGTACAGCATCGTGGCTTCCACCGACGGGGTGGGCACGAAACTGAAGCTGGCCTTCCTGCTGGACCGCCACGACACCATAGGCATCGACCTCGTCGCCATGTGCGTAAACGACCTGGTCTGCTGCGGCGCGCGTCCCATGCTCTTCCTCGACTACTACGCCACAGGCAAGCTCGACCTCGCCCGCTCCAAGAAGATCATAAACGGCATCATGGAAGGCTGCCGCCAGGGCGAGTCGGTGCTGCTAGGAGGCGAGACCGCCGAGATGCCGGGTTTCTACGCTCCCGGCGAGTACGACCTCGCCGGCTTCTCCGTCGGCATCGTGAAGAACTCCGAGGTGCTCGACGGACGCAAGGTGCGCCCCGGCGACATCCTCGTCGGCCTGCCGTCCACCGGCTTCCACTCCAACGGCTTCTCGCTGGTGCGCAAGGTGCTCGACGACAAACGCCTCCTTAAGAAATACGCCGCCCGCCTGCTGACGCCCACGAAGATCTACGTTAAGGACGTGAACCGCCTGCGCGCCGCTCTGAAGAAGAAAGGCCACGACGTGACCGCCCTGGCCCACATAACCGGCTCCGGCATACCCGGCAACCTCCCGCGCGTGCTCCCCAGGACCATGGGCGCCGTTGTGATAAAGGGCTCCTGGCAGGTGCCGGGCATCATGCGCGAGGTGCAGCGCCTCGGCGATATTCCCGAGCGCGACATGTGGGATTCCTTCAACATGGGCCTCGGCATGATAGCCGTCATGCGCCCGGCCGCCGTGCCCACCGCGCTCAAGACCTTGAAGGGCGCCGTGGTGATAGGCGAGGTCGTCAAAGGCCGCAACGAGGTTTTGTTCAAGTGAGACTTTCAATGTATACACCGGGAGACGGCCGGTGCCGGATAAGCAAAACCGTCACGGAGGCCGAGGCTTGCGTAAGCGACGAGGCCG
>CALMZU010000220.1 GCA_937870775.1 uncultured Elusimicrobia bacterium
CGTTCACGGCCGGGCGTATGCCCGAGTGGAACAGGTTGCTCTCGAGGTAGATCTGGCCGTCGGTGATCGAGATGACGTTGGTCGGGATGTAGGCGGTCACGTCGTTGGCCTGCGTCTCTATGACCGGCAGCGCGGTCAGCGAACCGGAGCCGTTCTTGTCGCAGAGCTTACAGGCGCGCTCCAGCAGGCGGCTGTGGAGATAGAACACGTCGCCGGGGTAGGCCTCGCGGCCGGGCGGGCGGCGGAGCAGCAGGGACATCTGGCGGTAGGCCTGCGCGTGCTTGGAGAGGTCGTCGTAGATGACCAGCGCGTGCTTGCCGCTCCACATGAACTCCTCGCCGATGGCGCAGCCGGTGTACGGCGCGAGGTAAAGCATGGAGGCCGGCGCGGAGGCCGACGCGGAGACGATGATGGAGTACTCCATCGCGCCGTTGTCCTCCAGGGTCTTGGCGAAGCGGGCTACGGTGGATTCCTTCTGGCCGATGGCCACGTAGATGCAGATCGGGCGCTTGTCGGCGGGCTCGTTCTTCTGGTTGATGATGGCGTCCAGCGCCACGGCGGTCTTGCCGGTCTGGCGGTCGCCGATGATGAGCTCGCGCTGGCCGCGGCCTATCGGGATCATGGCGTCTATGGCCTTGAGGCCGGTCTGCAGCGGCTCCTTCACCGGGGCGCGCTCCACCACGCCGGGGGCGATGACCTCGACGGGGCGCTTTTTCTTCGCGTTGATCGGGCCCTTGCCGTCTATCGGGTTGCCCAGGGCGTCCACCACGCGGCCTATCATCTCGGGGCCCACCGGCACCTCGAGCACGCGGCCGGTGCGCTTCACGCGGTCGCCTTCCTTAATGAGGGTGTCGGAGCCCATGATCACCGCGCCGACGTTCTCGCGCTCTATGTTCTGCACCATGCCGGACACGCCGCCCTCGAACTCCACCAGTTCGCCGACCACGGCGCCGCCAAGGCCGTAGATGCGGGCTATGCCGTCGCCGATCTGCAGCACCTGGCCGGTCTCGGAGAGCTCGGCCTCCGGTATGAACTTGTCGATCTTGCTCTTTATTATCTCGGTGATCTCTTCCGGTCTTATCATATTCCCTTTCCCTCTATCGAGGCTTCGCCTCCTATCGAGGCGAAGCCTCGATAGGTGTTAAATTCAACGGGACTTCAAATCGGACTTCAGTTTTTCGAGGCGGCCGCGCACGGTGGCGTCTATAAGCATATCGCCCACCTTCACCTCGAAACCGCCTATCACGCGCTCGGCTATGACCTGCCGCA
>CALMZU010000221.1 GCA_937870775.1 uncultured Elusimicrobia bacterium
CGGCCACCCAGGCCGGGTATATGGCGAAGACGAAGGCCGTGAAGGCCGCTATGAACACCGACAGGACCGGCATCCAGGGCTTTATCGGGCTTGCTGACATGCCCACCATCACCTTGCCTGGCACGCCCCAAAGGTAGCCCAGCCCCGACCCCAGCAGGCCGCCTATCAGGCCCAGCATCACCGCCTCCACAACAAACTGCAGCATGATGTCGCGGCGGCTGGCGCCTATGGCCCGGCGCACGCCTATCTCCTTGGTGCGCGCGAACACGGTGGCCAGCGTCACGTTCATGATGCCTATGCCGCCGGCTATGAAGGCCAGCATGCCGAGCGAGATCGTGATCAGCGAGCTCTTCACGCTGTTGGCTATGCTCTCGCGTATCAGGTCCAGCTGGTTCTCCACCACGAAGGCGTCCTCGTCGCCGAAGCGTATCTTCAGGAAGTTCCTGATGAGCCGCTCCGACTCGCCGAAGCTGCGCTCGCTGCCGGTGTCTATGTTCAGCTCCAGCGACTGGCTGGGGCTGAGGAAGCTGTAATGCTGCAGCGTCGTGATCGGGGCCAGTATCTTGTAGTTGCCGGAGGAGCCCAGTATGGTGCTGGGCCTCCGGGAATAGGGCAGTTCCTCGAGCACGCCTATCACCGTGAAGGTGATGCCGTCGATGTTGACGGTCTTGCCCAGCATGTCGTTGTGGGCCACCATCATGTCGAAACCGCCCGAAAAGTTGTACTTCTTGCGCTGCGTCTTGAAGAAGCTGTTGGTGGGTTCCGGCGGCGCGTCCTTCACCAGCACGCAGACGCGCAGTTTCTCGTCCATGTCGCGCTGGTCTATGAAGCGCCCCTTCAGCGTGTACACGAAGTCGCGCCTGGTCCATTCGGGGCTGACGCCGGTGACGGCGGCCACCACCCTGCTCTCGTTGTACTCCAGCACGTTGTGCCAGTCGCGGCCCTCGGGCGAGACCATGTACAGGCCGGGCATCTTGGCGCGCAGGCTTACCACGTCGTCGTAGGTTATCACCGGCGGAGGCACGTACTCGTCCGGCGAGGAATAGGTCTGGCTGTAGTTCTGCGAGATCTTCATGCGGGCCATGCCGGACACCGCCTTCTGCTGTTCCAGCCTGTCGTAGGTCTCGAAGATGGCCGAGAAGGCGTCTATGAACACCACCGAACCCGCCGCTATCGCGAGGAAGCTCAGCACCGAGCGGGTCTTGTGGGCCCAGATCTCGGCGAAACCTGTGCGCACCGCGTTGAATATGGCCCTCACGGTTCTATCCTCCCGTCGCGCATGCGTATGTTGCGGCGGGCGCGCGCCGCCAGCTCGCGGTCGTGCGTCACCATTATCACGGTCATCCCGTCGGCGTTCAGGCCGTAGAGCAGGTCCATGATCTCGCGGCTCGAGGCCGAGTCCAGGTTGCCGGTGGGCTCGTCGGCCAGTATGATCTTCGGGGAGTTGGCCAGCGCCCGGGCTATGGCCACGCGCTGCCGCTCGCCGCCCGAAAGTTCCAGCGGCGTCTTGCGCTCCTTGCCCTTCAGGCCCACCTTGGCCAGCAGGGCGTGGGCGCGCTCGCGCATCTCCGCGCGGTCGGCGCCGGCGTACATCATCGGCAGGGCCACGTTGTCTATGGCGCTCATCCTGTTGAGCAGGTGGAAGGCCTGGAACACGAAGCCGAGCTCCTGCAGCCGCAGGTCGGAGCGCTCCTGGTCGGAAAGCGTGGCCGTGTCGCGCCCGTTGAGCGAGTAGCGGCCGCCGCTCGGCTCGTCCAAGAGGCCTATGATGTTCAGGAGCGTGCTCTTGCCGCAGCCCGAGGGGCCGGTTATGGTCACGAACTCGCCCGGGTCCACCGAGAACGAGAGGCCGCGCAGCGCCGGCCAGCCGGCGTGGCCGCCTTCGTAGACCTTGGCGAGGTCCGCGCAGGTTATGCTCATTTCAGGGTCTCCGGCACCGCGGTGAACAGCCTGTCGCCGGGCTTCACCGCGCCGGCCAGTTCCACCTCGGACTCGGAGCGCAGGCCGGGGTAGACCTGCAGTTTCTCGGCGGAGTAGCCTTCGGTCTGCCTGTAGACGTAGTAGTTCAGGCCTTCCTGGAAAAGGGTCTCTATCGGCGCCTTCAGCACGTTCTTCTTGGCCTGCATGTTGGCGGTCACCACCGCGCTCATGCCCACGCGCATCTTCTGGCTGGACTTGTCGATATTGATCATCACGCGGAACACCTTGGAACCGCTGCCGCCCCAGTTGCTGGACTTGGTCTCGGCCATCGGGGCTATCACGTCTATGTGCCCGCCGAACTTCTCGCCGGGTATCGACGTGAAGGTTATCGTCACCGGCATGCCGCGCTTGAGCTTGAAGATGTCTATCTCGCTGACCTTCAGGCTGACGGCCAGCGTCTTCATGTCCACTATGCGGGTGACGCAGGTGGAGGCGCTGTCCATGCGTTTGCCCTCGCGCACCTCGTCGTCGCTCTGGCCGTAGCGGCTGATGCAGCGGGTCAGCATGCCGGACCGCGGGGCCAGCACGGGCACCGGCACGTACTGCGCCGAGTCTATGCGCTCGCCGCCCTTGAACATCATGATCTTCTCGTTCTTCTCGACGTATTCGCCTTCCTTCTTGGCTATCTCCACGATGAAGCCCCGGCCCGGAGGGAACACGTCCACGGTGTCGCGCGACACCAGCTCGCCGGACTCCTGCAGGTCCAGTTTCAGGTCGCCGCGGCTGGCCTCGCGTATGAAGTCGTCGAGGTCGGGCCGCACCGACATCTTCTTGTAGCGGGCGTAGCCGGAGAACACCGCCGCGCCCAGCAGGGCCAGCACTATTATCCACGCCGAGGATTTGAAAGCCTTTTTCATACGTTCTCCTATTCCCAGATCCTTTCGCCCAAGAGCACGCGGTAGCCGGCCAGCGCCAGGTCCAGGTCGTTCACCGCCGAGATCTGGCTGTTGCTGGCGTCCAGCAGCTTGGTCTGCGAGTTGTCCAGCTGCAGCGAGGACGCCCCGCCGAGCGAGAACTCGCCCATCAGGTTGTCCATCGTGTCCTTCTGCGCCTTCACCTGGAAATCCAGCAGCTGGCGCGACTTCACCAGCAGTTCTATGTTCTTCTGCGCGGTCAGCACGTCGGTCTTCAGCGTGCGGCGCGCGTCCTCCAGGTCCAGTTCGGCCGAGCGTATGGAGGCCTTCTGGCCCAGCAGGTCGTAATGCTTCTGCGCGCCGAAGAAGCCGAAGGAGTAGCTGACCGAGGCGGCCAGGCCGTAGCTCTGGTTATCGGTCCATCGCCCGCTGCCGAACAGCGGCAGCGAGGTCTTGGCCCAGTCGGCGTCCAGCCTGAAGCGCGGGTAGTCGGCCATGATGGCGTTGCGCCCGGTCAGCTTGGTCCGTTCGAGCGACACCTTCCGCAGGCGGAACTTCAGGTTGCCTTCCAGCGCGCGGTCGATGTCCTCTTTGGGCAGCGGCAGCTTTATGCTGACCGCGTTGGTGTCTATCACCACCGCCTGAGCCTCGTCGGGCTCGGCGTTTATCAGTTCGTTGAAGGCCATCAGGGCCTTGCGCTCGCCGAACTCGGCCTGCGCCAGCGACAGTTCGCTCGAGAGCTTGTCGCCCTCGCTCTGGGTGAGCTCTATGCGGCTGCGGGTGCCGGACTGGAACTGTTCGTTGGTGTCGTTGTACTGCTTCTCCCGGGAGGCCAGGTTGCTCCTGGCGGCCACCACCTTCTGCTGGGCCGAGTAGAGAGCGTAGAACTTGTCCAGCGCCGAAAGCGACTGGGTCTGGCGGGCTATCAGCAGGGTGAGCCGGGCGTACTCGTGGGTGAGCCGGGCCGAGCGCACGCGCGACAGCGGGCTGGAGGCCGAATCGTAGAGGTTCCACGACGCCGAAAGGCTCGAGGATACGCGGTCCTCCCCGGTGTCCCAGCCGGTATTGTCGTCGCCGTAAAGCGTCTCAGCGGCGCTGAACTTGAAGGCCGGCAGCGCCGCGTCGGCGAGGGCCGAGCGGTAGGTCTCGCGCGCCAGCGTATAGGCCTGCTCGGCCATCTTCATGGCCGGCGAGGAATCCAGCGCCTGCTTTATATAGGTCTTCGGTGTGAATGTCCCGGCGGAAACGCTGCCGGCGGTAAGTAACGTTATCAGCAAAGCGGCTGACTGATTTTTCATCTGTCTCCCGTGTTGTATGCGCCGCGCCGGCCCGGGCCGGCGCGACCTTTAGTTTACAATATAGGGGAAGCCGCCGACAACGCCGTCAGCTCACGCCGAGGTGCTCGTTTATCGCCTTCACCAGGCTCTCCTTCGGCATGGCGCCGGAGGCCGCGGCGGGCTGGCCGCTCATGGGCACGAAGATCAGGGTCGGCACGCTCTGTATGCCGAAGGCCGCGGCCAATTCGGCCTCCTGGTCTATGTCCACCTTGTACACGTCGAGCTTGCCGGCGTACTCGGCCGACACCTGCTCCAGCACCGGGGCCAGCATGCGGCAAGGGCCGCACCACGAAGCGGAGAAGTCCACTATGCACGGGCGCTGCCCCGCGAACTTCCACTCCTTGCTGGCGGTGAAGTCGAACACCTTCTGTTTGAAGTCCTGAGTATTTATGGTCTGCATGTTCCCTCCAGTCTCTCGCATATAAGATGCGCAGGAGGGCGAAAAGGATTCAGTCCTGGCGGAAATCCTTGAGCTGGGCCTGCAGCGCGGCCCGCGCCCGGTGAAGGCGGGACTTCAGCGCCGGCAGCGAAACGCCCAGCCTGGCCGCGGCCTCGGCGCCGGAAAGCCCCTCTATGTCGCAGAGCATGACGGCGGAGCGGAGATCCGGCGGCAGTCCGGCCAGCGCGCGGCTGACGGCGCGGGAAAGCTCGTTCTTCAGGGCGGTGTCGCCGGCCGAGGGGCGCGACGGGTGGCCCTTGCTGTGGTCGTCGGGCATGTCGGCCCGGGCCTCGGTCTTAAGGCGGCGCATGCGCTGCCAGCAGTTGTTGGCCGCTATGCGGTAAAGCCAGGTGCTGAAGGCAGCGTTGGCCTTGAACGAACCGACGTGCTTGAAGGCGGCCACCATGGTCTCCTGCGCCACGTCCTCGGACTCCGAAGGGAGCCGCGCGCAGACGCCCGAGGCTATGCCGTAGAGCCGGTCCTTGTACTTCAGCACCAGTTTCTCGAAGGCGCGCTGGTCCCCTTTCCGGGCAAGGCCTATAAGTTCTTTCTCCGAATCGTTGCCGTTCTGTTCCATATTATTTTCCCGCCAGAGAGTACAGGCAATCCGCCTCGGCGTTGCTCCCCTCGCGGTCGAAAAGCGCCGCCAGCCGCTCTATGCCGTCCTTGTCGCCGGAAAGGTCGTAAAGGAATATAGAATAGCCTGCCACGTGCACGGGCTTGCGCTCCTTAAGCCAGGCGAAGGTGGAGTGGTCGGCGTAATAGGTGCCCTGGAGGTTGGTGGCCGACACGGCCAGGAGCGGCCGCTTCATGGCGCAGACGTCGGCGCGCCCGCCGTCCAGCGGGGCGTTGGTCACCACGCCTAGCGGCGCATAGTTAACGCCGTAGCGCTCGGGCCGCGCCACGCCGAAATAGGAGAAGATCACCGGCGGGTTGCCCTGCCCTTTGAGATAAGAGCCGAGGGCCTTCACGTCCTGGCCCCAGTCCAGGTTGGAATCCACCAGCGACCGGTAGCCTTTGGCCGGCCCGCCGGCGAGCTCGTTGAAATAAGCCAGGTAGAAAGGCTCGACGCGCGACAGCGAGAGCGCGGTCAGCGCGAACCAGCCGGCCAGCAGCCAGCCGCCGGTGCGCGCCCGCGAGGCGGCGGCCAGGCCCGCGCCGGCCAGCACGGCGAGGAAGGGCATGACCGGCATGATATGCCTGTAGCCTATCTGCACCTTGGTGTTAAGGGAGACGGCCAGGAAGAAAGCCGGGGGCAGCAGCAGCCACAGGGCCCGGCGGCGGAAAGGCTTCAGCGCCGCCCATATACCGACCAGGGCGAAGAACAGCGTAAGCAGCGGGGTCTTCACGGCGAGGGCGAAAGGGAAGTACCACCAGACGCCGTTCACGCCGTAGCGCCCGGCCGCGAAGGACGAGCGGCCCTGGTCCAGGCGCGTCAGCGTAGCCTTGAGCCCGTCGTAATAAAGGCCCAGGTCACCCTTGTAGACCAGCGCCACGGCCAGCAGGCAGGCCGCCAGGTAGGCGGCCGCGAAGCCGGCCAGCCGGCCGGCGGACATGCGGCGGGAGAAATGGTCGTGCGCGAACCAACCGGCCAGAACCAGCGGCGGCACTATGAACAGGCTGAACTTGCCGGCCATGCCCAGGCCCGCCGTGAACCCGGCGGCGGCGGCCCAGCCCCAGAGCGCCGCGGGGCGTGGCTTCTTCCCCTCTACCGGCTTGGCCGCGTCGATGAAGCGCCAGGCCAGCGCGAAGGAACCGAAATAGAACACCGCTGCGGCCGCGTCGGTGGTGACCAGCGCGTCGTTGGAGATGAACACCGGCATCAGCAGGGCCGCGGCCATGGACAGCAGCGCCGCGTCGGGCGAGATCAGCCTGGAGACGAAAAGCCAGATGAACAGCAGCAGCAGCGCGGTCCATAACAGGAAGGTGAAGCCGCGCGCGGTGTTAAGCAGTTTGTCGGGGGACGGGCCGTTCTGGTAAAGGAACAGGTCGCCGTAATGGTAAGGCATCAGGTTGGCGAAATAAGGGTGCCCGGCGAAGGACTGCGCCTTCAGCGCCATGAGCGGCAGGGCGGAGAGCATCTCGGAGAGCGGCGGGTGGTCCATCACGTTCATCCGGTACAGGCCGGTGGAAAGGTACGAATAGCCGCTCGAAAGGTGCACGGTCTCGTCGTAGGTGGGAGCCGCTGAGCGTATGAAGGCGAAGCCGCCGAAAAGGTGGAAGACCAGCGCCGCGCCGGCGAGTATAACGGGTATGGAATATTTTTTGCCCATGTCAGGGATATGATACCAAACTTGCGCTCGGCGTATACCGGGGCGCAAAAAAGGCCGGGAAAGTTCCCGGCCTTTTTCATGTCCCGGCGGCCGCTACTCGTAGCGCAGCGCCTCCACCGGGTCCAGCTTGGAGGCCTGGTAGGCCGGGTACAGCGCGGCTAGGAAGCCGGTCATCACCGCGAACAGCACGGCGACGAGCGGCATCCACCACTGCACCATCATCATGTCGGTGTCGCCTTTGGAGGCGAGGTACTGTATGCCGCTCATCGAGATGAGTATTCCCGCTATCCCGCCGAAGAAACCCAGCAGCATGGCCTCGATCAGGAACTGCATCATGATGTCGCCGCGGGTGGCGCCGATGGAGCGGCGTATGCCTATCTCCTTTATGCGAGAGTAGATCGTGGCCAGCGTGACGTTCATGATGCCTATGCCGCCGGCCAGTATGGCTATGGCGCCTATGACCATCATGATGTACATGGTGCGGTGCTTGTCCGTGAGCTTGGTCTTTATGATCTCGCCGAAATCCTTTATGTCCAGGCGCAGCCGCCCGCCGTGGCGCGCCTGCAGCACTTTCTCTATGCGCCGCTTGTAGACCGGCACCATCCGTTCGCTGCCGGCGTCCACCTGTATGGACTCTATGCCGCCCTCCTCGGCCCAGCCCCAGCGGTTGCCCATCAGGCGCTGCATCGTGGTGATGGGCACAAGTATGCGGGCCTCCCATTCCTCTATGTCGAGGAAGGTCTTGGGGTTCTTCTCGAGCGGCGGCTCCTCCAGTATGCCGATGACGGTGTAGAGGTTGTCGCCCATGCGGACGGTCTTGCCCAGCAGGCCGTTGTGCTTTATGTAGCCCTGGAACTCGTCGGTCCAGCCGTAGAACTTCATCCACTGCGGCTTCTTGAACCAGCCGCCGCGCTGTATCAGCACGCAGACGCGGGCGTAGGTGTCCACGTCGTGCTGGTTGATGAAGCGGCCGTGCACCTTGTAGATCCAGCCGCGCTTCTTCCACTCAGGAGTGATACCGGCCACGCCGTTCCAGTCGTTGAAATCCTGGTGCGAGAACTCCACGCCGCTGAACATCAGCGGCGAGACCATCGGCAGATCGGGGAAGATCTTCCTGATGGCCAGCGCGTCTTCCAGCGTCAGGCTGTCGCGGGCCTCCTTCTTGTCCATGCTGGTGGTCTCCTGGTAATAGCGGCGGGTCTGCACCAGCATGCGGCCGTGGCCGGCCACGTTCAGGGCGTTCTTCGTGGCCGTGCTCATGGAGTACGTCAGCGTCAGGCTGTACATGATGGAGATCACGCCGATGGAGATGGCGAAGAACGTGAGGAACGAGCGCATCTTGTGGTGGTAGATCTCGAGAGCGCCCGTGCGTAAGGATTCGGAAAGTCTCATAATCAGGCCTCTATCAGGCCGTCCTTCATGCGTATCACGCGCGAGGCGGCCTTGGCCAGCGCCATATCGTGGGTCACCATGATAACGGTGAGCCCGGCGGCGTTCAGGTCCTTCAGCAGGGCCATCACCTCCACGCCGTTCTTCGAGTCCAGGTTGCCGGTAGGCTCGTCGGCCAGCAGCAGTTTGGGATCGTTGGCCAGAGCCCTGGCCACGCCCACTCGCTGGCGCTCGCCGCCGGAAAGCTCCAGCGGGCTGTGGTCGGCCTTGTCGGCCAGGCCAACGCGCTCCAGCAGCGCGGCGGCCTTCACCCGGCTCTCGTCGGAATCGGTGCCGAGGTAGAGCATAGGCAGCCGCACGTTGTCGAGCGCCGAAAAGCGAGGCAGCAGGTTGAAGGACTGGAAAACGAAGCCGACCTCGGAGAGCCGCAGGTGCGAGCGCTCGGAGTCGGAGAAGGTGCTGACGTTGCGGCCGCGGAAAAGGTAATGGCCGGAGCTGGGGTTGTCGAGGAAGCCCAGGATGTTCAGCAGCGTGGACTTGCCGCAGCCCGACGGGCCGGTGATCGCGGCGAACTCCCCCTCCTCTATGGAGAAGTCCAGCCCCTTGAGCGCCGGGTAGCCGTGCAGTTTCTTAAGAGGGTAGACCTTCTGGAGGTTCTCGCACTTTATCACGGCGGGGCCTCAGTTGCCGGCCGGCATTGCGGGCACGGCGGCGGATTCCATGGCGCCGCCGGCGGGGGCGGCGTCGGGCTTCTTCTCTTCCTCGATATTGAGCGGCTTGTCTGCGTAGACGGTGTCGCCTTCCTTCAGGCCGGAAACGACTTCCACGTCGGTCTCGTTGCGCAGGCCGGTCTTTATGTCGGCCTTGCGGGACTTGCCGCCCGGCACGACGAGGTAGGCGAACTTGCGGCCGCCCTCCTCGAACAGGCCGGAGATGGGCATGGTCAGCACGTTGCGGCGGGACTCCATCACGGCGGAGATGCGCGAGGTCATGCCGGATTTCACGCCGGGAATGCCGCGCTGGTCTATGCCTATCTGCACCTTGAAGCTCTTCGAGTTGCCGCGGTTGTTGTCGGCCTTCGGCGAGATCAGCGTTATGTGCCCGGTCAGAGGTATGGCGGCGAGAGCGTCGATGGTCACCTTTACCGGCAGGCCGACCCTCAGTTTCATGATCTCCATCTCGCTGATGCTCAGGTCCACGATGAGCGAGCGCAGGTCGCCCACCTGCATGAGGCAGGTAGGGCTGCCGTCGGCGAGGCCGCTGATGCGCTGGTCGGGCTTAGCGAGGGCGTTGGAGCCGCTATTGTTGTTGGAGCAGGTCATCACCGTGCCCTCTATCGGGGCGAAAACCTCCACCGGTACGTACTTGTCGGTGTCGGTCTGGCCGGGCTGTATCACGGCCACCTTCTGGCCCTTCGTCACCTTGTCGCCTTCCTTCACCAGTATCTCGGTCACGCGGCCGCCCACGCGGGAGTACACCTCCAGCACGTCCTTCGGCGCCACGTCGCCGATGTCCTGGAACTTTATCTCTATGTCGCCGCGCTTCACGGTGACCTTCTCTATCTCGCCCTCGACGAGCGAGGCGCTCTTGTAGGCGCGGTAGCCCCACCAGCCGCCCCCGCCGACGGCGGCGGCCGCGGCGGCGTAGATCAGCGCTTTGAGAAGTATGTGCTTCACTCTTTTCATATGGTCGTCCTCAGTGCCAGACCTGGCGCCCTACGGTCTTATCGTAGCTTATGCGGTTGAGCAGCAGGTCGAAATAGGCGTTGGCGAGGCTGGTCTGCGAATCCTGCTCGTCGCTCTGCGCGTCGGCCAGTTCTATCATGCTGGCGCGGCCCTGCGAATATTTTTCCTTCACGATGGCGAGGTTCTGCGCCGAGAGGTCGGCGCTCATCTTGGAGACCTCGTAGCTCTTCAGGGCCAGCGCGCGGGAATGCCAGGCGCTGATGATCTCGGTCTTCACCGCCAGTTCTTTCTCCAGCAGCGAGCGCTCGGCCTGGGCGAGGCTTATGGAGGCGGAAAGGTTGGAGTTGCGGTCGGCGAAAGTGCCCAGGCCTATGGGCAGCGAGAGGCTGGCGCCTACGGAATAATAGGGGCTGCCGGTCTCGCCGAGGCCCAGCACGCCCTGGCGCGAATAGGAGGCGTCCACGGAGAAGTCCGGCCACCAGCCAATGCGGGCCAGCTTGCGGGAGATGCGCTTCTGTTCCAGCGAGATGCGGGCCTGCTTCATGTCGGGGCGGTTGGCCATCGCGTAGCGCAGGTCCTCCTGCAGGTCCGGCATCGAGAGGTCCGGCGTGCCTGTCACCTCGGCCAGGTCGGCCGGCTCCTCGGGGTCGCGGTAGATTGAGGTGTTGAAGGACATCACCGAGTTGCGGTAGTTCTCCTCGGCGGAGAGTTCGCTGACCTGGCTGGAGCGGAAGTTCAGTTCGCTCTTCAGCACGTCGGAATAGCTCTTGAGGCCTTCCTTATAGTACTGCTGCGCCTTCAGGTACTGCTCCTCGTAGGAGGCCAGGCTCTGCTTGGCCACGCTGACCAGCTGCTTCTTGCGCAGCACGCCGTAATAATTGTTTATGGCCTCTATGGTCAGCGACTGCCGCTGGGAGAACAGCGAGACCTCGCTGCCGTCGCGCGACAGGCGCGAGGAGTCCAGGCCCAGTTTGTCCCTGAAATTGTTGAAGAGGTTGAGCGAGGCGGAAAGCGAGGACGAGGTGCGCGAGTCCGAGAAGTACAGCCTGGGCGAGCCCGACGAGGAATAGGGCGTGTTGGAGGCGCTCAGCGACACCGACGGCAGCCAGAACGAGGCGAGCGAGTACAGGTAGTCGCTCTTCGCCAGTTCAAGGCTCTCCTCGGAGGCCTTCAGGTCGTGGGAGACCGAGAAAAGTTCTTTGGTGTAGGAATCCAGCGTCCAGTTGGCGGCGCCGGCCGGGGCCGAGAGGCAGAGCAGCAGTGCTAAGGTCTTCATCGTTCCAAATAGTATGCTTAACTCCGGGCCGGCCGCGCAATAGCGGGCCGGCCCGGCGCCGTTCAGAACTTGTGCCACAGCATCTGCGTGGTCACGTCGTGGTGGAACAGCACCTCGGAGGTCTTCACTATGGTGCCGAGTTCCTTGGGGCTGCGGTCCGCCGCGGCCTGCTTGTGCGCCGCGTACTTCTCGTGCGGCGCCCCGCCCAGCGCGCCCTTCATGAAGTCGCTGCCGCGGAACAGGCGTATGGCGTCGTAGATGTTGCCGGGCAGGTAGCGCACGCGGTCGCGCTTGCTCTCGTCCTTGGCCAGCGGCTGGCCGTCCAGCGCGGTGCGCAGCAGCGCGTACAGCGCCAGGTACGGGTTGGCGTCCGGCGCCACGGAGCGTATCTCCAGGCGGGCGGAGCGCTCGTTGCCGGCGGGGATGCGTATCATGGCGCCGCGGTCCACCGACGAGACCTTTATCTGGTTGGGCGCCTCGAAGTGCGGGTCCAGGCGGCGGTAGGCGTTGACGCTGGGGTTCAGCACCAGCGACAGCTCCTGCGCGTGGTTGAGTATCCTCGACA
>CALMZU010000222.1 GCA_937870775.1 uncultured Elusimicrobia bacterium
TGGCCTTGCCGGTTTTCGGTTTTGGCCCTTATAATTATATTGATATAGGTCAATACTCCGCGGCGGAGGCTTTCAACGATGAAAAAGCTCCTGGTAACCATAGCCTTACTGAATTTCATCCCGGCCGGCTTATACGCCGGCGATAACGGCTCTTTCGAACAGCTGCTGCAGCAGCTGTCCACCGGTCTTGCGCCGGTGGAAACCCCCGAACCTTCGCTGGGTGCCGCCGCCCAGGCTCCGGACGGCCGCCGCTGGGTCACCCTGCGCGCCGCCGACAAGTACGCCCGCACCCGCCTGCTAGAGGCCGGCCTGGACATCGTCGAGATAAAAGGGGACAAGGTCTCCGGTTTCGCCTCGCCGGCCCTGGCCGCCGAGCTGACCGCCACCAAGTCGGCCGGCATGGAGCGCAGCCTGTCGATGGCCGAGTACTCGGCCCTCACCAAGGATTTCCCGTCCAACGACGCGGCCTACCATAACTACAAGGAGACCACCGACCTGCTTAACGACCTGGCCTCTAAGAACTCCGACATAGCCTCGGTGTTCTCGCTGGGCAAGACCGTGGAGGGCCGCGACATCTGGTGCCTGCGCATCAATTCCAGCGCCAAGGGGACCGCCGCCAGCAATAAGCCCGGCGCTTTCTTCCTCGGCAACCACCACGCCCGCGAGCACCTTTCCAACGAGGTCCCGCTGCTCTTCGCCGCCTGGCTGATGGACCACCGCAACGACGCCGACGTGAAGGGCTACATCAATTCCCTCGACATCTACATAGCCCCGATGCTCAACGCCGACGGCTCCGAGTACGACATAAAGACCGGCAAGTACCAGTATTTCCGCAAGAACACCCGGGTCAATTCGGACAAGACCATCGGCGTGGACCTGAACCGCAACTACGACTCCTGGTTCTGCAAGTCCGGCGGCTCCACCTACCCCGGCTCCGACACCTACTGCGGTCCCAAGGCCTTCTCCGAGCCCGAGACCCAGGCCGTTAAGAAGTTCTTCGAGTCGCACCGCAACGTGAAGACCCACATCAGCTACCACACCTACGGCGGCACCGTGCTGTACCCGTGGGGCGGCCAGGACGCCGACGTGAGCAACGAGAAGGACAAGAAGGCCTTCGTCGCCATAGCGGCCAAGATGGCCGGCCTGACCGGCTACGACGCGCAGAAATCCAGCGAACTCTACATCGCCACCGGCGACAGCTGCGACTGGGCCTACGCCGCCACCGGCGCGCTGGCCTTCACCATCGAGCTGGAGGGCAACGGCTTCTACCCCGGCGCCGCGGCCATAACCCGCGCCGTGAACAACAACGTGAAGGCCGCCGTCTACCTGCTCAGCGTGACGGCAGACCCTTACAAAGCCATCTGAACTTCGGGGCATGAAAAAGCCCGGCGCAGGCCGGGCTTTTTTTATTTGTCGGTCTTAAGTTCCAACTGGTAGGACTTCTCGGTGAAGGCCGGGTAATAGGATCCCTTGGCTTTGGCCAGGCCAGGTTTGCCCAGGTCGCTTTCCTTGTTGATGAACGAGCAGCCCGGGGGGAGGGACTTGGCCAGTTCGTTGTCGAGGAACTGGTACAGGCCTTTCACGCCCTCCAGCGCCTTCTCGAAGTTCAGCACGAACACCCCGTCGGTGAGGCGCGAGCCCAGCGCGAAACCGCCGATCTCGCCGTCGAGCCGCACCAGCACGCCGCTCATTTCAATAAGGTCCAGGTGCTTGAGAGAATTAAGTATGGCCTTGCGCTCGCAGTTCAGCATGTCCAGGCGCGAGCCGGTCTCCGGGTCCCTGGCCCAGCGGTCCAGCACGGCCAGGCAGTCCGCGCTGTTGGCCGCGGTTATGCGCTCCACCTTCACCTTGCGCCCGGCCGCGGTCTGCTTGTTGAACTGGGCTATCAAATTGCGCTTCTTTGAATACTTGTGGCCGGCCAGTTCCGCCATGTCGCGGGTGGAATAGACGTAGTCCATGAAGCCGGCCTGCTCGCTCACGGAGAAGAGTTTGCAGAGCTCGTCCTTGTTCCGGTCCACGTAATCCTGCGGCACGTAATAGTACCTGTGGTGATGATGGCGGCGGGCCAGCGCGGCGAGCTCGGCCGGGGTCACCTCGCGGAAATGCCTCGGCACCGGCATCAGCAGCCTGGCCGAGGCCGGCGGCTCCAGGTCGGTCTCGGCCACCAGCAGCAGGTCCCCGTCGACGAGCCAGGAGACCTCGTAGAGGCAGCGGTTCCAGGCTATGATGGACGAGAGCGAATACTCGCAGAGCGGGTAATGGTGGCCGTCGAAATATTTCTTGAGCGCCGGGTAATCCTCCGGCTTTAGCTTGTTAAACATAGGAGCCTTTTAAGAGCATGGGGCGGGCGCGCTTCAGCTCCGAGAAGCCGAGCGGCCCGTAGAAAGGGTGGCTGTCGTCCTGCGCGATGAGGCCTACCCACTTTATGCCGCCGGACTTCAGCCCTTTCAGCAGCGCGCGCACCAGCCCGGAGCCGGCGCCGGCGCCGCGGAATTCCTTCAGCACCGCCACGTCCTGTATGTAGGCGTCGCTGACGCCGTCGCTTATGGCGCGGGCCATGCCGATGACCCGGCCGTCCAGCTCGGCCACCGCGAAGAGGTAGCTGCCGGAAATGAGCCTGCGCAGCATGGCGGGGGTGTCCCCGCGCCGCCACCAGCCCTGGGCGCGGTAAATTGTTATAATCCCGTTAAGGGCGGCGGGGCCGGGGCGCTTGAGCAGCCTGTAGGTCGGTTTCTGCCGCATAAGGCTATCATATAATTACTGCGGCCGCGCCGCAATGCCGGGGGACGGAGGGGAAATGTATACCGAGGAAAAGAACGGACTTGAACTGCTGCGCTTCGACTGCCTTAAGGGCGAGGAGGGCGTGACCTGCGCCGTTTCCACCCGCAGGGGCGGGGCGAGCTCCGGGCCTTACGCCGGGCTGAACCTGGGCGCCGGTTCCGGCGACAAGCTGGAGGACGTGGAGCGCAACCTGGAACTTTTCTGCGAGGCCTTCGGCGCCGAGCCCGCGCGCCTGGCCCGTATGCGCCAGCGGCACACCGCCAACGTCGCCGTCGTAGAGGCCGGCGGCGGGGCGCCGCCCGAGAACACCGACGCGCTGGTGACCGCCGAGCCCGGCGTGCCGCTGCTGGCCCTGTCGGCCGACTGCGCGCTGACCGCCTTCTACGATCCCCGCCGCAAGGCCGTGGCCGCCGTTCATACCGGCTGGCGCGGGGCACTGCTGGACGCCCATTCGGCGGCGCTTAACGTCATGCGGCTGCGCTTCGGCACCGACCCCGCCGACGTCACCGCCGTGGTCTCGCCCATGATCTCCGCCGCGCATTACCCCGTGAAGGACGATTTCCTGGAGAAGTTCCGCGCCATGCTGCCGCCCGGCTCGGACCGGCGCTTCCTGACGCTGAAGGAGGGGATACATTTCTTCAACCTGCGCGAGCTGGTGCGCGCGCGGCTGGAGGCGCTGGGCCTGGCGCGCTACGAGTTCATGCACCTGTGCACGTACTCGGAGAAGGAGCGGTTCTATTCCTGGAGGCGCGACGGCGAGAAGACCGGGCGCTTCGGGCTGGCGGTGATGCTGCGCTAGCTATTTCAGCATGTCCCAGGCCACCTTCACGAGCAGGGAGGCCGAGACCAGGAGGAGCATGGGGCGTATGACCCATGCTCCTTTTTTCAGCGCCAGGTGGGAGCCGGCCCAGTTGCCGGCCATGCCGGCCAGGCCCATCGCCAGGCCGAGCTTTACGTCGACGCGGCCCAGCCACAGGAAGGCCGCCAGCGCGGAAAGGTTGGAGACCAGGTTCAGGAGTTTAGCCAGCGCGGTGGCGCGCAGCAGGTCGTAGCCGCAGAAGCGCGCGAAGGCCAGCGCGAGGAAGGTGCCGGTGCCGGGCCCCAGCAGCCCGTCGTAAAAGCTGACGCCGAAGGAGATGCCGCCCGAGCGAGAGAGCAGCGCGCCCTCGGAGAAGCGGGAGCTGGTGTCCGACAGGCCGAAGCGCCTGCGGGCCGCCAGGAATACCGCCACCGGCGGCAGCAGCACTATCAGCAGGTAGCGCACGGTCTCAGGCGGTACCAGCGCTATGGCGCGCGCCCCGGCGAAGGAGCCGGCCGCGGCCAGCGCCACGAGGATGAAAAGCAGGTCGGCGCGCAGCCTGGCTTCCTTCAGGAAGCGGGCCGCCGCTACCGTGGTGCCCATCGACGAGGAAAGTTTGTTGGTGCCCAGCAGCAGCGCCGGGGAAAGGCCGTGGGCAAGATAGGCCGGCAGGGTGATAAGCCCGCCGCCGCCGGCGATGGCGTCCACGAAGCCGGCCAGGAAGACCAGCGCCGTAAGACCGGCGTAAGGCTGGGCGGCGGCGAGGATCCCCGTCATTTGAGTCCGGCCAGCCTGGCCTTCAGGGCTTCGGCGGTGGCGTCGGCCTCGGCGTCCAGCGGGGCGGCGGCTTCGGCGGCGCCGGCGATGTCCCCGGCGGCGCCCAGCGTCTCTATCAGTCTGCAGATCTTCTGCAGGCGCAGCGCGCCTATGTTCCCCGCGGCGCCCTTCAGCGCGTGCGCGGCCTGTTTCAGCGCCGGCGCGTCGCCGGCGGCCAGCGCGGCCTTAAAGTCCCCGAGCCTGCCCGGCAGGTCCCTCAGGAAAGTCCTTATGATCTCCGCGAAGACGCCCGCTTCGCCGAGGCCGCTTATCTCCGCCAGCGCGGCCTCGTCGAGCAGCGTGTCCCAGCGGCGCAGCGCCTCTTCCATCTTCTCGAGGCGCACCGGCTTGGGGAGGTAGCCGTCCATGCCGGCGGCGAGACAGCGTTCGCGGTCCCCCTGCATGGCGTTGGCGGTCATGGCCACTATGGGTATGCGGCCCAGCTCGTCCTCGAGTCGGCGTATCTCGGCGGCCGCCTGGAAGCCGTCCATCTCGGGCATCTGGCAGTCCATCAGCACCAGGTCGTAGTCGCGGCGCTTCAGCGCCTCTATGGCCTCTATGCCGTTGGCCGCCACGTCGGAATCGTAGCCCAGCCGCTCCAACTGGCGCACCGCCACCTTCTGGTTCACCGTGTTGTCCTCGGCGACGAGGACGCGGAAATAGCGCCGGCGCGGCGTCTCCGGGGCCGTTTCCTCCGGCCTGGGCTCCTGCTTCTGGCCGGCCAGCGCCGAGCCCAGCGCCTTTAGGAGCGCGGCCGGGCGCACCGGCTTGGCGAGGCAGGCGGAGATGCCTGCCGGCTGCAGTTCACGGGTCTTCAGCCCGCCGCCCAGGGAGGTCATCATCACTTTTTTTAAAGGGGGGATGGCGGGGTCCGCGTCTATGCGCCCGGCGAGTACGAGGCCGTCCATGCCGGGCATCTGCATGTCCAGCACGGCCAGGACGAAAGGCCGCCCGGCAGCCGCCCCGCTCCGGAGCAGGGTCAGCGCCTCCTCGCCGGAAGAGGCCGCCGCGTAAGGCATCTTCCAGAGCTCCAGGTAGCGGGCCACTATCTCGCGGTTGGCGGCGTTGTCGTCCACGATGAGCGTCCTGGCGCCGGCCACGTCGGCGCGCGGCGGCTCGTCGGCCGGCTGCGCGGCCTGGCGTTCGAATGGGAGCGTGAACCAGAACGTCGAGCCCTTGCCGGGCTCGCTCTCGGCGCCTATCTCGCCGCCCATCATCTCCACGAGCTTCTTCGAGATCGAAAGGCCGAGGCCGGTGCCGCCGTAGCGGCGCGTCGTCGAGGCGTCGGCCTGCGTAAAGACCTGGAAAAGGCGTTTCTGGGCTTCGGGGGCTATGCCTATGCCGGTATCCTTCACCGAGAACCTGAGCAGGGCGCGGCCGTCCTTCTCGCCGGCCGGAGATACTCTCAGCACCACCTCGCCGCGGTCGGTGAACTTGACGGCGTTGCCCATCAGGTTCAGCAGCACCTGCCGCAGCCGGCCCTGGTCGCCGCGAAGGCCGTAAGGCACGCCGGGCTCCAGCAGGCAGGCCAGTTCTATCTCCTTGGCCTGCGCGCGGGGGGCCAGCAGGTCGGCCGTGCTCTCCACGGTCTCCCTCAGGTCGAAATCCAGCGACTCTATCTCCAGCCTGCCCGACTCTATCTTGGAAAAATCCAGTATGTCGTTCAGCACGTCGAGCAGGGCCTCTCCGGCCGAGTTGACGGTGCGCGCGTATTCCCGCTGCTGCGGCGTGAGCGGGGTGTCCATCAGCAGTCCGGTCATGCCGATGATGGCGTTCATCGGGGTGCGTATCTCGTGGCTCATGTTCGCGAGGAACTCCGACTTCAGCCGCGCCAGTTCCATGGCGGCGTCGCGGGCCTTCTCTATCTCGCGCTGCGCCAGCTTGCGGTCCGTGATGTCCACCTTGACCGCTATGAAGTTGGTGATGTTGCCGCGGCGGTCCTTTACCGGGGAGATGGAGGCCTGTTCCCAGAAAAGCTCGCCGTTCTTCTTGCGGTTGAGCAGCTCGCCGGTCCATTCCCTGCCGTCGAGAACGGTCTCCCACAGCTGCTTGTAGGTCGCCGTCGGCGTGCGCCCCGAGGCTATCAGCCTGGGGTTCTTGCCTATCAGTTCCCAGGGCTCGTAGCCGGTCAGCTCGAAGAACTTGGGGTTGGCGTACTCTATCAGCGCGTCCTTGTCCGTGATGACTATCGACGTAGGGCTGGCCTTAACGGCGGTGGAGAGTTTGCGCATCTCCAGCTGGGCGGCCTGCCGCTCGGTTATGTCGGTGGCCAGGCCGAGGTAACCCGCCACGCGGCCGGACGCATCCTTTATGGGGGCAATGGTGAGTTCGGCGGGGAAACGGGAGCCGTTCTTCCTGACCAGCGTCCATTCCCTTTTCTCGTAACCGCCGCGCCGGGCCAGCTCTACCAGCGAAAGCGGGGGGACCAGCGCCGTTCCGAGCCTGGACCCCAGTTCAGCGGCGTGGCTTTCAAGTTCGGAGGGTACGTGTATAAGGTCCGGCTTGCGGCCCAGTATCTCGGCCTCGGAGTACCCGAGCATCAGTTGGGCCCCGCGGCTGAACAGCGTTACGCCGCCCTGGGTGTCTGTGACTATTATGGCCAGCTGCGCGGCCGAGTCCAGCACGCTCTGCATCCTGGAATTGGTCTCGGCCAGCGCCCGCTCGGCGGCCGCCCTCCGGCGTACCGCGCGCAGCGCCGCGACCAGGCCGGCTACGGTTATTACGAATATAAGCGCGAAGAAGGTGTTTATCAGCCTGTAACGGCGTTCTCGTATGGACGTGAACTCCTGCGAGAGTTTCTCCCTGTCGGCGCTCTCCTCCGCCTTTATCTCGCCGGCGGCCGCGCGTATGGAGGCGCTTACCGCCGAGCCTTCGCTGACGAGGGCGTCTATGCGCCTGCCTGAGCGCCTGGCCTGCAGCGTGGCCCGGAACAGTTCTTTCCGGCGCGTAACTGACCCCTGCAGCGACTTGATCTTCCCGGAGTTTGATGGATGCGCCGCGTCGCCCGCCGCGAGGGCGGCTGTTTCCCGGTCGAGCCCGGCCACGGCCTTTTCAAAGGATGCCAGGTCCGTCTCCCGGCCGGTCAGCGCGTAGGCGCGCACAGCCGATTCGGACTCAATCAGCATGTCCTGTACCCGCTCGACGGCGGAGGAGACTTCCTGTATGTGCTTCATCCTCCTGTCCGTGTCCCGCCATTCTCCGAGACTGCGGTAGAGCAGGGCGCCGGTGTAGCCGGTCACCGCCAGGGCGGCGGCGGCCGCCAGCGCGTGGGCGACTTTCCTGAGATATCTGGTCCGGGCAGGTGTCATATCGTGGACGAGAAGGTATGATACAAAAAATAAGGCACGCGGGTTTTGCGCCGGCCCCCGCTAATATGTAGAATTAAACAACTAATTATAAGGCGGTGCATATATGAGCGAGAACGAATCCAGTCTTGAGAACCTGCGCAACACCATAGAGATCTCCGGCGGCGCCAAGCGCGTCGACCTGCTGCTGAAGAACGCCCGCGTCGTCAATACCTTTTCCGGCGACGTGCACCGCACGCACGTGGCCATACACCGCGGCCGCGTCGTGGGCTTCGGCGACTACAAGGCCAAGCAGGTCATGGACCTGAAGGGCGCCTACGTGGCCCCCGGCTTCATAGACGGCCACGTGCACATAGAGAGCTCGATGGTGAAGATCCCCGAGTTCGCCCGCGTGGTGCTGCCGCACGGCACCACCACCGCCGTGATCGACCCGCACGAGATCGCCAACGTGCTGGGCCTCGACGGCATACGCTACATGCTGGCCTCCAGCGAGGACAGCCCGCTTTCCGTCTACATGATGCTCCCTTCCTGCGTGCCGGCGACCAACCTCGAGACCGCCGGCGCCGAGCTGTCCGCCCACGACCTGGGCCTGCTCCTCAACGACGACCGCGTGCTGGGCATAGGCGAGATGATGGACTACCCCGGCGTGATCAACCGCCGCGACGAGGTCCTTAAGAAGATCGCCATCGCCAAGCACAAGGTGATAGACGGTCACGCCCCGATGCTCAAGGACAAGCAGCTCTATGCCTACGTGGCGGCCGGCATACGCTCCGACCACGAGTGCACCGACGTGGCCGAGGCGCGCGAAAAGCTGCGCGCCGGCATGTACATCATGATCCGCGAGGGCACCGCCGCGAAGAACCTGAAAGGCCTGCTGCCGCTCGTCAACTCCGAGAACTCCCGCAAGTTCGTCTTCGTCACCGACGACCGCCACCTCGACGACATCGTGCGCGAGGGCCACATAGACTACCTGGTGCGCACCGCTATACGCCTCGGCGTGGACCCGATACGCGCCATACAGATGGCCACCATCAACACCGCCGAGTACTTCGGCCTGAAGAACCTCGGCGCCATAGCCCCCGGCTACGCGGCCGACCTGGTGGTGATAGACGACCTGAAGAAGCTGCACATCACCGGCGTGTTCAAGGACGGCAGGCTGGTGTCGAAGGGCGGGGATATAGAGCCGGGCGTCATAAAGGAGTACAAGGGCAAGACCCGCGGCACCGTCAACGTGAAATGGATAGAGCACGAGGACTTCGCGATGAAGGCGCAGGGCAGGTTCGCCCGCGTCATCAACGTGATCCCCGACCAGATCGTCACCAAGGCCACCGTCGAGCGCGTCAAGGAGGACGGCGGCTACGTCTCCTCCGACACCGAGCGCGACATCCTTAAGATCGCCGTGATAGAGCGCCACATGGCCTCCGGCCGCATTGCGCTGGCGCTCGTGAAGGGCTTCGGCCTCAAGAAGGGCGCGATAGCCTCGTCCGTCTCGCACGACTCGCACAACATCATCGTCGTCGGCACGCATGACGGCGACATGTACACCGCGGCCGTGCAGGTGGTGAAGATGCAGGGCGGCATAGTAGCCGCTCTGAACGGCCAGGTGCTGGAGGCGCTGCCCCTGCCGGTGGCCGGCCTGATGAGCGACCGCAGCGCCGACTTCGTGCGCGAGAAGCAGAAGCGCCTCAACGAGATAGCCCGGATGCTCGGTTCGAAGCTCTCGGACCCGTTCATGGCGATGTCGTTCCTGACGCTGCCGCCCATCCCCGAGATCCGCATCACCGACCGCGGCCTGATAGACGCCGTGAAGTTCCAGGTCTCGCCGGTGTTCTGCAAGGAGAACGCCGGGAAATGAGGCGCGCGCTGCTGACCCTGGCGCTCTTGGCCGCCTGCGCTCCGGCGCGGGCGGCCTCGCTGCTCCGCGGGCCCTACCTCGAGAACATGTCCCGCGACATGGTCACCGTGCGCTTCCGCCTGGACATCTCCACGCCGGTGTGGCTCACCTACGGGGCCGCGCCTGACTGCGAACGCTTCCAGACCATACTGCCGTCGCAGAAGGAGCAGAAGGCTCCGCTGTTCGGCCTGCTGCCCGACACCACCCACTGCTACAGGATCTACCTGCCCGCCGAGGGTACGGCCGGGGTGTACAAGGCCTTCGAGGGGAAGTTCTCCACCTTCAAGCCCGAGGACAAGCCGTATTTCTCCTTCCTCGCTTTCGGCGACTCCGGCGCCGGTTCCGCCACGCCGGAGCAGCTGGCGCTGGCCGCGCAGATGGACAAGTTCAGCCCAGACTTCGTGCTGCACACCGGCGACATGACCGAGTCCGGCCTGGACTCGGACGCCGACGCGCAGTACTTCAAGCCCTACGCCGCGCTGATGGCCCGCGCGCCGTTCTTCGCGGCGCTGGGCAACCACGACTACGGCGCCGACATGAAGAGCGCCGCCGGCAAAGGCTTCATAAAGGCCAACTACGCGCCCTTCCACAGCGTGCCGCTGACCGGCCTGCCGCCGCATTACTATTTCTTCGACACCGCCAACGCCCGCTTCTTCGTGCTGGACGCCAACGCCTTCCACGGCGCGCTGTACGCCCCGCCTCTTACGCCCGGTTCCAAACAGTACAAGTGGCTGGACTATTACCTGGGGAAGGGGGACAAGGCCTGGAAGTTCGTGGTCGTCCACGAGCCGCTCTACTCCACCGGCGCGCATGAAACTTCGGAGGCCCAGCTGGCCGCCCTGGAGCCGCTGTTCGTAAAGCACGGCGTCGACGTGGTTTTCCAGGGACACGACCACGACTACGAGCGCACCGTGCCGCTCAAGGACGGGGTTCCCGACGAGGCCGACGGCGTGGTATACGTCACGCTGGGCGGCGGCGGCGCGCCGCTCTACATACAGCGCCGCAACGAGGAGTGGTCCGAGAAGTTCGTGCCCTCCTACACCTTCGCCGTGGCGGACGTGAAGGCCGGCGCGCTGAACATGACCGTCTACAACAAGGACGGCGACGTCGTCGACACGCTTGGGATAGAAAAATGATCCGGCCGGAAACGGCATAGGGGGAGACAATGAAGAAAGAAGAGACCTGCGGCTGCGCTTGCGGCGGTTCCCATAGAACCTTGCGTTCGCAATCCGACGCCGTTATGGCGATATGCGTGCTTGCGCTGGCCAGCGACGGGAAACTGGATAAGCGGGAACTTTCCAGGATAGATACCATGGTGGCCATGAACCCGCTTTTCGACCGCGTGAAAAGCGCCCGGGAATACGCCGCCTGCGTCGCCGAGGCCGTGGAGGGTAAGGGCCGCGCCGAAGTGATCGCCGAGGCCGCCTCCCTGCTTTCCGCGCGTCTCTCCGAGACCGCATATGCCTGGGCCGCCCAGATCGCACTGGCGGACGGGAAAGTGCTTCCCGGGGAGCATAAGTTCCTCTCCGATATCCGCAAGGCGCTCAAGGTGCACGGCGTGCTGGCCGGAAAGATAAACGCTGTCGCCGCCATACTGAACCGCTCCAAATAAAAAGACCCGGCGGCGGAGGCATTAATGTTCGAACTTGAAACCTGGGAACTGCTGAGCTACGTGGTGACCGTCATCGGTTTCCCGCTGGCCATAGGCGTGTTCATATTCGAACAGCGCAAAGCTCGCGAGAACGAGGAGGACGAGGTATACCAGCTGCTCTCCGATAACTACCAGGAGTTCCTGAAGATAGCGCTGGCGAACCCCGACCTCCGCCTTTTTTCCGGCGAGAAGGCCATAGAACTGAACCAGCCGCAGCGGGAGCGTATCGCCATAGTCTTCGAGATGCTGGTGTCGCTCTTCGAGCGAGCTTACCTGCTGCTCTACTGCGAACGCATGACCCCTATGCAGGCGAGGCGCT
Source organism: uncultured Elusimicrobia bacterium (assembly GCA_937870775.1). GTDB lineage: Bacteria > Elusimicrobiota > Elusimicrobia > Elusimicrobiales > UBA9959 > UBA9959. The sequence goes on from CALMZU010000222.1 coordinate 11,566, forward strand.
GGTCCTCGTGGGAGGACTACATGCGCGACTGGTGCCGCCGTCCTGATTTCCGCGCCGCCCTGCCGGCCCTGCTGAAGGGGGAGGACCCGGAGTTCGCTTCCTACCTGGAGGCCCTTGCCGCGAAGCAGGGCTGAGGCCGTACGCGATAATGTTTGCATTGCCCCGCGGATTGTGCTATACTATCTCTGCGGGGTAGAGCAGCCTGGTAGCTCGCAAGGCCCATAACCTTGAGGTCGTTGGT
>CALMZU010000223.1 GCA_937870775.1 uncultured Elusimicrobia bacterium
ACGGCCGTGCTGGTCTGGGACCTGAACGGGAATCCCGACGGTACCGTGATGCAGCTGTGGCGTTCGGCCGACGGGGCCAACTTCTCGTCGGTATACGCCGGCGCGGCGCAGGTTTATGCCGAGAGCGGGCTGGAGGAATGCGCCACCTATTATTACAGGCTGCGAGCCGTGAACGGCGCCGGCGTCTTTACGGGGCTCGGCCCGGAGTTGTCTTTCGTAACGCAGGCCTCCACGCCTTCGGCGCCCAGCGGTCTTTACGCCGAGGCCCTGGCCGGGGGCCGCATAGCCCTGAGCTGGGACCCTTCGCCCTCGCGCAACGCGGCGGAGTACCGCGTGTATTACGACTCGGCCTCCGGGACCGTGGACTATTCCGCGCCTTACGCGGTGCTCGCGTCCACCGCGCTGTCCTGGACCACGCCGGCGCTGACGCCGGGGTATACCTACCGCTTCGCGCTGCGGGCCGTGAGCCGCTGCGGCATCGTCGAGTACAATACCACGGTGCTGGCCTCGGCGCAGGCGGCCGGCTCGCTGTCCGGCGTGCGCGCGGCCATTAAGTCGCCGCAGGGCGGCAAGCGCATAAACGGCAACAGCGTCACCGTGGTGGCCGAACTGACCCTGGGCGCGGCGGCGCAGGTCTCGCAGGTGCGCTTCCAGTACAGGCTTTCCGGCAATACCGTGTGGACCGACATAACGGCCGCCAACGCGGCCCATCCCAACCCCGACGCGTCGGCCCCTTATTTCACGCACTGGGACGCCGACGCCATGGCGGCCGGCGTTTACGAGCTGCGCGCCGTGGCGGCTGACCTGTACGGTTCCGAGGACCAGGCCCCGCCGGCCATAACCGTCACCATAGACCACGCCGATTACGACGTGAACGAGGACGTCTCCGGCGGCGAGCTGCAGAAGGAGCAGAAGATCAGCTCCACCGTGAGCAGCACCGTGCAGGCGGCCGACGAGAGCACGGCTATGCTGGCCAAGCTGGTGATACCGGCCGGCGCCGTCAGCGCCGACACCGCCACCGTCACGCTGGTCAGCAACCCGTCGTCGAAGCCGGCGCCCCCGTCGGGCTCCGAGGACCTGTCGCTGGCGGTGAAGATAAACCTCTCCAACGGCCAGAGCCAGCTGTCCGGCGGCAACTCCGCCTCGGTGACCATCAGCTACCGCGACGAGAACGGCGACGGCGTGCTGGACGGCACCGCGGTGCGGGCCGACAGGCTGCGGATGTACACCTCGCCCGACGGCGGCGGCAGCTGGACCGCGCTGGCCACCTCGGTGAACCTCTCCAGCCGCACTATCACCGGCACGACGACGCATTTCAGCTATTTCTCGGCCTTCGCCGCGCCGGCCTCCACGCTTTCCGACATGAAGGCCTACCCGAACCCGTGGCAGCCGGGCAGCGGCGGCGGTTTCGATTCCTCGTCGGGCGTGACGTTCAGCGGGCTGCCCGCCTCCGCCCGCATAAAGATCTTCACCATCATGGGCGAGCTGGTGCGCGCCCTTGAGGTCACCGCGGCCGACGCCGGCACCAAGGTCTGGGACGGCCGCAATACCGAGGGGCACAAGGCCGTCAGCGGCGTCTACCTGGTGCGCATAAAATCGGGGTCCTCCGAGAAGACCCTTAAACTGGCGGTGGAGAGATGAGGAATTTCTCCGCCATCCTCGCCCTGGCCCTGCTGGCCGCGCCGCCCGCTTTCGCTGCCGACGCCGGCACCGCCTCCGGGCTTTTCCTCAGGCTGCCGCCCTCGGCGGCCGGCGCCGGCATGGGCGACGCCGGCGTGGCCGTGGTGGCGGGCTCGCCTGCCATCTTCGTGAACCCGGCCGGCCTGGCCGGCGTGAAATGCGGCTACGCCTCTTTCACCCACGCGGCCTGGGCGGATTCGCTGTCGTACAACGCGGTAAGCGCCGCCTACCGCACGCGGAATTCCGGCGTGGCGGCCGTGGGCGTGCGCAGCCTGTCCTACGGCGAGATCGCCTCTTTCGACAATACCGGCGCGGCCGCCGGGAACTTCAGCCCGCGCGACGTGGCCGCCGAGGCCGCCTGGGCGGGCGACCTGGACAAGAGCCGCTCCGTCGGTTTCTCCATGCGCTATATCAGCTCGCGCATAAAGCGCACGGCCTCGGCCTTCGCGGTGGACATGGGCTACATGCAGCGTTCGCAGCTCGGTTTCTTCGGCGCGGCGCTGCAGAACTCGGGCGGCGGCCTGCAGTACGGCGACGAGGCGGCCCCGCTGCCGCTCAACCTCAAGGTGGGCGTGGGCGCGCCTTTCGGCCGCAACGTCATAGCCGCGCTGGACCTAAACTTCACCCGCGGCGCCGGGGCCTGGATGGCGGCCGGCGGCAAGTACACCGTGCCGGTGCCGGGCGACATGGCCCTGTCCGTGCGCGCCGGCTACAGCAGCGCCTCGTCCGACACGGGCGGCATAAACGGTTTCGCGCTGGGTTTCGGCCTGGCGGGGGAAACTTTGGCCTTCGACTATTCGCTGCGCACCATGGGCGAGCTGGGGGTAACCCACCAGCTGGGCCTCAGCTTCAAGTGGGACAGGCCGGCCCCCAAGCCGGAGATAGTCAGGGAGACCCCTTTCATGCGGGCCCCGGCCCGGCGCCCCGCTGCCCGCTAGCCAGGCCCTCCCCGAAAAAGGTATAATTATAAGCGACGGTGAACCGGCCCATAGCCGTACGGGGCCGGCGTAGTCTTTTCCGTCTATTGAACAAAGTCGCTTAATTTGCTATCCTTAACCTACTATGAATACCTATGAGTTAATGCTGATAATCAATCCGCAGCTCACCGACGCAGAGGTCGGCGAGGCCGTGGAGAAGGCCAAGAAGCTCCTCACCGACGAGAAGGGCGAGGTGCTTGCCGAGGACAGGCTGGGCCGCAAGAAGTTCGCCCACAACGTCGGCAAGAACCGCGACGGCTTCTACGTGTATATGAAGGTGAAGGCCGCTCCCGAGAGCCTGAAGGTCATCAACCATGGCCTGAAGCTGCAGGAAACCGTGCTCCGCGCCATGATGATGAAGGCCGGCATGGAACAGCCTGTTAAGAAGGCTTAAAGGTCCCCGACATGGAACTCAGGATGCCGGAGATAAACTCGGTGATGATCGCGGGCCGTCTGACCCGCGACCCCGAGGTACGCTACACGCAGTCGCAGATGGCCGTCGCCAGCCTTGGCATAGCCGTTAACCGCCGCGTGCAGGACAAGGCTTCCGGCGAATGGAAGGACGATACGATCTTCGTGAACGTCACCGTCTGGGGCCAGGCCGCCGAGCGCTGCAAGGACAAGATGCGCAAAGGCACCCCCATCATGGTGGAAGGCCGCCTTACCGCTTCCGAATATACCGATAAGACCGGGCAGAAGCGCAAAGAAATGAAGGTCACCGCGAACCGCGTGCAGATGATGTCCTTCGAGAGCCAGGCGGGCGAAGCCGCCCCCAAGGCCGAGGCCGCCGCGGAAGAGCCCAAGGGCGATTCGTCCGGCATAGAGGAAGTTCCGTTCTAAATTTTAACGAGACAGGTAGGAGCTAATTATGGAGAACAAAGAAAATACCCCCAAGCCGGCCGAGAACGCCGCGCCGCGCCCCCAGGGCGCCCCGATGCACCGCGAAGGCGGCCCCGGTCCTCGCCGCCCCGGCGGCCGCAGGTTCGCGCCGCGCCGCAAGGTGTGCCGCCTGTGCGCCGAGCACATCGACCTCGTCGACTACAAGCAGGCGCAGATCGTGAAGACCTTCTGCACCGACACCGGCAAGATCCTTTCCCGCCGCATCACCGGCGCGTGCGCCAAGCACCAGCGCCAGATCATGAGGGCGGTGAAGATCAACCGCAATCTGTCCCTCATGTCCTACAACGGCTAACGGAGTCTTAAAATGAAAGTCATACTTAAGAAAGACGTGTACAACCTGGGCCGCTCCGGCGAAGTGAAGAACGTTCGCGACGGCTACGCCCGCAACTTCCTGATGCCCCGCGGCCTGGTGGAACTCGCCACCGAGGGCGCCCTGAAGGCTTACGAGAACAGCGCCGCGAAGCGCGCCAAGCGCGTCGCCGCCGAGGACGCCGCCCTGAAGGACCTCGCGAAGCGCCTGGACGCGATAACCCTCTCGTTCTCCCGCCCGGTCTCCGAGGACGGCGTGATGTACGGTTCCGTCGCGAAGAGCGACATCATAAAGAACCTCGCCGCCGCGGACATCGAGATCAACAAGGACATGATAAAGCTGCCGGCCTCCCTTAAGGCCGTCGGCACCTTCGACGTGGAGATAGCCCTGAAGCCCGACATCATCGCCAAGATAAAGGTGGCGGTCTCGGCCCAGAGCAAGTAACTCCGGTCCTCTTACTGCCCGGGCCCTGGCTTCAAGCCTCGGCCCGGGTTTTGAACTTAAAAAGCGCAGGGGGAGCCGTTTTATGGCCTACAGCAAGGTACCTCCACATTCACTCGAGGCGGAAATGGCCGTCCTCGGGGCCATGCTCATAGAGAAAGAGGTCATCGAGAACGTCACCGAGACCCTCCTCCCCAAGCATTTCTACAGCGACGCCCACCGCAAGATCTACGAGGCCATACTGGACCTCCGCGCGCGCAATCTCCCCGTCGACGTGGTGACCCTTTCCGAGGAACTGCGCAAGGCCAACCGGCTCGACGAGCTGGGCGGCCAGAAGTACCTGGCCGAGCTGATGGAGAAGGTCTCCACCGCCGCCCACACCCAGGCTTACGCCAACATCGTAAAAGAGAAGGCGCTGCTGCGCGAACTGATCCGCGTCTCCACCTCCGTCGTCGAGATGTCCTTCGAGGGCGCCGAGGACGTGGGCAAGATCATGGACTTCGCCGAGCAGCAGGTGCTCTCCGTGGCCCAGCGCCACACCGCGCACGGCTTCAGCTCCGCCGGCGAGCTCGCCACCGAGGTGCTCGGCCGCATAGAGAAATATTATTCCGCCCACAGCGCCATCACCGGCGTGCCCACCGGGTTCACCAAGCTCGACGACATGACCGGCGGCTTCCAGAAGTCCGACCTGATCATACTCGCCGCCCGCCCGTCGATGGGCAAGACCGCGCTGGCGCTGAACATGGCGTACCACGCCAGCGTCGAGAAGAGCATCCCGACGGCCTTCTTCTCGCTGGAAATGAACAAGTACTCGATCATGCAGCGCATGATCTGCTCGGCCGCGCGCGCCAACCTGGGCGGCGTGCGCAACGGCCGCCTGCCGCGCGAGATCTGGCCGCAGCTCACCCGCTACACCGCCGAGGTCTCGAAGGCGCCGTTCTACATCGACGACACGCCCGGCATGAACATCCTCGAGATCCGCAACCGCACGCGCAAGCTGATGAGCCAGCTGAAGACCGAGAACAAGCAGCTCGGCCTCATCGTGATAGACTACCTGCAGCTGATACGCGGCACCGGCAAGAGCGAGAGCCGCCAGCAGGAGGTCGCCGAGATCTCCCGCCTGCTGAAGGACCTGGCGCGCAGCCTCGAGGTGCCGCTGATAGCGCTTTCGCAGCTGAACCGCCGCAGCGAGGACAAGGGCCGCGAGGGCAACCGCCCGCAGCTCTCCGACCTGCGCGACTCGGGCTCCATAGAGCAGGACGCCGACGTCGTCGGCATGATCCACCGCGAGGAATACTACAAGCGCGATGACCCCACTTTGAAGAACAAGGCCACGCTGATCATAGCCAAGCAGCGCAACGGCCCGGTGGGCGACGTGGACCTGCAGTTCTTCCACGAGTACACCAAGTTCGAGAACCCGGCGATGCCGGGCCTCGAGGCCGCGGTGCCGGAGGAAGCCGTCTTCTAGGCCATGCCCGCCGTTACCACGCCAGTGCAGCGCATGCTGCGCCCCACCCGCGCCGAGATCAGTCTCGGCGCGGTGCGCAATAACCTTAAAAAACTCTCCGCCGCCGCTTCGCCGGCCCGGCTGCTGTTCGTCGTGAAGGCCAACGCCTACGGCCACGGCTCCGTCGAGCTGGCGCGCCTGGCCGAGCGCGAGGGGCTGTGCTGGGGTTTCGGCGTCTCCTCCGTGGAGGAAGGCCTGGCCCTGCGCGAAGGCGGCGTGAAGAGCCCGGTGCTGGTGCTGGGGAGCCTCTACCCTTTCGAGAGTTTCGTCGCGGCGATAGAGGCCGGGCTGATGGTGACCGTGGCCAGCCCCGACGCGGCGCGCCTCGTGATAGACGCGGCGCGGCAGGCCGGGCGCAAGGCCGTCTGCCACATGAAGCTCGAGACCGGCATGGGCCGCATCGGCGCGCGCCGGCCTTCGCTGCTCAGGATCTACGACGAGCTGTCCGCCTCCCCCGACGTGGAAGTGGCAGGCATGTACACGCACCTCTCCAGCGCCGACAGCGACCCCGCCTACACGCGGGAACAGCTGGGCTATTTCAGCGAGACGGTGCGCGACCTGGAGGCCCGCGGCGCGAAGGGGCTTACCTTCCACGCCGAGGCCACCTGCGGTCTGCTGAACTATCCCGAGGGGCGCTGGAACATGGCCCGCAGCGGCATCGCCGCCTACGGCCTGTACGAGGGCTTCGAGCCGGCGCTGTCCTGGAAGACGAAGATCGTCTTCCTGAAGGACGTGCGCGAGGGCGCCTGCGTCAGCTACAACCAGTCGTTCAAGGCCGACCGGCCCATGACCATAGCCACCATACCGGTGGGCTACGCCGACGGCTACATACGCCGCTTCTCCAACAAGGCCGAGGTGCTGATAGGCGGCCGGCGCTGCCGCGTGCTCGGCAATGTCACCATGGACATGACCATGGTGGACGTGACCGCGGTTAAGGGCGCGGCCGTGGGCTCCGAGGCGGTGCTGCTGGGCCGGCAGGGCGGCGAGGAAGTTACCGCGCAGCAGCTGGCCGACATAGCCGGCACCATAACCTACGAGATAGTCACCCAGATATCGGCCCGCGTGCCGCGGGTCTACGTCGGATGAAGTATTACATAAGCGAAGCGGTCGGAAGGGGCGTGCTGGGCCTGGCGGAAGCGCTGGGCTCCGCCGCTTTAATGCTGCGCTCCGTGCTGTACTGGCTGTTCTCCTCGCGCTTCGAACTTTCCGAGACCATAAAGCAGGCGGTGAAGATCGGCGTGGATTCCATCACCGTCACCGCGCTGACCAGCTTCTTTACCGGCATGGTGCTGGCCCTGCAGATGGGCCACTCGATGAAGAACCTCTTCAACGAGCCGATGTACGTGGGCACGATGGTGGCTTTCTCGATGCTCAAGGAGCTGGGCCCGGTGCTCACCTCCATCGTCGTGGCGGGCCGCGCCGGCGCCGTGGTGACCGCCGAGATAGGCACCATGCAGGTGACCGAGCAGATAGACGCGCTCTACACGCTGGGCACCAACCCCACGCGTTATTTGCTGGTGCCGCGCTACATAGCTTTCATGATCATGCTGCCGCTCCTGACGGTGTTCGCCGACTTCATCGGCGTGGCCGGCGGCTGCCTGGTGGGCGTGGTGAAACTCGGCGTTTCGCCGGCGGTGTACATGGACGACATCTACACCTACCTCGGCGTGTCGGACTTCATGCACGGCTTCCTGAAGACCTTCTTCTTCGCCTTCATGATAGCCACGGTGTCCTGCCACAAGGGCCTCACCACCAAGGGCGGCGCCGAGGGCGTGGGTAAATCCACGACGGAAGCCGTGGTGATAAGCATGGTGCTGGTGATGGTGCTGGACTATTTCATCAGCGCGCTGCTGGTGGCGGTGGGCGTATGATAGAGATAAAGGGCCTCGTCAAAACCTTCCCCGACAAGCGCGTCATCGACGGCATCACCGTCGACATCAGGGAGGGGGAACTGTTCAGCGTGATAGGCCCCTCCGGCATGGGCAAGAGCACTTTTATAAAGTGCCTCATACGCCTGCTCAAGCCCGAGAGCGGCCAGATCGTCGTCGACGGCACCGACATCGGCTCCACGACGAACGAGTTCACGCTGGCCAAGGTGCGCCGCAGCTTCGCCTACCTGTTCCAGGAGGGCGCGCTGTTCGACTCGCTTACCGTTTTCGAGAACGTCTCGTTCGGGCTCAAGTACCTTACCGACATCCCCAAGAGCGATTACCCGAAGATAGTCAAAGAGAAGCTCGCCCTCGTGGGCCTGAAGGACGTGGAGCATTTGAAACCCGCCGAGCTCTCCGTCGGCATGAAGAAGCGCGTGTCGCTGGCCCGCTCCATAGCCTTCGCGCCGAAATACATCCTTTACGACGAGCCCACCACCGGCCTCGACCCCGTCACCACCGGCATGGTGAAGGACCTCATCACCGACATGCGCGCCAAGCTCGGCATCACCTCCGTGGTCGTCACCCACGACATGAAGCTCGCCCTCGACATCTCCACCCGCGTCGCCATGCTCTACAACGGCAAGTTCGTCGAAGTCTCCGAGCCCCCCAAATTCCGCCAGTCCCCCGACCCCGCCGTCCGCGAATTCATGCGCATCTCCCACTTAGGGACGGGGGACGCTGCTCAATAACTCAATAACTGAACAGGAATCTCCGTTCTCATTCAAAAATGAACCCGACAGCTCCTTGTCGGGTTCATCTGTTATTCTTTGTTGAGGGGAAAGGGAGGGATTATGCCGAGATGCGCGAGACTGGACGTTCAGGGCGGGTTCTATCATTTGATGGCGCGGGGTAATGAAAAACGAGAAATATTCTTAGACGAGGAAGACTACCGCAATTTCCTGCGGCGGCTGCGTAAAGTGCTGAGGGAGAGCGGTGATAAATGCCTGGCTTGGTGCCTTATGCCCAACCACTTCCACTTGCTGTTCGTGCGCGGGGCGCTGTCCCATGGCGGTAATTCATTAAAAGATGACTGGACAGGAGACCCCCGCATACTCGGTGACACAGCGTTCGTGGAGCATGTGCTGGGAAGGCCGGACCCGGGGCTTTCGCTGCTGCCGCCTTCGCTCGAGCGCATACTGGAACGCGTATGTGCAGAATCGATGTTTACGCCGGCCGAGATAAAGGGCCCGAGCAGGGCCAGAAATGTGACGGAGGCCAGGGCGAAATTCTGCTTTTTAGCTAAAGAGGCCGGAATAGGAGGGGAAGTCCTTTCGGAGGAATTAAAAAGGAATTCCTCGGCTATTGCATATTTGTTCGCTAAAGGCCGAAAACTGTTCAATAATTGAGTTATTGAGCAGCGTCCCCTTTAGTATAATATAGATATCATTTGCGGGGCTGAGAGGATTCAT
>CALMZU010000224.1 GCA_937870775.1 uncultured Elusimicrobia bacterium
CCGGCCTGCCGCGCGCCATGAAGGCCGAAGGCTACCTGTCCTTCCCCGGCCAGGAACTGAAAGTGCAGCTTTCGCTGCGCCAGGCCCCGGGCAACGCCGGCGGGATGATGATGGAAGTGCGGGTGAACGGCGAAACCGCGCCGCTCAAGAGCGTGCCCTGCGCCTCCCCCGCCGCCAGGCCTTAACTCCCTGGCACAAAAAGAAAGCCGGCGGTTAAACCCGCCGGCTTTCGCGCCAGGGACGCTTTTTACTTATTTCATTTTATTTCCACGGTGGAGCCGGCGGTGCGGCCGAAGACCTCGGGCTCGTACATGCCCTCGGCCAGCGACGACGGGGCGTAGAACACGCCCGGCACCGTGGCCTGCACCACGTAGGAGTACTTGTGCTCGCCGGCGGCGAGGTAGTCGGCGAAGATCAGCATGCGGTCGTCGTAGCGCTCGGCGCGCTCGAAGCCGCCCCAGTCCCCGCCGCGCCCGCCCTGCTGCTCCAGCGTGCGCGCGTTCTCGGAGCTCTCGGTGGCGAACTCGGTGTTCACTATCTCGAAGCCGGCCGGCACCGGGTCGTTGACGGCCACGAAGGTGCGGTCCTGCGGGGTCTTTACGGTTACGGTCACCACGGCGCGGGCGCCGGCCCGGAACACCGTGCCGCCGTCCAGCGGCTTCATGGTGCGGCTTATCTCCAGGCCCTCGGCGGCGGGTTTGTCGCGCTTCGCCGGGACGAAGCCCATGCGCAGCGTGTAGTACAGCCTGCCGGTGCCGGCCTTGCTGAACAGCACCTTGGCCGTGTCGGAGGAACCGAACACGTCGCCGAAGCCGGAGCTCCCCGCGCGCACCGACATGGTGCGCACCTGGAACTGTTCGTCCATCACCGGCACCACCTTGTCGCCCTCTATGGACACGACGGCGCGGAAGTCCGGCACGTCCTTCTCGTAGCGGCGGTAGAAGCCCTGCAGCGCGCGCAGCGTCCAGGCGTTCTCCTGCGTAGTGCGCCAGCGGCCCCTGGCCTTGCGCTCGCCGGTCAGCCATTTCACGGCCTTCTCGTCGCCGGCGAAGCCGCCGCGCGCCTCCAGCATGGCGTCCAGCATCACCGCGGTGGTCTGCACCGCGCTGTTGTGTATCCACGGCATGGGCTCGGCGTCCTCGAAATGCATAAGCGTCGGCGAGTAGCGGGCCTGCGTCATTATCTCGGCGGCCAGTTTCTGCGACGAGACCGGGTCGAAGCCCAGGAGCGGCGCGGCCTTTACCATGTAGGCCCTGGCCAGGTAGGGCACCTGGTCGCGCTTGAGGTAGAGCTGGCCGAAGTAGCCGCTCATATTGCGGCCGTTCAGCGCCAGCGCGTATATCGCGTAAGCTCGCGCCGCGTAGTCCTCGCTCCTGCTGTAAGGATAGGCCCAGTCGGTCTGTTCCGTGCCAAGGTAGGTCTCCATCCAGTCGGCGGCGCGCTTCACCACGTCGGGATCGGACCGGTAGCCTTCCTTCGCGGCCAGCGCCGCCGATTCCAGCGCGTAGGCGGTCAGGTAAGGGTCCGGCTTCCAGCAGCCGCCGGTCCAGTAGCAGAAGCCGCCAGCCGGGTGCTGATAGTCGCCCAGCTTGTCGAACACCTTCCGCGTCTCGGCCTTCAGCGTGCCGAGGCCGCCCAGCGCGAAGGTCTCGACCAGTTCGCCGCCGGTGACCACCGGCATGGCGCGCGACAGCCGCTGTTCAAGGCAGCCGTAAGGATATTCCAGCAGGTAGCGCACGCCCTCGTTGAGGCCGGCCATGGCCGACGGGGACACCTCCACACCCAGGTCGCCCTCGGCGCCGGGGTAGGGCCGGCGCAGGCTTTCCTCGGCGAGGGCCGAGGAGACGCCGCTGGTTGCCGCGTACTCGCGCGGCTCCCAGGTCTTCACCGGCACCTTCCACTCGAGGCCGTCGGTCTCCGCGCCTGCGGCGGCGCGGAACCTGAAGACGGTCTCGCCCGGTTTCTCCGCCGTACAGTCCCACATCAGCTCCGCCGCTTTGCCGGCTTCCACCGCGGCCTCGCGCCGCGGCTCGCCGCGCACTGTTATGGCGTCGCCCGCGGCCTCGGCGCTCACGGTGACGGTGGAGAGCTCCTTGGAATAGTTATGCACCACCACGCCGCAGCTGAACCTGTCGCCGGCGCGCGCGAGGCGCGGCAGGCTGGGGCGCAGCATCAGCGGCTTCGACACGGTCACCGCCGTGTCGCCTGAACCGAAGCGCGCGCCGGTATTGGCCACGGCCATCAGCCGGAAACGGGTAAGGCTGTCGGGCAGTTTGAAGGAGACCGAGGCCTTGCCGTCCGGCCCGGTCTTTACCGACGGGTTCCAGTAGGCCGTCGGTATGAAGTTGGAGCGCAGGTCTATGCCGGCGAGCGAAGCCCCGCCGCCGCCGCCGCGCGCCTCGCCCTTCTCGCCGTAGCTGCGCTGGCCTATGACGTGCAGCCGCGAGTCCGCGGTGAGCACGTTGAGCGGCCGCGCCCCGTAGAAGGCGCCGAATACGTCGGGCGTGGCGTAACCGGTGAGGCTCAGCACGCCCTCGTCCACCGCGAACACGGTGAGCTCGGCCGGGGCCGGCGCGCCGGCCTCGTCGGAGGCGGCTATATCGAGCTTAACTTCCTGCCCGGGCCGGTAGTCCGCCTTGTCGGCCTTAAGCGCCACGGCCAGCCGGCGGCCTGCCGGGCTTACGCTGAAAGCCGCGTAGCCGAACTTGGCCTGCGGCTTCGACATATCGTCGCCGTCCTCGGAGTATTTCTGGTCCGCCGCGCGGCCCTTGAGCAGTATCACGCTCACGTAGGCGTTAGGCAGATATTTTTCCTTTATCGGCACGTTTATGAAGTCGGCGCCGCCCCTGGTGGTGGTGACCCAGCGGTCCAGCACGCCCTCGCGCTCCACGGTCACCAGGGCGACCGCCTCGGCGTAAGGCGACTTCACCATGATGCGGGCGGTCTCGCCCGGCTTGTAATCGTACTTCTCGGCCACCAGTTCTATGATGTCGGAATCCTCGCGCGCCCACCAGGCGTCGCCCTTGCCGAACACGTAGAAACTGAACGAGGTCTCGGTGGCGCGGCCCTGCTCGTCCTTGCCCGAGGCGCTGAATATGTAGAAGCCTCCGCCGTCCGGCGTATAGTTCCAGACATAGGGGCTTTCGCCGCCGGAGAAGGCGGCGCTGGAGACCACGGTATCCTTGGTCTCGCTCACCCATTCCAGCCTGCCGCCGAGCCCGGCGCGGCGGGAGCTCAGCCACTGGCGTTTCACCAGCTTAACCTCGCCGCCGAGGCCAGCGGGCTCGCCGCCCGGGCGTACCGCGATGACCGAAGCCGACCAGGGCTTGCCGGCCTCCGTGAAACCGCCCGAGGCTTTCACGCCGTAATAAAGGTCGGCCTTGTGCACGTAGGCCGAGGCGCGGCCGAACAGCCGCTGGCGCTCGGGATCGGTGACGCCGGCCTCGAACGAGGCGCGCAGCGCGTTGCCGCCCGAGCCGTCGGCCTTGTCCAGCTGCACCTCCACCAGCCCTTTGCCTTTCTCGTCGAGCTTCAGGCCGCCGCTGCCGGCCAGCCTGTCGTAGCGGTTATAGCCGTACTCGCGGCCGAAAGAGAAACCGTCATGGCCGGGCGGCGCGTAATAGGCGTCGGTCAGGCGCAGCGTCCAGTCGGCCGGGGCGCCGGACATCGGCGCGCCGAACAGGTACCAGCCCTCCACCGCCGCGGAGAACTTGCCGCCCGCGAGGAAGGTGCCGCCGATGGCGCGCGACTTCACCTCGAACACGGCGGGCTTGAACTCCTCGACGCGGAAGGTCTCGGTGAAATGGAAGGGGCGCTCCTTGCCGTTGTCCTCGCGGTACTCGCCGTCGCCGTCCCCCTCGGTCTCGTCCCCTTCGGCAGCGCGCACCGTGCTCTCGTCGTCCTCGAAAGGCTCGGTGAGTTCTATGGTCCACACGCCGGTGGGCGCGCTCTCCGAGAGCCTGTAGGCGTAGTCCAGCGAAGAGAAATCGGCGTTAACCGGGACGGTGGCCTTCAGCACGCGGTTGCCGCGGGAGTCCACCACGGCGAGCTGCGCCACGGGGATGTCCAGCGCGGCCCAGTCGCCGCCGGAGAGCTTGCGGCCGATGGCCTTCATGTCCACGGTCTCGCCGGGGCGGTACACCCCGCGCTCGGTGAACAGCGCGGCCGAATAGCGGCGCGGCCGCGGGTAATGGTCGTAGTTCACGCCGAAGCGCCACGGCTCCACGCCGCCGGTCCAGGCGGTGTTCATCACCGCCGTGCCGTTCTTATGCCTGGCGAAGACCCAGAGCGACGGCCGCTCCCAGCGCTTCCAGTCGGTCACGCCCAGCCGCTGCCAGCCCGGCGCGTCGGCGAAGCCGTCCTTGCCGGTAAGGCCGGTCCACACGACCTTGTTGGCGTCGGTCCTTATCTCCACCGGCAGGCCGGCGGCCGGCTTGCCCGTCTTCAGGAAACTGGCGAAGACCAGGGTGGAGTCCGGCGAACTTTTAACGGTAAGGCCCACGCGGGTTATATTGTCCAGCGCCTGGTAGATCCCGCCGCGCAGCGTCGGGGCCTCCAGGTAGCCGAAGCCGCCTTCGCCCTCGCCGAAAACCCCGGCGAAATCCAGGAAGGTGCGCAGCCGCTGGTTGGGCTTCTCCGGCGAAGGGTTCCACTTCTTCGTCAGCCGGCCGGCCAGCAGGCCGGAAGCGCCCATGCGGCCGAGGTAGAAGGGCACCAGGTTCTCCTCTGGAACGCGGGCCTTCACCACGGAGACCTCGCCGCTGTTGACGGCCTCCACCGGGTGCCGCGCGGGCAGGTAGCCCTCCAGTATCCCGAAGCCCGACGGCATCGACAGATAGGGGCAGTAGTCCCCGGTGGCGAAAGAAACCTTCCTTTCGGCGCCGAGCCGGTTGCCGAAGACGTCGGTGAGGTCGGCGGGCAGGGTAAGCGTATAAGGCGCCGCCGGCTTGAACATCTCGTAAGGCAGCTCGGAATAGGCTATGCGCTCGTCGGGCCGGCGCCAGCCCTCGCGGAGGCTTTTCTCCTCGCCCAGTTTCGGCAGCCCCGTAGGGCCGGCCACCTTCATCTTGGCGAACAGTTCCGAATAGCGCACCGGGTTGCTGAAACCGAGCAGGAAGGAGTGCGGCAGGCAGCCGCCGTCCGGCTCCTTCTTCAGCGCGAAGGTGTAATAGGTCTCGAACTTTATCTCCCGGTCGGCCGTCAGGCCGAGGTTGCCGGCGGCCGCCGGCAGGCCCGCGCCGAACCTTATGATATAGGCGTGGTCCGGCTTGAGCGGCATGGCCGGCCGCACGGCGAGCACCGTGCCTGTGGAAACGTTCTGCCACGGATAGGGCCAGAGCTTCTTTATCTCCTCCGCCGTGGCGGGACGCACGCCGGCCGGCGTCTCGGCGGCGGCGCCGCCCGGGGCTATGTCGAACATCTTGACGAAGGCGCGCGCGCGGGCCGAGGTGACCGGCATATTGAAGGCGGCGAAGGCCAGCGTATCCAGCGGCAGCCAGCGCTGGTCGTTGTCCGGGGCGCTCTCGTTTATGGCGGGGCGCATGGTCTCGAAGAACCAGACGTTCTCCTCGCGCAGGGCCTGGCCGGCGCCGGAGAACTTGTTCACGCGCGCGGCGTAGAGCGTGGCCTGCTTGAGCGGCGCGGCCGGCTCGAAGGCCAGGGTCTGCGTGCCCTGCCAGCGGCAGCGGCCCTCGACCTTCCTTATATCCTTGAAATCCCCCAGCCGCGCCGAGGCGTAGCCCCTGTAGTTAGCCGGGGTCAGTTCGTCCCCTATCTCCAGCAGTTCCAGCGGGCAGGAGGCGGCCATGTTCTCCGCCGAGGACAGCGCGGCCATGGGCCTGTCGAACGTGGCCGTGACGGCCGGCACCGACGGGCCGGGCGCCTGGCCGTAAGGCGTTCTGGATACCACCTGGGCCTGCGCCGAGGCGGCGGCGGCCAGGACCGGGAAGGCCAGGCCGGCCAGGAACAGAGCTGGAATTTTTTTCATAAAGGGACCCCTTGGTAAGGTCATTATACTTAAATCGGTAAAAACCGACGGCGCCTTTTATATAATTGGAACATGAGGAAAACAATATTCGCGGTGATACTGCTGGTCCCCGCGCTGGCCGCCGCGGCGCACGTTAAGAAACCCGAGGCCAACGTGGACAAGCGCAAGGCGCCGGCCAACGCCAACGCGCCGATAAAGCTCGGCGAGGACGCGCCCAATTTCTGCCTCTTCGGCGGCCAGAGCGGCAAGGCCATGCCGGGCGAAGCGGCCTTCAATTCGATAGTCTGGCGGAGCGACGTGGTCTACGTCGGCGAGACCCACGACCAGCCGCAGGACCACCGCGCGCAGCTGGCGGCGCTGAAGGCCATGCGCATAGCGCGCGGCCAGAAGATCGCCGTCGGCTTCGAGATGCTGGACGTCACGATGCAGCCCGTGCTGGACGACTACGCCGCCGGGAAACTGACCGAGGAGGAGTTCCTGGCGAAGACCGACTGGAAGAACAACTGGGGCTTCGACTTCGCCATGTACAAGCCGCTGTTCGACTTCGTGCGCGACAACAAGCTGCGCGCGCTGGCCCTCAACGTGCCGCGCGCCGTGGCGGCCAAGGTGGCCCGCGCCGGGCTGGAAGGCCTCTCCGCCGACGAGCGCGCGCTGCTGCCGGAGAAGGTGGAGGTCAGCCGCCACCAGAAGTACAACGATTACCTCAAGGAGACCTTCGGCGGCCACGGCGGTTCGCCGATGGGCGACAAGTTCACCTTCGCCAACTACCAGGCATCGATGGCCGCTTGGAACGAGGCCATGGGCGCGCGCATAGCCGCCTTCATGGAGGCCAACCCCGGCTTCGAGACGCTGGTGATAGCCGGCAACGGCCACCTGATGTACAACGCCGCCATCCCGGCGTCCGTGAAGGCCCGCGCCAAGGGGCTGCGCCAGGCCTCGTTCTACACGCAGGACGCCCAGTCCTGCCCGGAGGCCATGCCGAAGGAGCACAAGGACATGGCCAATTACCTCTGGTACATAAAGCACCCCAAGCCCGCCCCCGCCGCGCAGCCGGCGGCCCCGCCTGAGCGCAAGTAAGGCAAGAAAAAGCCGGCGGGCTATCCGCCGGCTTTTCTTTTCGCTCCCGGAAAACTAAAAGCTAAGAGCGTCCTTTTTTGCTACCAGACCACTTGTTCCGGGGCTTCCGGTAATACGACTTTATGCTGCAGGGCCAGAGTTTTTACATCCAGCACGTACAAGGCCGGGGCGCAATAGAACACCAGGCTTTTGCCGTCCACGGAAAAATCCATAAAAAATATCTTGGCCCCTGCCGGGGCAGAAATAAGTTTGTCGATCTCTGCGGAAGCGGTCTCTTTGCCGGTATTGGTATCGAACACACGGATGCGAGGATCTTCCAACAAGGCGGCAGCGCGGTATCCCATGGACGCTATCCCATCGCCATAAACCAGGTAATCGCCTGTGGGAGACAACACCCATTGATACAACAAGGTCCGGAAAGGAACCTCCGGCCTTATCACATGCGTCATTGTGGATTTGTCCAGGTCCCATACCTGTAAAACATATGGAGTGACATTTTCTGAGCCGCGGATCAGTTTATCCCCAGCGCAAGGCCCGTCCATCCAACCATCAACAAACATGTTTTTAATGATCTTAAAATTATCCTTATTAATGATATTTTCATCCTTAACAAAATCGTTTGCATAAAGCCGCTCCTTAGAAAAAAAACAAGCCTTCAACAAATTCACGGACAACTTGGCAGCCTCATGCAGTGGCCTGTAAGTTGAGGCCTCATATATATGGGTTTCATCGCGGTTCGTTTCCGGATTGTATTCGTTGAAATATATCTTGCCGGCTGAATTAACGTACGCCTCTTTATGCCCCCATGGGGTATACAGCAGAAGATTCTTCAGATATGACCTGTCGCTGAGCCGCAGTATGGCCATGCCGTAATATTCCTCGTCCGGCTTGCCGTAGAACAAAATTATGCGGTCATGGGTACGGTCCAGCAGGAAATCCCCTATTTCCCCCAGCGATTCCGGGAAATAAGCCTCCGGGTGGGACTGCCCGAACTCTGTGAGCTCTTTTAATATGTTGCCGGTGCTTACCACCACGTCCGAGGAATCTATTATGCCGTAGTCGCCGGCCGGGTACTCGTGCGGCCCGGCGAAGAAAACATACGGTGCGCTGCTGGCTGATTGCGCCAGCCAGAACAACAAAAAGCAGAATAGTTTTATCATATCAGTTACCTTTCTTAACACAGTTCCCATCACGGCTCAGGACATCCTTCACATATTTCATGTTCTCGGCCTTTGTTTTAGGTTGAATTTTCCAGTAGCCGCCACAAGTCTCATATAAGGCTCTGTCCACTTCAAACTTATGCTCCCGCCCGCCGTTATAGCGGCGTATAGCCTCGCCCTGTATCTCGGAAACAGTCCTGTTTGGACCGTCAGGAGCTGTTGTCAACGCCGGCGGGATAGCCTCTAGACTTTTTTTCAGCGCCATCAACTCTATAATTGCTTTTTCATCGAGGATTTTTTTTAGCGTTATCAAGATCTTATCATCTATCTTCGTCTTTGAATAAATAGTTTGAGATACAACGCTCACAGCGGCATCCAACGCAGCCTCATCAGCAATGTTTCTGCCTTTCAGATTAATAAATTTTTTAACCTTATCCGATATACACTTCTGTAAATCCGTGTTATCGCCATACCGCTTGTCCACCTCTGACTTATGATGATTCTGCGCCCCCTTCATCTTCTGCACATAAATATTCACACCCCTGTAAACATTGTGCCGCCAGTTCCAAGCCGCGTCGCAGTGGTCTTCCACTGTAGGGGTGGTACGCACCTGGAAGAGGCCTATATCCATTTCGTTGGCGGTATACGGTAAACCGCTCCCGCTGGGAGAAAACTGGTGATACTCGCTCTCGTTACAGACTATCTCCTTTAATATCTCAAAATCGGCAGCCGCGTCAAGGATAGGATACTTTTTAACCTGCGCCAGTATCTCCTCCTGCACCTGCGCTTTATTATCAGGCTCATCCCCGGATATTGTGTCCTCGTAAACCGCTGAAACTTTCCCAGAACAGTCCGCGGTATAAGTAAGCAGCACATTGCCGCCGAATATCTTGTCATTATATACAGCACCGTTAAAACTGTCGCCTGAAGTTTTTACAGATAGGTCCGGCGGGTAATTGCAGATAACCCGGTGATAAGACCAGGATACACGGTAAGTCCATTCTCCTCCCGCCGGTTTTGCCTTCGCCGTTATTACCGGCATCCGCGGGGAGCCGGTTATCTTATACCCTTCCGCCGGCCTGCCAATAGGGGTTATAACTGCCGCACATTTCTGTTGCGAGCACTTAACATTATCAGTTTTTATGGAGCTTAACAGTTCTTTACGTCTGTCCTCCATTACGGAGAGTTCCCCCCTGGCAGTCTCTGCCCGGGCAGAAGCCTGCCGGTTCCTCAGCACCGCCGTCTCATATTTCCCATCTATCCCGGCAAACTCGGCCTTTAACGCTTGCGTTCCCGGCTTATCCGGGAGCGTATCTCCCGCCGAGAGTTTGCTTCGCTCATAGTCGTCTATAAGCGCCAGGTACTCTTTCTTCTTCATTGCGCAGATGTCCCCGCCGGAATCAAGCAAACTCTTGTCGATACGATAAGAATCGAATACTGCAGACGGCATTGAAACGCCTCCCCACAACGAACGGCCCGTTATTGCGCAGTTATCCGTCAAGCGCACAAGGGCGCGGCATGAGCCCGGAACCTTATTTACAACGATGCATTGTTTGAGGTCGCGCGCCAGCTTGGAGGCCTTGGAAAGAACCCCGTTAACCACGCCGAAGGCCTTCTGCTTCGTGCTTGAGCAGCCAGCGCGCACAGATTTTTCAGCGAAACGGGAGCAATCCCAGGCTCCGGTAGAACCTTCCGAAGAAAGCATGGAAATTATATTAGCGCAGATCGATGCATCCTGATCTAAATGAGCTATTATGGCATTCTTCTTTTCGTCCATCCCGAAATAGGAAGCATACTTCGGCGCCGCGGCAAATTCAGGATGGGTAGCGAGGAATTTTTTCTTTTCCTCAAGCGCCGATTGCTCGGCGTAGTAGGCCGCGCTGCGGGCCGTCTCACATTCGGCGGCGAACTCTTTTTTGCCGGGAATGGATGATTCAAGCACTTTCAGTTCATCGGCTTTCTTCGCGGATGCCTCACAGGCGTCAACCTGGTCAGGCAGGGAATCTTGCAGGGATGGCAACGAGATCTTGCGCTTTATACTGTCCATCATCTCATCGATGCTGGAGCAATACCCGCCGGCGGGGATGGCCAGCAGAAAATGAAGGATTAATAGACGCGTTATTACCGACTGGGAATATGGCATACGGTGCGCCCCGAGATGCTCCAAACCGCACTAATTATAACAAATCCCCAACAGGCAATATCTAAAAGCAAAAAAGCCCGCCGGAGCGGGCTTTTTTATTCACGCCGGTCCTCAGTACTTGGCGGTGTCGTTGGTGTACGAGGGGTTCAGCGGGGCCGCGGTCTTGAGGTTCTGCGTCCAGACCGAGTAGCGCTCGCCGTAGGCGGCTATGTCCCAGCCGTTGCCGGGGTTCCAGCCCCAGTTGCGGCCTATCTTCACCACCACGCGCTGGTTCTCGCCGTCTATCACCGCGGCGTACAGCTCGTTGGTGGCGGCCAGTATGGCCATGCGGCTGGTGGAGGTGATGCCGGCGCGCTTGCGCACGTTGATCAGGTTCTGTATCTGGTCGTGGGCGCTCTGGCCCCAGTCGTAGAAATGCGGCCAGAAAACGCACGGGATGCCGGGATGGGTCAGGATGTAGGCGTAGCCCATCAGGCGCTGCGTGCGGTACTCGGCGGAAGCGTTGGCCATGAAGTTCTCGTCGCGGGGCGAGGTGTCGTGGCTCTCGACGAAGGTGACGGACTTGGCCGGCCACCAGCCGATCAGGCCCGACGGGCGGCCGTTGTCGTTCAGGCCCTCGTAGCGCTCGCTCTCCACCGCGCCCACCAGGTTGTAGCGCGTGGTGAAGTCGAAGGCCGTGGAGGCGTCGGTCTTGCCGGGATTGCTGTCGGTGCCGTCGATCCAGTTGGTCATCATCTGCCGGTTGGTGTCGTAGTACTCTCCAACAGAGAAGACGGGGCTCGAGGCCTCGTTGTACATCTGCACGTAGTAGGCCGGGTAGCCCTTCACCATGTCGTAGCGCCAGCCGTCGAAACCGATGGTGTTCTTGAGCCAGCGCATGAACACCTTGGTGTCGTTCTGCACTATGGGGTCGCGGTGGTCCAGGTCGCGGCAGCCGAAATCGCCCTGGCCCTCGTCGTCGTAGAGGCTCTTGGGGGAGCCCTGCCACTCGTCGTTGCGGACTATCACGGTGGTCGGCCAGTCGGGGTTAACGTAGTCGGCCCAGTCCTTAAGGCCGTTGCGGTGGTTAAGCACCACGTCGGCCACCACCTTCACGCCGGCCGAGTGCATGGCCTTTACCGCGCGCACCAGTTCGTCCTTCTTGCCCCACTGGGAATCCAGGTTGTACCACTGGTTGGGATAGTAGCTGCCGTTGGAGACCGGCGGGAACCAGACCAGGTCGAAGCCGGCCCGGCCCACGTCCTGCGCCTTGTCGGCCAGCACGCCCCACCAGCCGCGCGGCGGGTGGTACCAGTAGTCGTCGGCGTACCAGTGGAAGCCCTGCAGCAGTATCAGCTTGCTGCCGGCGGTGTCGACGCGCTGCTGCTTCTTCGGCTTGAAAACGGGATCGGAATAGAGCTTGTTGGCGGCCTGCCAGTCGGCGCGGGCCCGGGTGTACATCGGGGAGTTCTCCAGGCGCTGGCCGGAGGGAGCGGGTATCGCGAGATCTATGCCGCCGGCCTGGAGTTTCAGGGAATCCAGCGCGTCGCCGGCCTGTACTGAAACGCCGGGAACGGCCAAGGCGAGAACGGAAAATAACAGCCGAATGTTCTTTGAAGACATCAGCAGCTCCTGATTTGGTTTTACCGCATTATATTATAGCAGCGGACCGGGCGGGCGCCAGTACCATTGGTCCCGGCGCCGGCCGGGACCTTGGTCCTAGGAGCAGGAAACCAGGTCCACGCTGAAAGCCGTTTCGTTGAGCACCAGGTTCAGGCTCTGGCCGGAGGCCTCGCCGTATATGTAGTTGGTCTCTTTGATCGCCGCCATCCATTTGGCGAAATCCGCGCGGGGAAACCCCCAGACGTCCACTTTCTCGTGGTTGCGCACCTCGGCGTTCACGACCACGCGCTGACGCTGCGCGGCCTCAACGCTTTCCTTAAGGACGACGAGGCGGCCTTCCTTTATGCGCCGGGCCACCTTGATAAGCTTGTTCTCGGCCACGTTGCCGCATTCTACCCAGACCTTTATGCCGCCTACGCCGTCCGGCACCAGCAGGTCCGGCTGGAAGCCTATGTCGGCCAGCAGCGGGTCGTCCGGCCCGGCCTCCAGGGCCGGGTCGCCGTCGAAAAAGAGTATCGCGGCCGCCAGGCGCAGGGCCAGGTGCTCCGGGGTCTCCTCTTCCTTTCCCACTATGAGGACGCGGCGGCTGCCGCCGTTGATGTTAAGCTCGCAGCGAAGTGTCATCGCCTATATTCTATAACTTTGGAGGGGGCGCGAAGAAGCGCCGGTCAGAAAGGCGAGCCGGACAATCTGTTCATCGTCGGACTGGAAGGCGCGGAGGTCTTTTTTTCGGCGGCGCGGCGCGCGGCTATCTGGGCCTGCACCGCTTTCTCCAGTATGGCCTCGCCGCACCAGTCGCGGCCGCCGGCCCTGTAGAGGTAGTCGTGGGTATCCCTGTCGAAATCGTACCACCAGGTATAGGCCGGCACCAGCGCGTTGGCCCAGGCGTCGGCCACCAGCTCCACGCGCACGCGGCCGTCGTCGTAGCGGAAGCAGGGCGCCCAGTGCACGCCGCCGTACAGCTCGTCGCGCAGGCCGCGGCTGTCGCGCACCGTGATCATGTTGGCGGTGATCTCCTCGGTGCTCCAGGCGCGGAAAAGCCGGTCCTTCTCGAGGGGGGCCATGGCGGCCGCCAGCTTGGAGCTGCGGTCGGAGCAGAGCCTCGGCTCCACCTTTATGCCCACCAGCCCGCCGCTGTTCTGGAGGATGTTGCCGCCGGGCCCCCAGCCCAGCCGGTCGTAGAGGGCCCGCCTCTCGCGCTCCAGGTTCAGCACGAAATGCCACTGCGCGCCCGGCAGCTTGCCGAGCTCGCGGCGGATGTTGACGCCGTTCTTGTCCAGCTTGCCGCCGCGCACCAGCATCTCCATGCCCTGGTACATGTTGCGGCGGGCCGACGCGGAATCGGGCAGGTAGCGGGCGAACTCGGCGGCCTGCGCGCCGTCGCGCCCGCCGCCGATATTGTTCACGAAATAGGAGAGCGCGGGATAACGGCCGGAATCCAGCGCGGCCAGGAACTCGGCGCGCTTGTCCTCCTGGGCCGAGGCGGCCCCGGCCAGCAATAATAAGGAAAAGGCCAGCGTCTTCATACGGTCTCCCGCGGCAATAGTATAACGGACGCCGCGGTCCGGCGCAAGGGCCCTATTCGGCAGGCTTCTCTTCCGGCGGTTTCTCTTCAGGCTTCTTCGGTTCCATGAAAAGCCGCATGCCGCAGCGCTCGCAGTCGAACTCCAGCCGGAAGCGGCGCCCGTCCTGGTCCTCCAGGTAGAGCGGCTCCACTTCCTTGCCCTTGCGGCACAGCCCCAGCCTGCGCCTTATGCAGAAGCGGGTGGTCATCAGCGGCTTGCCGGCCAGGTCGGCGCCGCCCTCGGCGGCCATCGCTATCTCCTTCACGCCGTGGCGGCGGTAGAAGGCGGCGGCCTTGGAATTGAAGACGTTGGCCCTGAAGTCCAGCTCCGCAGCGGGGTAAGGATGGCTGGTGGGCTTCACCGGCAGTTCCTCGCGCGCGGGCGCGGGACCGGCGGCCTTCTCCAGCGCCGCCAGCGCGTCGCGGCGCAGGTCGTTCAAAGCGCCGACAGGTATGAAATAAGGCCTGGACAGCTTCAGCTCCAGCGACTTCAGGTAATAACCGGTGTCGCCAAGCTTCGAGAGCTGCTTCTTTATGGTCTCCAGCGCCTGCTCGGGCTTCTCGGCCTTCGCCTTTACGCCGCGCAGCTTCGCCTCGGCGCAGCGGCCGTCCTCGTGCACGGCCTTCAGCGTGAAACCGCCCTCGTAGTCCGAGAACTCCAGGCTCACGCCGAACAGGCGGCGCGCGCCGTCGCGTTCCACGACCTTCATGAACTCCTTGTCGAGATTGCGGTACACGTCGGCCCCGTTCTCGAGGCCCTTCTGGTTGTCCACGCGCACGCGGCCGTCCTTCACGCCGTTGACGAGCGAGCCGGCCAGTACGCCGTTCCTGTCGAAATAGCTGATCCCGTCGCCGGGGTGCAGGCGTTCGGCGCGGTTCAGGCGGAAAGAGCCTAGTTTCACGTCGGAGACGCGGCCCAGCGGCTCGCCCACGAACTTGGGCGTGTCGGGCGAGGCGATATCGGCGGGGTTGCCGTCGAGGAAGTACTCGGTGTAGCCGCGGTTGAAGGTCTTGGCCGGGTCCGGGTCGAAGGCGGCGAAGCTCCTGCCGACGGAGGGGCGGGCATAACCCTTCTTCTCGATGACCTTGTCCAGCTCGCGGCGGTAGTAGGAGACGATGTTGCGCACGTAGGCGCGGTCCTTCAGGCGCCCCTCTATCTTGAAAGAGGTCACGCCGGCGGCCGCGAGGTGCGCGAGGCGCCGCGACAGGTTGAAGTCCTTCAGCGACAGCAGATGCTTGTTGCCGGCAATAACCTCGCCGGCCGCGTCCTTCAGCGTGTAGAGCCTGCGGCAGGGCTGGGCGCATTCGCCGCGGTTGCCGCTCCTGCCGCCCAGGGCGTAGCTGAGGTAGCACTGGCCGCTGTAGCTCACGCACAGCGCGCCGTGCACGAAGCTCTCCAGCTCCACCGTGGTGGCGGCGCGTATAGCCTTTATCTGTTCGAGGGTCAGTTCGCGCGCCAGTATCACGCGCTTGAAACCGGCCTTCTCGAGGAACAGCACCTTCTCCGGCGTATCGTTGTGGCACTGCGTGCTGGCTATCAGCGGCACCGGCGGCAGGCCGGCCTCCAGCAGGCCCATGTCCTGGATTATCAGGCCGTCTATGCCGGCGTCCCAGAGCTGGCGCGCCATGCGCACGGCCCGGGGCAGTTCCTCGTCGGAAAGTATCGTGTTCATCGCGGCGTACACCCTGGCGCGGTAGCGGTGCGCGTGGGCGGCGAGCCGCTCTATGTCGGCCACGGTGTTGCCGGCCGAGACGCGCGCGCCGAAGCGCTCCGCGCCTATATAGACGGCGTCGGCGCCGCAGTTTACCGCGTCCACGCCGCAGGCGAGGTCTTTCGCCGGGGCCAGCAGTTCGAGGGCTTTGTTTTCCATATGTTATCCGTTCCCGGTCAATAATAGGACCAGGCCGTACCGCGTGAATCCGCGTGAGTGCAGTCTATGAAGATCAGCGGGGCCGAATCCCCTGCGACGGAGTACGCCCAGCCGCCGGTATCGCCCGGCGCGGACGAGGAGGAGACCGAGGACGTGGGCGGGTGCGGAAAGCCCGCGCCCCTCTTGTCCCAGAGCACGGGCACGGCCCTGATCAGCCCGGCCTTCACCAGCTCTTCCGGGCCTGAAGGCCAGGAGCCGCGGGCGTCCTTGTACTCCTGCGCCGCTATGCGCAGCGAGGCCAGCGCCCCCTTGTTGGCGCCCTCGCCGCCGTAGCGCTGGAGGTCCTGGACCTTGGGCCACACCACCAGGAGCGGCAGTATCACGGCGAGGATTATCCAGGCCGCCTGCCAGAACGGGGCCGAAGGCTCCGGTATTATCCGGTCGGTCAGCATGTCCCAGGTCTTGCGCCACATCCGCCACGTGAAATAAACGAAGGCGGCGGCCAGCGCCAGGCCGAAAAGCGAATTGAGGAAGGCCGGGAACGCGGCGGCCGCGTTGAAGCGCATCAGGTGCAGCACCGACAGCAGCGTGTAGCCCGCGTAGGCCAGCGCCATCAGCGTCACCGGCGCCAGCCAGCAGACCCGCAGCGCCAGCACCAGCCGCACGAACCTCCTCGGCGGGCGCGGGAGCGTCATTCCCCCTCCCCGCCGGCGTAGTCGGAGTCTATCTTGTAGTACCGGTAGGTGACCTTCGCCACCTTCGAGATGAAATTCTTGGCCGCGGTGTAGTTGGGGGCCTCGCTGGTAAGCACCGCTATTACGTAATCGCCGCGCGGCGAGAACACTATCCCGACGTCGTGGCAGGCGCGCCTCAAGAGGCCGGTCTTGTGGCCTATCTCCCAGCCCATCGGCAGGCCTTTGCGCAGGCGGCTGCGGCTCTTGGTGTGCTTGAGCACGTCCAGCATGAACTCGCTGGCCTCGCGGTTCACCAGCTCGCCGTCGTAGATGCGTTCCAGCAGCGAGGCCATCTCGCGCGCGGTGGTGTAGTTCTCGCGCCTCACGCGGCCGCCGGTCAGGCTCATGCCTTCCTGCGTGATGTTGGTATAGACGAGGCCGAGGCGCCTGAACTGCGAGTCCAGGTACGGCATGCCGACGTAATCTATCAGCATGCGCGTCGCGGTGTTGTCGCTCTCGGTGATCATCTTGTAGATCAGCTCCATCACGCTGAGGCTGGTGCCGTCGCGCACCCACTTCAGCGACCCCGAGCCGCCGACGCGCTCACGCCGGGTCAGGGTTATCTGCGTGTCCAGCGTTATCGCGCCGAGGCGTATCTTCTCGAAGACGGACGCCATGATCGGCACCTTTATCAGGCTGGCCGAAGGGAAAAGTTTGTCCGGGTTGTACTCCCAGGTCTTGCCGGTGTGCAGGTCCTTGAGGTAGATGCCGACGCGGCCGCGGTAGGAGCGGGAGGCGGCCTCCATCGCGGAGGTCATCTCCAGCCACTCGGCCTCGGTCATCGGGGACTCCACCGCCTTGGGCGGCTCCACCGGCGGGGTCACGCGGTCGCGGAACACCGAGACCCCGTAGTACACGCCGAAACCGGCCAGCACTATCAGCAGCGCCGCCGCGAACTTGCCCGCCAGGCCGCCGAAAACGCCGCCGCCCCGCCTTGCGGCGGGGACGGCGGGACGGCTCTGGTAGCGGTGCTCGCTGCGGGGCTGCACGTCGGAACTCCGGGGCTTTTACTCCACGCGGAGGTCCAGCGCGTCGCCTTCGCCCTTGTAGTCCACCTTCACGGCGGCGCCGGGCTTCATCTTGCTGTTCAGCAGGAACTCCGCCATGGGGTCCTCGAGGTACTTCTGCACGGTGCGCAGGAGCGGGCGCGCGCCGTAGTTCGGATCGAAGCCTTTCTTCACGAGGAAGGTCTTGGCCGCCTGCGTGATGTCGAACTTCACGCTCTTGTCGGCCAGCTTCTTCTCGGTCTTCTTCAGGTTCAGCTCCAGGATCTTCTCGGTGTCCTCCTCGGTCAGCGGGCGGAACACGACGACCTCGTCGAGGCGGTTGATGAACTCGGGGTTGAAGACGCGCTTCACCTCGTCCATCACGGTGCCCTTCATCTCCTTGTAGTCCTTCTCCTTGTCGTCGGCGGGCATGAAGCCCAGGGTCTTGCCCTTGGTGATCATGCGCGCGCCCACGTTGGAGGTCATGATGATGATGGCGTTCTTGAAGCTTACCTTATGGCCGAGGCTGTCGGTCAGCGTGCCCTCGTCCATGATCTGCAGCAGGATGTTGAA
>CALMZU010000225.1 GCA_937870775.1 uncultured Elusimicrobia bacterium
ATAGCGGAGATCAACATGATCCCGCTCATCGACGTCTCGCTGATGCTGCTGATCATCTTCATGGTGCTCACGCCTTTCCTGGTGCAGTCGCAGATACAGGTGAGCCTGCCGAAGGCCTCCACCGGAATTAAGGGCGGCGACGAGAACGTGCTGAAGGTGCAGCTTTCCGCCGGCGGCGAACTGGCCGTGGACGGCAAGCCGGTGAGGATGCAGTCGCTCGAGAAGGAGCTGATGCTGCGCTTCGCCAAGTCCTACAAGAAGACCGTGCTCGTGGAGGCGGACAAGTCGGTGCCCGTCGAGCGCGTGGTCGCCGTCTTCGACGCCGCCAAAAAGCTGGGCGCCGGCAAGATCGGCATAGCGGTGAAACCCGAGAACTAGCGCCGACAAGACATGCGCTCCTACCTGATCTACTCCTCATCCGCGCACCTGCTGCTGCTGGCGGGCCTGCTGCTGCTGGCGCGCGGTCTGCCGGGCGTGAAGAAGCAGGAGGCGTACTACGTGGATTTCATCGGCCCGTCCAAGGTGGTGACCATGGAGAAGGCCGCCGCCGCCGAGGGCAGCCCCGAGGCAGGCCCGGCCAGGGAACAGAAGGCCGCGCCGGCCGCCAAGGCCCGGCCCGCCGCGCCGAAGGACGAGGACGATTTCTCGTCGGGCGCGCTGCCTAAGCCCAGCGTGCTGAGCGGGGGGGCGAAACTGATAGACGAGGAGAAGCGCCCCGCCGGTCCCGCCGGCGACAACGGCACGCCGCTGGTCACCGACGCCGCCAATTTCCCTTACCCCTGGTACATCACGCAGGTGCGCGAGTCGCTGTGGAACGCCTGGACGGAGAAGATGCCCTCCGGCGGCAGCCTGCGCTGCACGGTGCGCTTCACGATAACCCGCAACGGCTCGGTGCGCGGCGTGGCGGTGGAGAAGTCCTCGGGCAACCGCCTGTTCGACTACGCGGCCGAGACCTCGGTACAGGGCTCGGCGCCTTTCGCGCCGCTGCCCGACGATTTTTACGA
Source organism: uncultured Elusimicrobia bacterium (assembly GCA_937870775.1). Taxonomy (GTDB): domain Bacteria; phylum Elusimicrobiota; class Elusimicrobia; order Elusimicrobiales; family UBA9959; genus UBA9959. The sequence continues at coordinate 1,005 of CALMZU010000225.1, forward strand.
CGACAAGCTCACCGTCCACGTCGAGTTCAAGGCGATGGACTGATATGGCCAGCGCCCTGATAATCGCCGCCGCGGCGGCGCACCTGGCCGCCTTCGTCTGCTTCCCGTACACCGGCCCGCTGGGCCTGACCTTCACCGCTATCTCCGTGCTGCTCTGGTCCGCGCTGGCGCTGTTCCTGTCGGGCGCGCTGCGCGCGGCCGCCTCCTGGCGCGGCGTCCTGGCCGCGGTCTTCGTGCTGGGCTGCGCCTTCTCCGCGCTGTCCTTCCTGCCGCAGAAGGACGGGGTCAGCGCGCTGGAGAAGCTGCTGGACGGCCGCGTGCCGTCGAAAAAAGACCTTTATTTCGGCCTGCTCAACGTCGGAGTGGAATACCCGGCGCTGCTGCCGCCGGCCAAGCCGGAGGAGCCGGTATGATAATGCTGCTGCTGCGCCTGGCCGCGGTGGCGGCCGTGCATCTTGCCTTCTTCGCTTTCTACCCCGACACCGGCCCCGCCGGGAACTGGTACCTGTGGATCTCGCTGCCGCTGTGGGCGGTGTTCATAGTCTTCATAAGCGCCGGGGCCGGCCTTATAAAGTTCGTCAGCAAACCGGCCGGGGCGCTGCTGAACGCGGCGGCCCTCGGCCTTATGGCTTTCGTGCTGGCGGCCACTATGCCGCAGCACAGCGGCGTCAGCCCGCTGAAGCGCCTGAAGGCGGGGGAACTGCCCCGCCGCGCGGACCTCGGGTCGGCGCTGCGCCGCGTAGGGGTGAAGGGCTCCGACCCGGCGGGCGAACTGAAGGAAGAAGTGCGCCGCGAGGCGAAGAAGACCCTTAAAAGGTTAAAGTGAGGCCGGATATGGAAAAGAAGATCGTCGGCATTACCGGTGGCACGGGTTTCATAGGCACGGCGCTTTCCCGCGCGCTGATGGCGCAGGGTTACGGCGTGCGGATCTTCACGCGCCGCGAGCCGAAGCGCAGGCTGGAGGGCGCCGAGTACGCGGTGGTCTCCTTCTCCGACGAGGGATCGCTCGCCCGCGCGGCCGACGGCTGCGCCCTGATGGTGCACATGGCCGCCGTCCTTTTCTCCCGCAGTTACGAGGGGTTCCGCAAGGCCAACGTCGAGGGCGCGGCCAACCTGGCCGCCGCCGTGGCGGGCCTGGCGAACCCTCCCGCCAAGATCGTCTACGTCTCCAGCCTGGCGGCCGGCGGCCCGGCGCAGCCCGGAACCCCGCGCACCGAGGCCATGTCCGACGAGCCGGTTTCGCATTACGGCGCCACCAAGCTGGCGGCCGAGAAGCACATAAAGGCCCTGGCGCCCAAGGTGCGGTGGACCATACTGCGTCCGCCGATAGTCTACGGTCCCAACGAGTACGCGGTCTCCAAGATAGCGGACTGGGTGCGCAAGGGCGTTATGGTGAACCCCGGCTCAAGTTCTGGTTCCTTCAGCTTCATTTACGTCGACGACCTGACCGCCGCGGTGATAAAGGCGCTCGGCGAACCGGCCACCGACGGCAGGACCTTCTACGTGGGGGAGAACACGGTGTACCGCTGGGACGCCTTCATAAAGATGCTCTCGGAGGCCATGCGCGTGCGGATGCCGCTGATGATAGACATGCCGCGCCCGCTGCTGTGGGGCCTGGGCCTCGTGTACGAGGCGGCCTCGTGGCTTATAGGCGCCGAACCGGTATTCAACCGCGACAAGGCGCGCGAAGGCTCGGCCGCCAACTGGACGCTGAGCCCGTCGGAGTGGGAGGCGGCCACCGGCTGGAAAGGCTGGACCCCGCTGGCCGAAGGCGTGAAGAAAACATTTTCATAAGGTTTACAAAGCCGCTTTTTTATATAATAATATGACGTCAGCGGGCGCCCCGCCAGGGAGCCCGGTTGCATGGAGAGGTGGCCGAGTGGTTGAAGGCACCGGTTTGCTAAACCGGCATACGTGTGTAAATGCGTATCAAGGGTTCGAATCCCTTCCTCTCCGGACTTTTTGAGGCGGGCGGCAGGGTTAGCCGTCCTGACAGGGGGGCACGCGGATGGTATCCGCAATAACTGTTCACGAAACGCGCCGAGACCGGCAATAGCCCGGCGTCCCGCCATGCCCAGGCGGGACCGGGCCTCAACGACTGGAGAACACGATGTCGGCACAAAACAACCATAACGGCGGACAGATACTGCTCGTCGAGGACGATCCCGGAGTATGCCGGCTCGAGGCCGAGCGCCTCGAACCTCTGGGCCGGAAGATACTCAGCGCCTCCACCGCCGAGGAGGCCATGGCCCTGCTCCGGTCCGGCACGCCGGAACTGATGCTGCTGGACTACTCGCTGCCCGGCCACAGCGCTCTTGAGCTGATAACCCGCCTGCGCCGCGAGTCCGTGGCTGTGCCGCCTTTCATTGTGGTCACGGGCCTCGGCGACGAGACCGTGGCCGTGGAGACGATGAAGGCCGGCGCGCTGGACTACGTAGTAAAGAACTCCGCCTTCCTAGACAACCTGCTGGAGACCGCGCGCAAGGCGCTGGACAAGTCGGCGCTGCAGCGCAAGCTGGAGAAGGCCGAGGCCGACGTCAGGAAGAACCTCCGGCTCTACGAGTTCCTGGCCCAGGTGAACCAGGCAGCTTTCCGCGAAAAGGACAGGGTAAAACTGCTGACGCTGATCTGCGATATAGCGGTCAAGGCCGGCGGGCTGCGCATGGCCTGGGCCGGCAGGCCCGACAAGGACACCGGCAGGGTGCTGCCGCTGTGCTCGGCCGGTTTCACGGACGGCTACCTGAATTCCATAAAGATAAACCTCGCCGGCGGCAAGTTCGCCGTGAGCCCGATGTCCAAGGCGGCGGCGCACAAGCGCATAGCCACGTCGGAGGACATTGCCACGGACCCGGATTTTAAACAGTGGCGGGAGGCCGCCCTGACTCGCGGTTACGGCTCTTCCGCGGCCATACCGCTGATGGAGGGCGGGCGCCTTTATGCGGTGCTGGGGCTTTACGCGTCCGAACCCGGTTTCTTCACCGGGGAAGAGATGAAGCTTCTTGAGGAGATACAGGGCGACGTTTCGCTGGCGCTGGACGCCATTTCCGCCGAGGAGAACCGCGCGGCCGCGCAGGCGGCGCTGGAGCGAACAGCGGCGCAGCTGTCGCACGTGATGGACGCGAACCCCGTGATACTGTTCACGCTCGCCGGCGAGCCGGGTAAATTCGCCTGCCAGTGGATAAGCGGCAACGCCGAACAGATGCTGGGCTACGAACCGGCCGAGGTCCTGATGCCGGGCTGGTGGAAGAACAGCCTGCACCCGGCCGACAGGGAAAGGGTACTGGCCGAGCAAGCCAAGCTGGCGCAGGCCGGCTCACTGATACAGGACTTCCGGATACGGCGCAAGGACGGGGACTACTTCTGGGTGCACTCGCAGCTGAAGGTCTCCGCCGACAACAAGAGCGAGGTCAACGGCTCCTGGAGCGACATCACCAGGCTGAAGGACTCAGAGGAGAGCTACAAGCTGCTCTTCGACGCCAACCCGCAGCCGATGTGGGTCTTCGACCGCGAGACGACCAGGTTCCTCGAGGTGAACCAGGCCGCGATAGAACATTACGGCTATACCCGCGAGGAATTCCTCGCGATGACCATATTCGACATAAGGCCGGAGAGCGAGCACGAGAGGCTGCGGCGCCAGCTGCCGATAGCGCCGGTGCAGACGGACATGACGGAAATGTGGCGGCACCGCCGCAAGGACGGCAC
>CALMZU010000226.1 GCA_937870775.1 uncultured Elusimicrobia bacterium
GTCTTCCGGTCGTTCAGCGCCGTTTCCTTCTTCTTGATCTCGGCGAGGAAATCCTCGCGGGCGCCGGTGGTGCCGGAGTATTCCTTGAAGACCTTGTCGATATCGACGTAGCCTATCGTGCCGGACTCGCCGCGGTTCTCCTCCAGGAGGAGTTCCAGCGCCTGCGCCCGCATCGGCGCCGCCATCAGCAGCGCCGCTATCAGTATTTTCAGCATATCATCCTCGCCGGCCGGGCCCGCGCCCGGCCTCCCTGCCGCCGTCTAGAACAGGCTGCCCAGCGTGAAGTAAATGTCCGAGAGCTGGTCGCCGGCCTTGTGGTTGAACCCGTAGCCCCAGTCCAGCCTTATCGGGAAGGCCGGGGTGGTGAACCTGATGCCGAAGCCGGCGCCGGCCTTCAGGTCCGAGGTGCGCGTGCCGAAGCGGCCCGACACGTCGTCGAAGCTGTCCCACGAGTTGCCGATGTCGAAGAAGAAGGCCCACTGCACTATGGTGCGGCGCTTCTCGCGCGCCAGCGGGAACTTGAACTCGATGTTCATCACGTCGTAGACCTTGCCGCCGTTGAGCGGGCCGACCTGGCCGTTGTTCGAGTAGCCGCGCACGGTGTCCGCGCCGCCCAGGAAGAAACGCTCGTAAACGGGCACGGTCTTCGTGTCGCCGAAGCGGCCTATCATGCCCAGCCTGTTGCCTATCGACAGCACGAACGGGTAGTCGTCTATGTCGAAGAGCTTCAGGTTGTAGCTGTGCGAGAGCGTGGGCTTATAGTAGTTCACCTCGCCCTGCAGCGGGCCGCCGGCGTATTCCACGCCGAGAGACGTGCGGCTGCCGCGCGTGGGGTCCCAGGTGTTGTCGCGCGTGTCGCGGGCGAACTCCACGTATATCGAGGAGGTCACGCTGGTGCCCTCGGTAAGCTCGCCGGCGTAGGCGTCGTCCACGTCGTAGATGCGCACCTTCTCGTAGGTGTACGAGGTGGTCAGGTGGTACTTGTCCTCCTCGAAGCGCGGGCCGATGGTCACCTTGCCGCCGGTGCGCTTCTCGGTGTAGGCCGAGAGCGTGTCCTGGTAGGGTTTGTAATGGCGGGTGTTGAACACGTCCACGCCGAGCGTCGTCGGGTGGTTCCCTATCCACGGGGTGCTCCAGCTCAGGTAGTAGTCCTGCACCTTCTTGCCGAAGTTCCACGACAGGGACATCTTCTGCGCGCGGCCGAAAAGGTTCATGTGCGACAGCGACAGCGTGCCCACCAGGCCGTCCGTCGACGAGACGCCGGCGCCGGCGGTCAGCATGCCGGGCTTGCCCTCGGTCACGTCGAAGACCAGGTCGACCTTGTCCGGGTCGGACGTGGGGTTGAGCACCGGGTTCACGTCGTCGAGGAAGCCGAGGTTCATCAGCTTCTCCTGGCTGCGGCGGATCTTGGAGGCGCTGAACACCTCGCCTTCCTTCTGCGTGACCTCGCGGCGCAGTACGTAGCTCTTGGTGGCCTTGTTGCCCTCCACGTCTATGTGGTCGACGAAGACCTGGGTGTTCTCGGTTATCGTGAAGGTTATGTCGGTCTGGCCCGTCTTTTCGTTGAGCTCCTTGGACGGGACTATCGAGGCCTTCAGGTAGCCCTTGTCGGCGTACTTCTCCTGTATGCCGCGGATCGTGGTCTCGAAGCTCTCCTGGTTGTAGTACTTGCCGCGGCGGTAGTCTATCGCCGGTTCCAGCTCGCTGGGCAGGTAGACGGTGTTGCCGCTGAAGAACGTGGCGCCGAAGCGCTGGCGCGCGCCTTCCTCGATGGCGACGGTTATCGTCACGCTGGAGCGGTCGGAGTTGAAGACCGAGGAGGAGGACTTTACCCTGAACTCGCCGTAGCCGTTGTTCTTGTAGAAGGCCTCTATCGCCTTCAGGTCGGCGTCCAGGTCCTGCGGCGCGTAGATCTTCTTGGGGCGGTTCTTCATCTGCTTCACTATCTTCTTGGCCGGGAAGCCGGCCGCGCCCTGTATGTCCACCGCGCCGACGCGGGCCTTCTTGCCCTCGATGACGGTGACCGTCAGGTAGGCCAGCGGGGCCGCGGTGTCGAACTTCACGTCGTAATCCGCCTTCGCGTCGATGAAGCCCTTCTCGCGGTACTTGTCCGTTATCTTCATCATGTCCTCGCGGGCGCGCAGCTCGTCGAAGAAATCCTTCTCCTTAAGGCCCATCTCGTCCTTGACCGTGGTCTTGGAGAGGCCCTTGGCGCCCACGACGGTGATGGTCTTCACCATGGGCTTCTCGGTTATGATGTAGGTCACGCGCACGGTCACGGTGGAGCCGGCCGCCTCGGCGAGTTTCTTCGAGACCGCGCTGCCGGGGATGTCCTCGACGTCCACGGAGACCTTCTCCACGCTGCCGAGGCCCATGATGGCCTCGATGTCCTGCTGGACGTAGTCCTTGAAATAGAGCTTGCCCTTCCTGGCCTTGCCGGTGCGCAGTATGGCCTTGGGTTTGATGTTGACGGAACCCTTTACCGCCACGGCGCCGACTTCCCAGGGCGCGCCGGAGGCCTGCCTGTCGGCGGCGGGGGCCTGAGCGGAAGGGGCGGCGGAAGCGGCGGGGTCCATGCCTGGCAGCTGGGCGGGGGGCACGGACTGCGCGCGGGCGGCGGCTGAGAAAATGGTCAGGGCTAGCGCTGCGGGAAGTATTTTCTTCATATATCCTTAAGACACGGCCGAGGCGCGTCCGGTGTCGGCCGGCCGCGCTTTAATATAGATATCTTACTATTTTTAGGCGCCCCCATTTAAGCCCGGGCTCCGCCGGCGGATAATTATGCTAGAATTAGCCCGTAGGGAGAACGCTTCCGCAACGGAGAAAAAAATGAAAAAGATCTACATACTCGACACCAACGTGCTGATACACGATCCCCTTTCGTTCACGAAGTTCGAGGACAACACGGTAGTCATACCGATATCCGTCATAGAGGAACTGGACAATTTCAAGCATACCGCCGACGAGCGCGGCAAGGCCGCCCGCGTGGTGTCGCGCAAGCTCGACGAGTTCCGCGCGAAGGGCAAGCTGAACGCCGGCGTCAAGACCGAGGCCGGCGGCACGCTGATAGTCGACCTGGACCACGAGCAGGTGCTCCCCAAGGAGTTCAAACTGCTCGAGATGGACAACCGCATCCTGAACACCGCCTACTGGTACGAGCAGAAGAAGCACGGCGCGGTGCTGGTGACGAAGGACATCAACCTGCGCCTGAAGGCCGAGGCCGTCGGCCTGAAGGCCGAGGACTACGAGGCCGGCAAGGTCAACGTCGACGAGCTGTACCCCGGCCTGGTCACCGTGGACGTGGCCGGCTCCGTCGTGGACAAGCTTTACAAGGACCACGTCGCGGACAGCCCCGAAAAGGACATGACGCCGAACGAGTTCGTCGTGCTGCGCTCCAAGGACGACGCCAAGAAGTCGGCCCTCGCCCGCGTGGACCCGGCCGACCCGACCAAGGTCCGCGCCCTCGGCGGCGAGCCGTCCCCGTGGGGCATACGCCCCATCAACAAGGAACAGCGCTGCGCGATGGAACTGCTCCTCGACGATTCCGTGAAGCTGGTGACGCTCCTGGGCTCCGCCGGCACCGGCAAGACGCTGTGCACGCTGGTCTGCGGCCTGCAGAAGGCCGTGGAAGAGAGCGTCTACCGCAAGCTCATCATCTGCCGCCCCATCGTCCCCGTGGGCAAGGACATCGGCTTCATCCCCGGCACCAAGGAGGAGAAGCTCTCGACGTGGATGGGCGCCATCTACGACAACCTCGAGTTCATCATGGACAAGAAGCACCCCGAGGGCGCGATAGAGAAGTTCGAGTACCTGCTGCAGAACGAGAAGATAGAGATCGCCTCGGTCACGCATATACGCGGCCGCTCGCTCCCGAAGCAGTACATGATCGTCGACGACGCGCAGAACCTGACCCCGCACGAGATGAAGACCATACTCTCGCGCGCCGGCGAGGGCACCAAGGTCGTCGTGACCGGCGACCCGTACCAGATAGACAACCCCTACCTGGACATCGCGTCGAACGGCCTCACCTACATCGTGGACAGGATGAAGGGCCAGAAGCTCTACGGCCACCTGACGTTCACGAAGACCGAGCGCAGCCAGCTGGCCGCCCTGGTGGCGGAACTGCTGTAAAAGCGGCGCCAAGGCGCGGAGGGCCGGGCATATGCCCGGCCCTTCTTTTTTTACGGGAAGGGACTGTAGACCAGGCGGTCTATGCGGCGGCGGCGCAGCGTGTCGGCGTTGCGATAGAACTTCGCCGGGAACTTCAGGAAAACGGTGTTGCCCCTGACCGTCAGGGGTTCGTTTATCGACGGGTGGGACAGCTCGAAGGCGCAGGCCGCGCATTCGCGGCGGCAGGCCACGCCGGCCGGGGAATCTTCCGGGCCTATGTCCGGCATGCCGGTAACGCAGGAGCGGCCGCTGGTCAGGTTCAGGTAAGGGTAATGCAGCGTCAGGGCTATGTCCGAAGGCCTGAAACCGTAAGCCTTCGCGTCGCCGAAATTGGTCTCCTGCTGCCTGCCGGTGGTGGAGATCTCGAAGCGGTCCACGCCGAGCGAGGCGAACAGCCGCACGGCCTCGCCGTTGAGCACCTTCAGTTTGCGCCGGTCGGCCAGCAGTACGTTGTCGTATATCAGCCGCCCGGCGTTCAGCGCCAGTTCCGGCGCGGTCTCGCGGGCCAGCTGCAGCGCGCCCAGGTCGTTGACGGTGACCTCGATACGCCCGGCGGCGGCGCGGGCCAGGCGCGCCAGGCCGCGGAACACCGGGCGCAGGACCTTCAGGCCTTTCTCGCTCACCGGCGGGGTCAGCAGGCAGACGGCGGCGCCGCGGCCCAGGAAGAACTCCGCCTCGCGGGCGTACCAGCCCGGCGTCGGCAGCAGGTTCTCGCAGAACTCGGCGCCGCAATAGAACCAGCCGAAGCGGCGCAGCGCCTCGTCGAGACCGCCGCCCGCGCGCAGCCAGGCCGAGCCGCGCTCGGCGAGCCTTATGCCGTTCTCCATCAGCGCAGTTCCCATTTGGTCATCTTCTCTATGAACCTCTGCCTGGCCTCGGCGGCGCCGTGCTTCGCGGTCAGTTCCTCCGCCAGTCCTGCCATGGCCTTCATCGCGCGCACCTTGCGCACCTTTTCCGCCGTAGGGTCCAGCCTGGTGCCGTACTTCAGCCAGCCCGTTCCCATCCCGAAGAAATCGTAGAAAGTCGCCGCGTTGTAGAAGCGCGGCGCTCCGCCGCAGCCCATGCGCAGGGCCACGCGGCGCGCCGACGCCTTCACCTGTTCCTCCGCGCCGGGGCGGATGTCCACCGGCGCGGCCTTGAGCGGCGTCCCTCCGGAGAGGCGGCACAGCGAGCCGCCGTTGAAGTCGCGCTTCACCGTGTGGAAGCGCGGGAAATGCAGGTTGCAGCGGCCGTTCACGTAGACGCAGCCGAAGAAGCGGTAGTCGAAGATCTCGGTCTCGAGGCCTTCGGCGCGGCAGAGGCGCATCAGGTCCCCTGCCTCGCGCGGCGCCAGCTGGCTGGGCAGTATCAGCCGCTTCGCGCCGAAGCGCAGGAAGAAGCGCAGCGCCGCCGTATTGAAGCAGGGCTGCACCGAGCTGATATGCAGCGGGACCTTTATGCCGCCGCCGGAGAACAGGCTCATCAGCGAAGGGGCCGCGACTATGAAGCCGTCAGCGCCGCGCGCCTCCAGCGACCGGGCCCGCGCCAGGATGGTCCTCATGCCGGCCTCGTTCCTGGCGGGCCTGACGGCGTTCATGGCCACCAGGGCTTTGGCGCCCAGCGAATGTATCTCGTCCACCGCCAGCAGCAGCGAGCGCATGTCCGGCAGGCCGGCTTGCGTGAAGGAGGGGAGGCCCCGCGCCGAGGCGTAGAGCTCGTCGGCGCCGGCCTTTACCAGCGGCGCTATCTCGGACCTGTCGGCGTAGCAGGAGACCAGGCGCATCAGAAACGCTCCGGTTTTATCGAGGAGGGTCTTATCCGCGAGGCCTTCAGATCCGCGAAGCCGCGGATTTCCCCGTAGTCCGTCCTGTACCCGAAGCAGGCCGGCGCGAGCGCGCAGGCCGCGCAGGCGGCGCAGTCCGCCGCCGAGGCCACGCCTTCCTCGAAGACCGCGTCGCCGCGGCTCCAGCGCTGGAACTCGAAGGAAAAGCCCTCGAATCCTTTGAGCATGCACAGCGGGAAATTCTGGACCACGGCCTTGAAGCCGGCCAGCTTCAGCCTGGCCAGCGCCAGTTTTATGAAAGGCGCCGCCTCGGAGTAGGACGGAACTATGCCGTCCTCGCCGCGCGCCCGCCCGGCGTTGCGCACGAAGGTGAGGTTCACCAGCCCCGCGCCGCGCAGGTTCTCCGCCGCCCAGGCCGCGAAGCCGGGCAGCGCCCTGAAATTGAACGAGGAGATTATATGGAAGACGCGCAGCCTCTCCCGCACGCCGAGGTCCAGCAGGTTGCGCAGGCCCCGCACGGCCTGCGGGTACTTCACGCTGCGGGTGGCGGCGGCGTAGACCTCCGGCAAATGCGACGGGAAATTGACGGTGAACTGGTCTATCGCGGCCGCGGCTTCGCGGCATAGTTCCATGTCCGCCAGCGCCACCCCGTTGGTCGAGAGCATGATATGCTCCACGCCGGCGGCGCGCAGCTTCGCCGCGGTGGCGAGCAGGTCCGGGCGCACCGAGGGTTCGCCGCCGCCCTCGAGGCTGACGGCCTTTATCCGGTCGCGCTTAATGCGGGCCAGCGCCGGACCGAGCGGCGGCATTTTGCCCGACGGCGGGTTCTGGCAATAGGCGCAGTAGAGGTTGCAGGTGGAGGCCGCCTGCAGGCAGAGATGGCCGCTTATGCGCTCTTTTTTCCCTCGTTGCGTTGGCACCGGGGTATTCTATCATTTCCCGGCGGCCGCCGTTGACCGCGCCCCGGTATTTGTGTAGATTAGACGGATGAGATTTACGGTGGGAGTTAAATCGGCCGCCGAGGCCGAGTGGTTCCTTGACCGCGGCGCCGACGAACTTTATTGCGGCCTCGCCGGGCTGATGAACAACCGCCTGCCGAAGGAGAACCTGCCGGGCA
>CALMZU010000227.1 GCA_937870775.1 uncultured Elusimicrobia bacterium
CCGGGCCCGAATGAGGAGCGAGCCCACGGTGTGGGCGAGCGTGTTTTGCGTTCCGACCCCATGCCAGGCCCCGCGCCGGGGTCTTGTTAAGCGCTTTTGTGGAAGGTGACGGTGAAGGTGGTGCCGCGGCGGGGGCGGCTTTTTACGGCGATGGAGGCGCCGTGGGCGTCGGCTATGGACTTGGCTATGGCCAGGCCGAGGCCGAAGCCCGACGAGCTGCGCGAGGAATCGGCGCGGTAGAAGCGCTTGAAGATGTGCGGGAGGTCGGCCGAGTCTATGCCGGCGCCGTCGTCGGTGACGCGCACGGCGGGGCGGCCGTCGTCGGAGAACACCTCGGCCTTCACGCGGCCTTTCTCGGCGCCGTACTTCACCGCGTTGTCCAGGAGGTTGCGGAAAAGGCGGGCCAGCTGCTCCGGGTCGCCCTGCACCGCAGTGCTGTTCCCGGATACCGACACGGTAATCCCTCGCGCCTCGGCCGCCGGGGCCAGGGCCGCGGCCAGGCCGTCCAGCAGGGCGCGCAGGGCAACGCTTTCGCGCGCCAGGCGCATCTCGCGGTTGTCGAAACGCGCCAGCGTCAGGAGGTCGCCCACTATGCGCGACATCTTTTCCGTCTCCTCGAGGTTGCTCTGCAGCACCGCCGCGTACTCGCCGGCGGAGCGGGCCTTCTTCAGCGCCACCTCCAGTTCGCCTTTAAGTATGGTCAGCGGCGTCTTCAGCTCGTGCGAGACGTCCTGTATGAAACGGCGCTCCGAGAGGAAGGAGTCCTCCAGGCGGCCCAGCATGGCGTTGAAAAGGTCGGCGAGCTCGCGTATCTCGTCCTTCGTCGGCGGGGGCGTCAGGCGCAGGCCCAGGTTCTCTGCGGTGATCTGGCGCATGGTGCGGGCCATGTCCGCCACGGGGCGCAGCGCCACGCGGGCGAAGAACATGCCGAAGGCGCCGGTCAGCAGCACTATCAGCGGCACCAGCGCGGCCATCATGAGCCGGAGGTTCCGCAGCGCGAACTGGGTGTGGTAGGTGGAGCGGTAGGCCTGCACTATGTAGGCCGTGCCGCCGCTGCCGGCGGCCGGCGTGGCGTAGGAGCGGAAGGTCAGGTCTTCGCCGCCCGAAGCGTCGTCGAGCTTTATCGTGTCGTAGGCGGCGTTGCCGCGGCGGGCTTCCTTTAGCGTGCGCTCGGGCAGTTCCGGCGCGTCGCCGCGGCCGGAGTTCTCGAGCTCCCTGCCGGAGGCGTCCATTATGCGCAGGCCCACCGAGGCCTGCCGCGGGTCGTCGGCGTGCAGCTTTACCAACTCCGGGGCTATCTTGTAGAAGACGCCGCCCTTGGCCGCGGCCGCGGTGTACTTGCCGGCCTCTATGCGCTCGGTCTCCAGGTAGGTCTCCAGCGCGTCGGCCACGCCCTCGGCGCGGAAGGCCAGCAGCTGGTCCATGTTCTCGTCGAGGCTCTTGGCCAGGCTGTGGTAGACCAGCAGGCTGAAAAGGGTCAGCGTTACGGCCAGGGCGGCCGCGTACCACAGGGTTATCCTGAAGCGCACCGAGTTGAACATGTCAGGCCTTTAGCATGTAGCCTTTGCCGCGCACCGTGTGGATGTAGCGGGTCCCGCCCTTTTCCAGCTTGCGGCGCAGGTAGTTGATGTAGACGTCTATGACGTTGGTGCCGGTGTCGAAATTGATGTCCCAAACGTGCTCGGCTATCATCGTGCGGGTGACGGTGCGGCCGCTGTTGCGCAGCAGGTATTCCAGCAGCGCGAACTCCTTGGCGCTGAGCTCCAGGGTTTTGCCGGAGAGGATGGCCTTGTGCGCGGCGAGGTCCAACTCTATAGGCCCGGCGGCGAGGCGGGTGGAAGGGTCTGCCGGCTTGGCGCGCAGCAGGGCGCGCACGCGGGCCAGCAGCTCCTCGAAGGCGAAGGGCTTGGTCAGGTAGTCGTTGGCGCCGGAGTCGAGGCCTTTCACCTTGTCCTCCACCCGGTCCTTAGCGGTAAGCATCATGATCGGCGCGGTGAAGCCCTCGCCGCGCAGCCGCTCGCAGACGGCGATCCCGTCGAGGCCGGGCAGCATCACGTCGAGGAGCAGCAGGTCGTATGGGTTTTCGGCGGCGAGGTTCAGCGCGTCGGGCCCGGTGTGGGCCAGGTCGGCGGCGTAGCCTTCCTCTTTGAGGCCGCGCCTTATGAACTCGGCTATCTTCTTCTCGTCTTCGGCTATGAGTATGCGCATATCAAAAAGGCCGGGGGCGGGCGGTTCCCGCGTCCCCGGCCTTATGTCCGCCTCCGTCAGTTCTGGGCGGGGGCGGTGCCGTTGGCGGCGGGAGGGCAGGACGCCTCCGCCGGGGTGGCCTCTATCTCGTGGGCCTTGGCCAGTTCGCAGGCGCGCTTCTTCTCGGAGCGGCCTATGAAGTATATGGCTATGAACATCAGCACCAGGCCGGCCCAGTCCTCGGGCTTGGGCATCTTCTGCGCCGGTATGAACCAGAAGACGAACAGCGTGGCTATGGTGCCGGCTATCAGCGAGGTCAGGCGGTTCACCAGGCCGGCGAACGTCGCGGTGCGGCCCTTGAACATGAACAGGAACACCGAGAAGAACGCGGCTATGCCGAACGGCAGGCCGGAGACCATCGTGGTAAGCCACTTGGACGGCGCGTGCTGGAAGGCGCTGGAGAACTGGAACGCGAAGCTCCGCTTAACGTCCTTCACCGGCGTTTCCAGGGCGGCCGCGGCGGCCGTCAGGGCCTCCGGGGCGGCTTTCTTGTCGGCCAGCAGGGCCTGGCCGGAAGCCAGCGCGCCCTCGACGGCGGTGCGCTGTTCGGCGGAGAACTTGGAGGTGTCGGAGGCCAGCAGGCCTTCGGCCGAGGCCATCGCGTCGGCGAGGGCCTTCCTCTCGGGCGTGGTCTCGGCGGCCTGGGCGGCCACCGGGGCGGCGGTGGGGGTGAACGGCATCTCGGCCGGCTTGTTCACGACGTGGTAGAAGATCAGGCCGGCGACCACCAGCGTGGTGAAGGAGGTGACCTGCTCCACCGCGAAGAAGCCCTTGGTGTCGTATATCGCGCCCTTGGGCCTGGTGTTCTTGTAATAGTTCATTATGTAGATGCGGATCGTGTAGGCGATGAGGTAGAACGTCAGGATCGTCATCGCGGCCGCGTTGCCGAGGAAGTCGAAGTTGGCCTTGTCGAACACGAACAGCGCCGGGACGAAGGCCCCGATGCCGGAGGACTGCATGGCGGCGGTGGCGCCCTTGAAGTTCAGCAGCTGCAGGGCCACGGCGGAGAGGGCTATGACCACGGCCACGTTCTCCTCCCAGTAGACCTTCTTCTTAAGGATGCCCTGGCGTATCTGCGCCTCGTCGATGATGCGGCTTATGACGATGATGCTGGCGCGCATGATGATCATGGCGACCATCACGGAGATGGGGAGAGTGTACATCAGCGTCGTCGTGGGGATGACGACCGCGGTGCAGATGCCCGACGGGATGATGTAGAGGAACTCGCGCGGCATGCGTATGCCGAGCACGGTGGTGTAGTCGCTGGACTTGAACTTGTACCAGCCCCAGATCAGCACCAGCGAGGTGGGGATGAGCATGCTGCCCATCGTATTGTACACGGTATAGGTGGTGCCGCCTATGCCCAGCGTCTTGTCGAAGTACTTGGCGAGGAAACCGGTGAGGACGTAGAGGCCGAAGTAGCCGAACGAGAGCTGCAGGAGCCGCTCGGTCGTGCCTTCGCCGGTTTTCTGGGTGAATACTGCCTTCAGCGTTTTCAACATGATATCTCCGGATGTTTGGATTTCTATTTATATTATATATTAAGGCGGACAAAAAAAGAACGCCGGCATCGGCCGGCGTCCTTCGGGGCGCTGGAGGCGTCAGGGTTTGGGCGCGCGCTTCTTGGCCAACTCGGCGGCCTTCCTTACCTTGGCCACGAGGGAGTCCAGGTCGAAAGGCTTCACCAGGTAGTCCATCGCGCCGAAGAGCAGCGCGTCGTTGAGCGTCGCGGCGTCGTTGAGGCCGCTGACGGCTATGATCGGCACGTGGGCGGCGTTCTCTTTCGAGCGTATGTCGCCCATCAGGCTGATGCCGTCCACGCCGGGCATCATGATGTCCATCAGTATGACGTCCGGTATCTCCTCCGGCTTCGCGGAGGCGAAGAACTCGCGGGCCTTCTTCGGGTCCGCGAAAGAACGCACCTCGCAGCCGTTGGCGGCGAGGCCGGTCTCGTAGATCTCGAGTATAGTCTCGTCGTCGTCGACGGCGGCCACTTTTATCCTGTGTTCTTCTGTCATAAGGGTATTCTAACAAAAAAAGCCGCGTTTATTTGCCGGCGGGCGCGGGCTTCTTTTTCCTCGCGGCCGGGGCGGCCGCTTCCGCCTTGCGCGAGGTGTCGAGCACTTCGCATTTGAACGTTCCGCGCGTGCTGGGCACGTAGAAGTCGTTGCGCTGGCCGGAGAGCTGCCTCGACGAGGCGAACTCGCGCAGCTCGCGCACCACGTCCTCGGTCTCAAGGGGGATCAGCCGGTTGGGTTCCTTTATGGCGCCTATCAGCGGCTTTATCTTCTGCAGGTCGTAGGTCTCTATCGGCTTCACGCCCTCGCCGTCCCTGGACTCGCGGGCCTCGAAGGCCTCCAGCTCGTCCTTCTCCAGCGGCACCGCGCGCAGGAAGGCGCGGGTCTTGTCGTCGAATGGCAGGCCGTCCACCGCCTTCTTGACCTCGCCGAAGGCGTAGGAGAAGGCCTCGCCGAAGTTGTTCAGCGGCGCCTCGGTCAGGGTCAGTTCGCCGCTGATGTAGGCCGAGATCCTGAGCACCTCGCCCTGGTAGAAGACCATCTTGCTCTTCTTCACGTTCTGTGAGTTGATGATCTCGGAGTTCTCGATCTCGCGGAAGAAATCCTTCACGAGCTGCGGCTTTATGGCGCCGCGCCGGGTGGAGATGGACTTGGAGTTCTCCTCGCGCAGCAGGGCCTGGCCGTCCTGCGCCACCTCCATGTAGTACTGGCGGCCGGTCTTTATCGACGAGACCGTCATCCAGGAGGCCTTGGCCTTCACGCCCTGGTTATAGGGCCGCAGCGCGCACAGCGAACCGGCGCAGAGGGCTATGGCGGCCAGCGTCAGCGCGCGCCTCATGGCTTCTCCACCAGCCTGTCGGCCGACCAGAGCCCGGCGTACCTGAAGGCGAGGGCGGTCAGCGCCAGCAGGACTATGTTCTGCAGGAATTCATGGCCTATGGAATTGCTGCCGGTGCTGCCGAAGCAGCCGCAGGAGGTGACGGGCAGGCCGCGCAGCCAGGCCTGGCCGAGCAGCAGCTCGAAGAAAACGAGCATGGCGCCGTTGAACAGCGCCGACAGCCGCGTGAACACGCCCGCGGCCAGGAGCAGGCCGGCCCACAGTTCTATCCACGGCATGAGGTAGGCGGACCACAGCGAGAGCTTGGCGTTTATCACCTGGTAACTCTCTATCGCGTAGGCGAACTCCTCCACCGGGGCCAGCGCCTTCACCACGCCGGCGTATATGAACACGCCGCCCACGATCAGCCTGGCCAGCAGCCCTATGATCTCTTTCTTGTCGGAACCGGGGTTCATTGTTTGCCTCCCTTCAGGAGGTTATCGAAGTTCCTGGCCTGCTCGAGCAGCTGGCCGGGGCCCACCGCGCGCTTGCCGTTGACGAAGAACGTCGGGGTGGCGTTCACGCCGCGCAGGTCGGCCTCGGAGACGTCCAGCGCCACGCGCCGGCGCGCCTCGGGCGAGGCCGCACAGGCCTGCATCCTGGTCCAGTCCAGGCCGAGCTTCCGGGCGTAATCGGCGAATTCCGGAGGCGCGGACTTGGCCTGCCCCCATTTTTCCTGGTTCTCGAAGAGCAGCGCGCCGTACTCCCTGAACTTGCCCTGCTCGCCGGCGCAGTCGGCGTAGGCCGCGGCGTCCGCCGACCAGGGGTGTATGCCCGAGAGCGGGTAATGCTTGAAGCTGATGCGTATGGCCGGGCCGTACACCTTCATCAGTTCCTCCACGGTCAGCGCCGCGTGGCGGCAGGCCGGGCAGGCGAAATCGGTGTACTCGTATATGCTGACCTTGGCGCTTTCCGGGCCGAAGGTGCGGAAGGCCGGCGAGGGCCGCTCGGGCGCGAGGTTGAACTGGCGCGCCAGCAGCACCATGATGGTGGAGATGAAGATCAGCAGGCCGGCCAGGGCGATGAGCCTGGCTGTTTTACGGTCGATCATAATAGGAATTATACCGCACTTGCCGAATGAAATCTATATTATCTTCACTATCTTGGCCGGGGAGGTGGCGCCCTTTATCAGCATGATGCGCTTGGCGTCCACGCCCAGCGCGAGCGAGAGCTGCCTGATGGCCGAGAGATTGGCCAGGCCCCGCTCGGGCGGGGCCTTGGTCCAGATCTCGTAGGCGTCGGCGGCTTTCTTCAGCAGCTTGTCCCGCCGTTCGCCCGGGTGCACCTTCAGCTTTATGAACATCAGGCCAGGAGCGACTTGGTGGTCATGTCCGCGGGCTGCGGCAGGCCCAGCACCTGGAGCACCGTCGGCGCCACCGCCGAGAGCACGTCGTGCGGGCGCAGTTTCACGCCGGAGACGTCCTCGGCCACGTAGATGAACTCCACGGGGTTGGTGGTGTGGGAGGTCTTGGGCATGTTGATCTTGTAGTCCCACATCTCCTCGGCGTTGCCGTGGTCGGAGGTGATCAGCGTGACGTAGCCGTGCTTCATAGCGGCGCTCACCAGCTGGCCCACGGCCTCGTCGGTGACCTGCACGGCCTTCACCGCGGACTCGTAGATGCCGGTGTGGCCCACCATGTCGCAGTTGGCGAAGTTCACGAGGATGAAGTCGTACTTCTCCGAGGCTATCTCGGCCAGGGCGCGCTCGCGCACCTTGGGGGCGTCCATTTCCGGGTGCTCGCCGAAGGTGGCCGGGTCCCAGCTGCCCTTTATCTCCACCTGGTCCTCTCCGGCGTAAGGCGCGGTGCGCTTGCCGTTGAAGAAGGAGGTCACGTGCTTGAACTTCTGCGTCTCGGCGAGGCGCAGCTGCTTCAGGCCGGCCTCGGAGATCACCTGGCCCAGCAGATTGTCCATGCCGCCGCCCTCGTCCATCGGGGGCAGCGCGCTGAACTTGAACGAATCGTAGTAGCGGGTGAGGCCGCAGTAGGCTATGTCGAACTTCTTCCAGCGGCTGCCGGGGTACTGGTCCTCGACGAAGCACTTGGTGAGCTCTATGGCGCGGTCCTGGCGGAAGTTGAAGTGTATGACGGAATCCCCGTCCTTCATGCCGTTATAGCCTTCTATCACCGTCGGGGGGATGTACTCGTCGACGATGGGCTGGCCGTTGGGGTTCTTCAGCGTGGCATAGGCGCTCTCCAGCGCCTCGGCGGCGGACTTGGCCTTGGGGCCTTCGGCCTTGGTGATCAGGTTGTAGGTCTGGTCCACGAGCGACCACTTCTCGCCGCGGTCCATGGAATAGTAGCGGCCGGAGATGGTGCCCACGGCGGCGTTGCCCACTTCCTTTATAACCTCGTCGAGCATCTTAACGAAGGCGAGCGCGCTGCGGGGGGGCGTGTCGCGGCCGTCGGCGAAGAAATGCACCCACACCTGCTTGATGCCGCGCTTCTTCGCTTCGCGCATGATGGAGTACAAATGGTCCTGGTGGGCGTGCACGCCCTCGTCCTGCACCAGGCCCATCAGGTGAAGGGCGGAACCTTTGGCCACGCAGTTGTCGAGCGCGGCCTTCAGCGCCGGGCAGGCGAAGAAGGAGCCGTCCTCTATCATGTCCTTTATGCGCTTGAGCTCCTGCACCACTATGCGGCCGGCGCCCATGTTCAGATGGCCGACCTCGGAGGAACCCTGGTAGCCCTTGGGCAGGCCCACGGCCTCGCCGGCCGGTTCCAGCACGGAGTTCGGATAATGCTTCAGGAAGCGGGTCATGTTGGGGGTCTTGGCGTTGACCACCGCGTTGTACTTGTCCGGGCGGTACATCCCCCACCCGTCGCGCACTATAAGGAGAACTTTGTTCTTGGCCATATCATTACCTCTCTAGATCCGATACCTATATTTTATGAAATAATAGGGGACGCTGCTCGATAACTCGATAA
>CALMZU010000228.1 GCA_937870775.1 uncultured Elusimicrobia bacterium
CACCATTGCCGCGAAGAGCAGGGAAGCAAACGCACAGCTGAAATTACTGTAAGCGACCAACGCCTTCCTGGAGAACCTGTCCCCGAGGGGGGCCATTAACGGCAGGCTGAAAATACGTAACAGCATTGCCGGCATCATGATGGATGCCATGGCCGTACCGGAACCGGTCTTATGAAGAACCCACCAAGCGAGGGCTATACTTGCGCATATATCCCCCAGACTGGAAATAAACTGCCCGGACCGGTACAACCAAAAATCCCTGCCGAGTTTTGTCATTTTTTTGCCACCATTCCAGACAGTCTGTTCAGGTCGCAGATGTAAGAACTTGGTATGGCGGCGTCGCCGTTCTCGGCGATATTGAACGCGATGCAGTTGAAGCAGACGTCTTTGGAGCCGCAGCTCTCGCATTGTGGGCCGGCCGGTTCCGAGGCCATTTTGGCCATAATTCCCTGGGCGAGAGGTGTGGCCCGCAGTTCGCGCATCGTGCGGCCGTCGAAGATGTCGCCAAGTTTATTCGAAAGATATTCGCAGGGGAAGATCGCACCATCGGGACCTATCCTCACCTTGTGCCGTATTCCGACGCACTGACGCCGTTCTAGGCGGGGCGCGATGCCCGCTCGGAACAGCGGCTCAAGTTGTGCTGATGAAGCACGGCAGTCACGGGTCCCCGGTCCCTGAAAACACGTCACATCCACCACTACCTCTATGTCTTCTGCCGCCAAGCGCTTTACCAATTCAGGCACACTGTTGGCGTTGGCTGCCAGCACCGGCGTGTTGACCCCGACCGGTGCGCCTAGGCGCTTTAGGTCCGTTATGAACTCGAGAGTTTTCAGCCAGCTGCCCGCTTCCATTGTGATGGCATCATGTACAACCGGGTCCCAGGAGAAGAGTGTTGAGCGCACCTCTTTGAGCGGCAGCGCCGCCAGCCGCCGCCGCTCCTCGGCAGTCCAAAGAGTGCCGTTTGTGAGTGCGGTAACGATGAAATCACGCGAGAGCTCCGAGAGAATGTCGAGAATTTCTGGCACCAGGCGTATTTCCCCACCGGTCACGGTAAGTTCCACGCAGCCCATCTCTATTAGGCGGGCCTTGAGCGCGGGTAGGTCGCGCACGAGGCGGCTTTGATGGTGTGTTTCGTTTCCGCGGTGTCCTATGTAACAATGAAAGCATTTTAGGTTGCATGGATGCAGCAGCTCGACCATGACCATTGGTGTGATACCGCGTTCCCAGAGCGCAGGCAGAATGCGGTTTGTTTCCTTCGTGTCCGTTTTGCTCAGCGTGTGCGCTAAGCCGTCGACGAACCTATCATAGTCCGCAGCAATCAACTCCGGCGGCGCATCGAAGGATGCGGCCAATTCACCAAAGCGGCGTACGGCCTCCTCCGAGCCACAGGATGCTATGTCGAAGAAAGTTGCGGCAGTTCCTTCCAAAAGACACCGCGCGCCTGTGCGGCGGCACATTACGAACCGTCCCTGTTTTCCTCCGTGTTCGTACTTGCGCACGACCAGTGAACCGGTATCGATGTTTTTCATTTCATTTTATTCCTTATCTTGTCGAATAGCGCGGCTTGCCGGCAGGCGGGCTCGTAACGGCCGGCTAGCCGGCCGTGGACGGCATACATGGCGGCCGGGCACGCCTTCGCCGAGCAGAACATTTTGACCTGGCAAGCCGCACAGGCGGAATCTTCCGGAGCCGGCACGGCCGCTATGGCCGCCAGTCGCCTGTTGCCCGGCCCAAGCAACTCCGAGGTGTTTCCGGTAAGCAGGTTTCCCAGCCTCAGACGGAGGTTCTCGCAGGGGAAAACATCCCCCGAAGGATCTATCGTAAGCCGCGATTTGGCTGGCCGGCAACCTACCACGCTGCATGTTTTGCTTGGTTCGGGCAGATTTATCACCCCTTCCAGGCAAAGCTTCTCAATCTCTTCCTGCGGCAGGCCGCGCGCCGGAGTGCAACCACCGGTCACGTCAGGCATCAGTATACCGCGGGTTATCACGTGTGGCATTCCCATGCGCAGGCAATATGTTTTAAAGGCGCGTACGCCTCCGGCATTGTCCTGTTGCAGCGTGTACTTCAGGCGCACCGGCAGGCCGGCGGCCTTCAGGCGTTCGGCATTGGCCAGTACCCGGGCTAACGCCCGCCGCCCCGTTACCTTCTCGTATTCATTCTCGGAAAAGCCATAAACCGATATCTCAATACTGCCTACGCGTATACGACGCAGTGCCTCCAGCAGCTCATCGGTAAGAATGCTGCCGTTGGTGTTCACGATGACGAAGATGTTGCGGCCTTCCAGGATGCGCAGGATTTCCAGAACCTCCGGGTTGGCAAAAGGCTCTCCGCCGGTGAGTGTAAGCTCTATCAGCCCGTCGGCCTCTAGGAGACCGAGTATACGGGTGAAGTCCGCAGCGTTGAGGGCACGGCCGCCCTGCTGGCGTGTAATCGGCATTAGATAACACATGGAACACTTGAAGTTGCAACGGTCGGTAAGCTCTATGTGGCATTGGGTCACACGGGAGGGTTCGCCCGCTTTCCGATACAGTTCCTGAAAAATATCGCTTTCAACGTACCGGCGGTTTGGTTTTCTGTCTGAAAAGCAGAAAATGCTGTATTTCACGTTACAAAGCCAGGCAACCTTATCAAAACCGGCTCCGGCGGCAACGCGATGGTCCGGCTCGAAGCCATCCACAAATCTTTCACGCGCCTCCGACAGGGAGGATGCGTTTAACATGGCCTCGAACATCAGGCAACTCACTCTGTTCTGAAGCTTGAAGCTGCCGCCGGCGGCTCCGATCACGTAGTAAGTGTCGCCAAATTTCCTGTAGATGTATCCGTTATTTAGTTGCATACTTGAGCTCCGAATAGTTTAACAGATTGGTTGTAAATACGCGCCACATATCGCCAGCGGACATTGTCGGGGATGCCCACGTCGGACCAATGAGCGATTCGGTTCTGTCGATGCTGACGCGGCTATAGCCGAGCTCCGACGCCCTGCGCGAAAGTTCGGTCCCGGGGAACATTGTTATAAAATTGAAGGTCGTGCTGACAGTGTTGGAGTACCGCGACTTTATCCGCCGGCAGAACTCAAGCATGCCGGCGGCTGTTGCTGTGGTTTCTCCCGGCAGGCCCAGGATAAAAGATAAGTCCACGCGCATGCCAGCTTTCACGCACAGGTCCACCCGTTCCTCCAGCTCCTGCGCGGAAAGGTTACGGCTCTTATGAATGGTTTCGAGCACCTTGACATCGAGGCTTTCTATCCCTGTAAAGACAGCGTAGCAACCAGAGGCGCGCATGGCGGTCACGGTTTCCTGGTCTATCGCTTCTACACGCGAAAGCGCTACCCAGCGCACGCCTTCGTGCTTTATCGCCCTGCAGAATTCCATTAACCGCTTGCGGTCCGCAGTGATAGTGTCGTCCTCAAGTTTGAAGACTTGGTAGCCGTAGCGCTCTTTGGCTTGGCGCACCTCGCGCATCACGCTCTCCAGGTCGCGGCGGCGGTATGTTCGGCCCCAAAAAGCTGGGGAGGCGCAGTAGGCGCAGTTGAAGGGGCAACCTCTGGAGGTCATCAGCGGGTACGCCGGATAGTCGCGGTGATGCCGAAGGTTTACCACCCGCGACAAATCCAGCAGCCCCAGAGAATCCAGGTCCACCGGCGGCGGAACGCCTTCGCCTTTAACCAGCAAAGAGCGCGCCATGTGGGCCGTACCGGGAGGCGCGTCCCCGGTAAAATCGGAGAAAAGGTAATCAAGTGCGGGGGCTATGCTGTTCTCGGCTTCGCCGAGCACCGCCAAGTCAATCTGCGGATGGTCCGCAAGCAGGCGTGCATACTCGAACGTGACATGCGGTCCACCGAAGATGATTTTCGTATCAGGGCTGGAGAGTTTGACTGCGCCAGCCAGCATCACGGCTTCGTGCGCGTTTACAGTGTTGACGCTGAAGCCGACTGCGTCGTAGCGGATCTGCTCCAGCCGGGCAAAGAAATCACGCATGCTGGCCCCCGGCAGCTGGAAATCATAAATTTCCACGGAATGGCCCGCTTTTTGCAGTGATTCTGCCAGCAATAGCAGCCCTAGCGGCGGCACAGGCTCAGTAAATTCTTTCTTGCGGCTGAATGGGTAGACGAGCAGGATGCACCTGGCTTTCTCCTCTGTCGTTTTAAGTAGTCTGCCCGCGCACAGTTGCTCCAGGTAGGCGGGAACATCGCTGGTTATTGCGGCGGCCTGGCCTGGGTATTTTTCCGACAGAGCCGCAATCAGTTCTTCGCGAGTACGTGGCCTCGCCAACATGGAGATGATTTCCGCCCCAATAGAATTAAGTTTGAATACGCGCGAGGCATGGCTGTCCTTATTCGTCAGAACCGCAGCATCCCCGCCGTTAACGTTCTGCAGGAGGACCACCTTTGGATCTTTATAGTAGCGCGTGACAGACATATATTTATCTTTGTTTGCCCCAGGGGTATCAGTGAATATCAAAGCAGCGGAGCCTCTATGCTAGTCCCCGGGGGGCGGCATAGTCCGCTCCCCGGGACTAGTGTATACTACTTAATGCAGCCACCGCCGCAGATGTTGAGGTCGAGCGCGGACTTGTTGTCCTCGGCGCTCTCAGTGGTCTCGATGATAACAGGGGCTTCGTATTTCATGTTTAGTGTTCCTTCCTTTGATTTAGTCGGGCCGGAGCCCATTCTACAGCTTGCACACAATGCGGTGCAATTTATATGCCAGAAATAGATAAAGCCCGGGATAACGGGTTTTTACCGGGGTTTATCGTCGGACGGAGACTAATAGCTGTTGTGGATAGCGTGACGGCGTGTGAACAGAGCTTGTTCTGCTATAAGACGCTTTCGCCCCATAGTGAGACGAATAGTCCCATAATGCGACTATATTGGGATATTTTGCTATCATCTTAAGACTGGGGGGCCGTATGGACAAACTGAAGATCTTGGTTATCGAAGACAACAGCCTGGCGCGCGAGGTTATGGCCGGTAACCTGTCCGGGCAGGCGGTGGACTTCGCCGCGGATAAAGCCGCGGCCGAGCGAAAGCTGAAAGCCGGGCATTACGACATCTGCTTCGTGGACCTGCTCCTGGGCGAGAACGACGATTACTCGGGTCTGAAGCTTATACCGCTGGCCGTGGCGAAAGGCGCCTACACTGTGGTGATGTCTAGCTGCGACACCGAAGAGACCATTGGCAAAGCGTATGCCCTGGGCTGCAAAGAGTTCTATGTGAAGGGCAACGAGGAGGCCAATATCCAGGCTATCATAGGCCGGTACCTGCAGGGCGACATCGGCAAGAGGGCGGACAGAATATTCTCCAAAGAATTCATCACTAACGACCCAGCCACGCGGGCCGCGGTGGCCGAGGCGTTGAGATACGCCGATACGCACCTGCCGGTGCTGATACTGGGACCCTCCGGCACCGGTAAAACCACGCTGGCATCCTACGCCGCGCCGCTCTGGTACTGGGGCCACCGCCCGGAGTGGCGGATGTTCTTCGGTGGCTGGTCGAAACCCAACATCATGCGCGACCAGCGCATACGCCTGCAGATAGCACGCAGCGGGTTGATGCAGGCCGTTTTCCCGCGCTGGCAAT
>CALMZU010000229.1 GCA_937870775.1 uncultured Elusimicrobia bacterium
CTATGCGCCTGTTCTTCACAATGACAGGCTTTGTCCTGGCGAAATGCCCTAAGTGCAAATGCTCCATAAAGGAGTCGAATCCGGATAGGCTGCTGAAGAACGTGTCGCCTAAGGACCCCAATATCGGCAAAGCTCTCCCGACCGAGAAGGCCGTGGGTCTCGACCCCGATATGCTGAAGGAGATAAAGACCGAAGGCCACGCATGATCCTCGGTATAGACCCAGGAACCAAAGGGGGCTTGGCCGTGCTGAACTCAGCCGGCCAGCCCCTGTTCCTTTATGACTTAGAGGACTGCACCCTAAAGGAAGCCGAACAGGCTGTTAAAGAAGCGGCCCGGCTGGCGTGGTATGGGGTCTGCTATCTCGAAAAGGTAGGATACATCAAGGGCGACGGAGGCAAGGGGGCCTTCACCTTTGGAAAAGTGTACGGACTACTCTACGGCGCCGTCTTGGCCCATAAACTCGAAGTGATAGATGTGTTTCCTCAACGCTGGCAGGGGGCTATGCAGTGCTTAACCGGAGGGGTTAAGCGTGTATCCCGGCTGAGGGCCAAGTCCCTCTGGCCCTCTATATCCAAGAACATAACCGATAATACCGCTGATGCACTCCTTATTGCGGAGTACGGCCGGCGCCAAATACTCGGACTCAGATAAATAAGAAGCCCCCGCTATTCCTTATGGCGCTGTCCCTTTTCACTCGGGACGCACTACGGTAGCGGGGGCTTACTACATGCGAGTGTCTGTGTCTTTAGGATGAAAACCAAACGGCGTGTTTGTCGCTGCTTATGCGGAAGATGCCGTCAACTTCGCAATCGGTTATTCCGGCTTCGCGGTTTCGGCGTCCTTCGGGGTGCCGAACTTGTCGGTCAGGGCCTTAACGTCTGCGGCGATCTCCGCCAGTATGGCGTCGTCCTTGGGGGTAGGCGTCATTTTAGCCAGGGCTTCAAGAGCCGGAGCTATGGTGCGATACACCATATATACCGCGGCCAGAACGGCCACTATCTCGGCGGCCAGATCGGCCGGTATGAAGCCCCAGAAGGCCGCGGCTATGTTGGCTATGGACATGAGCCACATGGTGCGGCCCGACGACGTGCTGAGTTCAGACAGTTTCATCTTCTTTATTCCTCCGCTTATGGATATCAGCGCCTTGAGGGTGCTGTAGTATTCGCCTATCTTCTTAAACATCGTTCCTCCTACTTATTTCCCCATCTTACGGGTATCTCGCCCCTCCACTCCGTAGGGCTTATCTGCGTCGGCACCCTGGGGGCCATCTGGTACGGAGACTCCATCGTGGCGCAGCCCCACAGAGATGCAGCCGTCATTATGACGATCGCGAGATTTTTCATTTGTGGACCCTCTCCAAGCAAACTTCCAAGTCCATGTTATCTTCTGGCCGAGTAATTTCCATAGCCTCGCCCACATTAAAGGGCCACCAGCCAGAAACGGGGGCGCGCACCGAACGCCCAATTAGCGGGCATTACCCCGTTGTCCTTACCGACGTTGGCGACCATAGGGATATCGGAACGGCCCCACTTGGCGCTGGAGGCCATGTAATTAGAGGGATAAACTACCGCGACATGGCCGTGTTCCGGCATCTTCATGGCAGCTATAATCACGGCACCGTCGAGGGCCAGGCGGTGCGCTTCCTCAAAATTTAATTCGCGGCAGTGGGTTTCCAGTTTCTCCGCGAGGTCGTTTGCCAGCATAGGAGAGCCGGTGTCCGAGGAGAGACAGAACGCTGGCAACCTGAGATGGGCCAATATATCATGCACCGCGAGGTTGCAGAACGTGGTGCCATCTGCCAGTTCCTCGTATTTTTCTTGGGCTAGAACAGCGGCACAGGCGCGCCGTATCTCACTTGCAGTCCGTTCCATTTTCTGATTCCTCTTACTGTTTGAATCCAGCCTTAGAAGCCAGATGCGAAATTATGACCATTCCGACCGCGCTGCCCGCAAAGGACGTTAAACCCGTAAGGATAGCAACTTTCGTTATGGTGCTATTCAGCCGGTTTACCACTCCGCCTTCGCCGTCGCGGTTCTCACCCCACATAGCGGTTTCCAGTTTATCGAGGCGGACGTTAGCGGTGTCATGCCGGGCGTCGCATTTGCTTTCGTTTGCGGTGTCCTTCGTTTCGAGGGCTGTTACCCGTTGATCTATGCTATGCGGTCCCATTTGAAAATAGTCTAGCGGATTTTCTTTCTGAACGCAAGGGCTTTCTTTTTAGCCGCCGCGTCGATGTAAGTCTGATGAAGCGCCGCAAACTTGTTGCCAGTAGGGATTTCGAGATTTGTTTTGGCGTCGTATTTTTTAAGGCCGTCAGCGCCAGGCTTATGAGGCTCCATTCTGAAGTAATGCTCCTCGTTCTTTATACCCATCACGTTACCCCCGTTTTTTCATTATATCGATTTCAAACCGCGACGAGCCTTTAAGCCATCCGACTTGGTTCCACCGCCCGGCGATGTAGAACTCCGCATAGGGCCGTGTGCCATTCGTGAACTTGCGCGTGATGTAGAAGTTCTTTCCACCGGGGGCGCCAAGAAGAAACTTCTCGCTGACGAACTCCCCGAGGCAGTAGGCGTTGAGGTTATTCCAGTTCACGAAGCTATTGCGGATAGCGCTCCACCAATAGCACCGAAGCCAACGATAATTAAGGGCAAGAACCCACGACGGATACTTGGTGTTCTGGTTCGCGCAATCCTCTCCGGTCTCCATCCGTATGCTGTCGTCGAGGAATAGCCAGAGGAGGAAGGAGTGAAGGCCCCGCGCAGGCTCATACAGATAACCCGGCCAGACCTTGACATGGAAGTTCCTCAGCCTTGTGCGGAACGGATAGACCGCCGGATAGAGTAGTGCGGAGAGGATTCTCTTTACCGGTTCGAGTAGCAAGTACACTATGAGATGTAGCATTATTTCCTTCCGTCCCTCTCGTCGATTTTCTCCTCGGTGGTTTTGGACATGGGGTTATTTTATGCGGGCGCAACCAGCATATGCTCCCAATGTATCAGAACTCAACCCGTATACACACGTCCATGAATTTGCAGAGGTTGACTGCGGGGATGGGTAGGAATCTCCAAGGT
>CALMZU010000230.1 GCA_937870775.1 uncultured Elusimicrobia bacterium
GGCAAATGATCGTACTCGTAATGGGCATTTACATGATTTCAGCAGGAGAATTCTCCGGTGGCCCGGCTGCCGAATATGGTTCCGGGGCGGAGCATAGTTCCGCCCATTACCAAACGGGTTTCATAAAACGCCGCCGTTCTGGGTAAGTCCCGATTCCGCAGGGCATACCCGCCGGACTCGTAGGCCCCCCAGGTTGAGGAGTCCACGTCCCCGTTACTGACTGTACGAAGTATGGACCTTGGGTGCACCTCGGCGTCGTCGGTGGTGTCCGTAAGACTGTACATCTGGCCGTTCAGTTCTGTAGTACCCTCTATGCCCTCGAAATAGTACAGATTCGCAAGGTCCCCGGAAGACGGGTTATCCCCGGTACGCCAGGTTATTATGGTCACGCTGCCGCGCTGTATACCTATTATATTGCAAGCGTCGTTGAAAGAGGTTAAGGCCACTGTATTTACTTTTCCACCGGAGGAATACTTGGCCGCCGCGCCCGACGTATTGATGTAGTCCCCGGTAGCGGGGTCCAGTATGTAGAAGGAGGTTCCGGTCAGGAGTTTGAATTTTACAAGTCGTTCCTCCAATTCGTCCACGCCGGTGAGGTCAGTGATATACCCATAGGCCCCATCGAGTCCGGTCGCGCTGGCTACTGCGACCACGCACTTGTCGGTACGGGAAACGCTACTGACCGTCGTTACCTCCTCGGTAGTA
This sequence comes from uncultured Elusimicrobia bacterium, assembly GCA_937870775.1. GTDB lineage: Bacteria > Elusimicrobiota > Elusimicrobia > Elusimicrobiales > UBA9959 > UBA9959. The sequence goes on from CALMZU010000230.1 coordinate 706, forward strand.
ACAGAGGTACCAAAGGGATCATGCACCCGGGGGAGCACGACGAGCGAAAACACGCCGGCGGCCGATCTAACCAGGACGCGGGGCGCATACTTCGCACAGACCAGGTACATTATGGTGCTGTTGTACGTCGCGCAGATATTTTCTAGGTCCCCTGCGGTAACGTAAGGCGTGGCTATCCCGGTCTGGACTACGACTCCATTAAGGAATACTCGTAGATAGCCCGGGGTGAATTCCAGCATATAGGACAGCGTGGAACTGACACAGAACTGTATCTTACGAGTCAGGACCCCGTTGTAGGTTCCTATGAGCCTTTTGAATCCTGGGCGATATCGGGCCGGCCCCTGCACGTCGGGAATGAAGTTTTCAAGTTTTCGACATGAGGAGTTGTACGAGGTAATATCGAAACGGCCGCGGGTCTTGGGCGATATCTCGCCGGCAGCAAAATTAACGAGGGAGGCGTTGCTCATTAATCGAAGCGGGTCAGATTCCGCCCTCCGAGATTACGGCGCATGGCTATTATGCGGCTGCGTTCTATCCGGCGCGGCGGCTTCTCTTGTCCGGAGACCGCGGCGGCCGCGAGGGCCGCATCGGCCGCGTCGTCCCGTATGGCGTTTATCAGAGAGTTCAGCTTCGTGAATTTGTACGCCATGTTGGCGGCCAGATGGAGGGCCAATAATCGGACAAACAGGGCATCGAACTTGGTAACGTCCTTCGCGTCGTAGATATACTGAATGTTTAAAGTCCCTCCGTCAGCGGCGCTGGTAAAAATATACCCCTCGCTTATATCGTACAGCCCCGGTTCCAGATCGTCGTTTATCGTCACGTCCCCTAGCGCCAGGAGGCGTAGGAAATCGTTAGGAAGCGCATAGGCATGGGAGAATCCGAAGGCCGGGGTCTTGGTAGTAGAGGCCGTAAGTGTGGCGTATTTCTTCGAGAAGTTGAAGATGTAGCGGCGCAGCATCTCCCGACGGGTAGACGGATAGTGCCGGGCACAGATTATTTCCGTGTCCGTAGTGGGGGTATCGATAGAGGAGATAGACCTCTGCCCGAGCCGATCTAAGGCCAGATTGCAGACGTGAACCGCAGTTGTGGGAGCGGATTCGGCCATTATTATCCTCCTCCGAAATTAATAGCCCCTCGCCCCCTCAGTGCCCTCGCACCAAGGGGGCGAAGTGCTGTCCGGGTTAGCCCTGGATGAACAGACCGCGCAGCGAGATGGTGCCCGCGGCGGTGCCGACGGTGTTCGCGGTGAACGCCAGGATATAGTTTTCCTCCTTGGTGTTCACGGTCACGCCGAGCAGTTCCCACAGTTTCTTGCCGATCTTGTCGATGGCGACGGCGGACAGGCCGTTCAGCTCCGAGCCGGCCGCGTGGGCCGAGGACAGGTCCGCGGCGGCCACGAACAGGTCCTTATCCGCCACGACGCCGTTCTCCTTGTAGAGACCGAGGTCGTAGCTGGTGCCGGCGGTGATGGCGTCGTTGTTTATCTCCATCTTCAGCGGAACCAGGTTGGCCGGCAGCTGCGCGACCTTGTATATGTCGCCGTCGGAATCGGCCGCCGCTACCTCGAAGGTGCAGGCAAATCCGAACAGCTTGCCCGGCATGACATTCGCCGGGTTGCCGAGTTTGCCAGCCTCAACCGCAGTGTTTATCCATTTGGAAGCCATAGTGCTTTCTCCTTACCGAAAGATTTTAACCCTGAAACCCTCCTCCGCTATTCACGGAGGAGGGCGGAAACCGACGCACTTTTACCCGGCGTGGGTGGTCTGGCACTTCTGGACCAG
>CALMZU010000231.1 GCA_937870775.1 uncultured Elusimicrobia bacterium
CAAAACAAAATAGCCGCGGAGGGGTCCGCGGCTACGCTTTTTACGTCGGAGATCTAGTATTTCGCCAGCGCGGCCTTGTACACCTTCCACAGTTCGGCCTTGGTGTGAGTGGGCTGGCCGTAGGGGCTGCCGGGCATGGACGCCCAGATGGTGTTGATCTTGTTCACGGCGGCGGAGAAATTCTCGTACTTGGAGGCCTTGGCGGCCAGGGTGTAGGCGCCGGCGCGGCGCAGCAGTTCCACGCAGGCCTTCTCCTGGCTGGGCGGGGTGAAATCGGTCAGGCCCAGGTCGGCGGCCAGAGCGTCCCAGGTCTTGGAGAGGAACTGGTAACGGCCGGCGGCGGTGGAGCACAGCGAGCCGGAGCAGATGGCGCGGCGGGGATGGTCGGCGTAGCTGCTGAAGGTGACGAAGGTGAAGATGTAATCGTAATGTTCCTTGGTGCCCTCGGCGTAGGCAAGGGTGTCCAGGAAGGCGCGCACGTTCTTGGGCAGTTCCCACAGGCCGCCGGCGGAGGTGGAGGAAACATGCGGCATATAAATATAGCCGCGCGTCACGGAGCAGCCGGGCAGAGGCTCGGACAGCTGGGCCATCACGTGCATGCCGGTAAACCCGGGGCGGGCCACGGTCTTATACAGGGTATTGGGGGCCAGGGCGCATTTGCCGGTGCCCTCGGCCAGGTCCTCGGCCTGGGCCTGCGAGGCCTTAAAGAAGGTAGCGGAGGGGCCAGTGGTGAAGTAGTCGGCGCCGGCGCTCTTGTGAGGGCGGGGCCAGTCGAAACCGGGATTGTCGTTATTGGGAGGCAGGTACTGCTGGGCTTCCCTGTAGGCGCCGGCCTGCACACGCGGGGCCGAGACGGCGGGGGCGGCGGGAACCTCGGCGGAGGAGCCGTCCGAGTTCAGCAGCTCCTCGAAAGACTGCGCGGCGGCGGCCGCGGGGATGGCGGCTGCGAGGGCGAGCAGTACTGCGAGGCGCTGTGTCTTCATGACCATAGTATGGCAGACGACTCTTGACAGCGCAAGCCCCCGCAGACCCAGGCGGGCCTGGGCCTTTGGTCCTATCCGAGTATGAACTTCTTCAGGCCGTTCATGATCATCTGCACCGAGATGGTGACCAGGATCATGCCCATCAGTTTCTCCATGGCCAGCAGGCCCTTCTGGCCCAGCAGTTTGGAGATGCGGCCGGCCAGGCCGCCCAGTATCACGGCGTTTATCAGCCAGGACACGCCTATCACGCCGGCCCAGTGCACCAGTTTGCCCGGCTCCTGCATGGAGAACACCAGCACCATGGTCAGCACGGACGGGCCGGCCACCAGCGGTATGGCCAGAGGCACTATAAAAGGTTCGCCGCCGGGGTTGTCCGCGAAGTGCGAGTTGGCGCCCGGGAATATCATCTGCAGCGCTATCACGAACAGCACTATGCCGCCGGCCACCGTCATCGCGGTCAGGTCCAGCGCCAGCGCCGACACGATGTACTTGCCGAACAGCAGGAAGAACATCATGATGGCCAGCGCGACGAACAGTTCGCGCATGATCACCGCGCGGCGCCGCTCCTCGGGCACGACCGACAGAGTGGACACGAACAGCGGCATGTTGCCGAGCGGGTCCATTACCAGCGTCAGCGTGAAGACGGAAGAAAGGAACAGCGTCAGGTCCATTTTAGTTCTCCTTTAAGCGAAGACGGGCGGCCGGCTTTCGCGCGGTCCGCCCGTCCCCAAAGCCCGCGGAACCTTACTTCTTTTCCGCGGGAGCCTCGGCGTCGTCGGCGCCGTCGTCGACCACGGGCTCGACGGAGGCGATCTTGTCGCCTTCCTCGAGGCGCACCAGGCGCACGCCCTGGGTGTTGCGGCTGATCACGCGCAGGTCCTTGCAGGGCATGCGGATGATCTTGCCTTTCTCGGTCATCACCATCAGGTCGTCCTTGTTCTCGACGAGGTAGATGCCGACCACGGAACCGTTGCGGTCCGTCGCCTTTATGGTTATGACGCCGGAGCCGCCCCTGTGCTGGTGGCGGTACTCGTCGAGGTCGGTGCGCTTGCCGTAGCCGTTCTCGCAGACGGTCAGCAGGGTCTTCTTGGTCTTGGGCTCGGCCACTTCCATGCCGATCACCTGGTCGCCGTCGTCCAGGCGTATGCCGCGCACGCCCATGGCCCCGCGGCCCATGCTGCGCACGTCGCTCTCGTTGAAGCGGATGCTCATGCCGGTCCGGGTGCCGATGATGACCTCGTAATCGCCGCCGGTGTAGGCGACGCTGGTCAGGATGTCGCCGTCCTCGAGGCCTATCGCTATGATGCCGCTGCGGCGGATATTAGCGAAGTCGGCTATCGGGGTCTTCTTGATGTTGCCCTTGCGGGTGCACATCACGATGGACGCTTCCTTGCCCTTCTTCTTGGCTTCCTCGAAGGATTCCACCGCGAGCACGGAGGTGACCTTCTCGTCCTTTATCTGCAGCAGGTTCACTATCGCCTTGCCGCGGGACGTGCGGTTGCCCTCGGGTATCTCGTAGCCGCGCAGCGCGTACACCTTGCCGCGCGTGGTGAACATCAGTATCGTGGCGTGGCTCGACGTCACGAAGAGCTTCTCGATGAAGTCCTCCTCCTTGACCTCGGAGCCGATGATGCCCTTGCCGCCGCGGCCCTGCACCTTGTAGGTGTCGGCCGGTATGCGCTTTATGTAGCCGCCGTGGGACATCGTTATCACGACGTCCTCCTCGGGGATCAGGTCCTCGATGTCGAGCTCCTCGGCCTCGCCGGTGATCTCGGTCTGGCGCTTGTCGCCGTACTTGGCCTTCATCTCCTTCAGTTCGTCGACTATGATCTTCAGCACTTTCTTCGGGTCGGCCAGGATCGCGCGCAGCTCGGCTATGAGCTTCATCAGCGCCCTGTGCTCCTCCTCTATCGCGCCGACCTCCAGCTTGGTCAGCTGGTGCAGGCGCATGTCGAGGATGGCCTGGGCCTGGATGTCGGAGAGAGCGAACTTGCTCATCAGCTTCATCTTGGCTTCCAGCGCGTCCTTCGCCTTCTTGATGATCTCGACGACGGCGTCGATGTTCTGCAGGGCTATCAGGTAGCCTTCCAGTATGTGGGCGCGGGCCAGCGCCTTCTTCAGGTCGTACTTCGTCCGGTTGACGATGACGATCTTGCGGTGGCGCACGTACTGCAGCATCACCTCTTTAATGGGCAGCACGCGCGGCTTGCCGTCCACGATGGCCAGCATGATCACGCCGAAGCCGGTCTGCATCTGCGTGTGCTTGTAGAGCTGGTTCAGCACCACCTGGGCGTTGCCGTCGCGCTTTATCTCTATGACGATGCGCATGCCGCGGCGGTCCGACTCGTCGCGGATGTCGGAGATGTCGGGGATCTTCTTCTCCTTCACCAGCTCGGCGATGTTCTCGATCAGCGCGGACTTGTTGACCTGGTAGGGGATCTCGGTGACGATGATCGCCTCGCGGTTGCCCTTTATCTCCTCGATCTCGGCGTGGGCCTGTATGGTTATGGAGCCGCGGCCGGTCTCGAAGTAATCAAGTATGCCCTTGCGGCCGCGTATGATGCCGCCGGTCGGGAAGTCGGGACCCTTTATGACCTTCATCAGGTCCTTAACGCTTATCTCGGGGTTCTCGATGCAGGCTATCGTGGCGTCGCAGACCTCGGCGAGGTTGTGGGTCGGGATGTTCGTCGCCATACCCACGGCGATGCCGGAAGAGCCGTTGACCAGCAGGTTCGGCAGCTTCGCGGGCAGCACCGACGGCTCGGTGAGGGAGCCGTCGTAGTTCGGCACGAACTTAACGGTCTCCTTCTCGATGTCGGCAAGCAGGTCGGCCGCTATGCCGGACAGGCGGGCCTCGGTGTAACGCATGGCGGCCGCCGGGTCTCCGTCGACGGAACCGAAGTTGCCCTGGCCGTCCACCAGCATATAGCGCAGGCTGAAAGGCTGCGCCATGCGCACGAGGGTGTCGTAGATGGAGGCGTCGCCGTGCGGATGGTACTTACCCATCACGTCGCCGACGATGCGGGCCGACTTCTTGAAGGGCTTGTTATGCTGCAGGCCCATGTCGTCCATCGTGAACAGCACGCGGCGGTGCACCGGCTTCAGGCCGTCGCGCACGTCGGGCAGCGCGCGGCCTATGATCACGCTCATCGAGTAGTCGATGTACGAGGAACGCATCTCCTCGCTTATGTCGCGGTCGACTATGTTGATGAACATGTTCTCCGGCATTTTCGGTGAAGAGTCTTTATGTTCTGCCATGTTAGAATATGCTCCTTAGATCCCTTAGATGTCCAGGTTCCTGGCTGCCAGGGCGTTCTGCTCGATGAAGACGCGGCGCGGCTCCACCTTGTCGCCCATCAGCGTGGTGAACATCTTCTCGGCCTCGGCCGGGTCCTCGAGGGACACCTTCAGCAGTTTGCGCCGCATCGGGTCCATCGTGGTCTCCCACAGCTGTTCCGGGTTCATTTCGCCCAGACCTTTGTAGCGCTGTATGTGGGCGCCGGCGGCGCCGGCCTTCATCACGTTGTCCATCAGCGTCCGGAGGTCCTTCGCGGAAACTATGTTCTTCTCGGTTATCAGGTCGAACAGCGCCGGGGCCTTCTCGTCCTCGACGTGGAACTCGGTCAGCGCGTGGCCAAGCACCTTGAGCTTGGCCGAGATGTTGTTCAGGCGGGTGAACTCGTTCAAGGTCTGGAAGTCGGGGCCCAGGTCGTCCTCGTCTATCTCGGCCTCGGGCACGCCGTCCTTCGCCAGCTGGTCCTTCCTCTTCTGAACGTACTCGTTCCTGTAGGCGTCCCACTCCTCTTCGGAGAAGAAGTAGCGGTAGGTCTCGGGGTCGGTCTCGATGCGGTACATCGGCACCTTGCCGTCGGCCTGGAACTTAAGATAGTCCTTCAGCGTCAGGTTCTTGCTCTCCAGCTTGCGGCTGGCGTTCTCGGCGGCCAGGGTCAGCTCTATCAGGTCGCTGATCTCCTTGGGCTCGAGCTTCTTGCCCTTCGCCTTCACGGTGATGCCGTTCAGGGCTTCCTTCAGCTGCCACTTCTGCAGCTTCTCCTCGTTCTCGAAGTAGGCCTCGAACTTGCCTTTCTTGACCTTGTAGAGCGGGGGCTGCGCGATGTATACATGGCCGCCGTCTATCAGCGGGCGCATCTGGCGGTAGAAGAACGTCAGCAGCAGCGTGCGGATGTGCTGGCCGTCGACGTCGGCATCGGCCATGATGACGATCTTGTGGTAGCGCAGCTTCTCTATGTTGAAGCCGTCCTCTCCCTCGCCTATGCCGGTGCCTATCGCGGAGATCATGTTGCGGATCATCTCGCTGGAGATGATCTTCACGAGCTGGGCCTTCTCGACGTTCAGGATCTTGCCGCGCAGCGGCAGTATCGCCTGGAACACGCGGTCGCGGCCCTGCTTGGCCGAGCCGCCTGCCGAGTCGCCCTCGACGATGAAGATCTCGGACTTCGCCGGGTCCTTCTCCTGGCAGTCGGCCAGCTTGCCCGGCAGGCCGGAATCCGTCAGCGAGCCCTTGCGGCGCGCCAGGTCCTTGGCGCGGCGCGCGGCCTCGCGGGCTTCGGCGGCGCCGAGGCCCTTCTGGCAGATGGACTTGGCTATCGACGGGTGCTCCTCGAAGAACACGGAGAGCGCCTCGCCGGAGAGGGTCTTCACTATGCCCTCCACCTCGCCGTTGCCCAGCTTGGTCTTGGTCTGGCCCTCGAACTGCGGGTGCGGGATCTTCACGCTCACCACGACGGTGAGGCCTTCGCGCACGTCGTCGCCGGTGACGTTGTATTCCTTGTCCTTGGTGAGCTCGTACTTCTTTATGTAATCGTTTATTACGCGGGTCAGCGACGAGCGGAAGCCGGACACGTGCGTGCCGCCCTCTATCGTCTTGATATTGTTGACGAAGGAGAACATGGTCTCCGAGTAGTCGGTGTTGTACTGTATCGCCAGGTCCAGCATCACGTCGCCCTCGTTCTTCGAAACGAAGATGGGCTCCTCGTTGATGACCTGCTTGTTGGCGTTGAGGAACTTCACGAACTGCTTTATGCCGCCCTCGAAGAAGAAGGCGTGCTTCTTGCCTTCCTCGCGCTCGTCGGTTATGTTGATGCGGCAGCCCGGGTTCAGGAAAGCGAGCTCGCGCAGGCGGTTGGAGACCGTGTCGAAGGAGAACACGCCCTCGCCGAAGATCTCCACGTCGGGCTTGAACGTGACGGTGGTGCCGTGGCCCGCGGCCTCGCCTATCGACTTCACGTCGTACTGCGGCTTGCCGCGCTTGTATTCCTGCTGCCACAGTTTGCCGTCGCGCTGCACCTTCACTTCCAGCCACTCGGACAGGGCGTTGACGCAGCTGACGCCCACGCCGTGGAGACCGCCGGACACCTTGTAGGCGCCCGCGTCGAACTTGCCGCCGGCGTGCAGCACGGTCAGCACCACCTCCATCGCGGACTTGCCCTTCAGGCGGGGGTCCTTCACTTCCTTCATCGGGTCCACGGGGATGCCGCGGCCGTTGTCGGTGACGGAGCAGATATTGTCTTCCTTCAGCACGACGTCTATCTTATTGCAGCCGCCGGCCAGGATCTCGTCTATAGAGTTGTCCACTACCTCGTAGATCAGGTGGTGCAGGCCTTGTATGCCGGTCGAGCCGATATACATGGCGGGGCGCTTGCGCACCGCCTCGAGGCCCTCCATGATCTGTATTTTAGAGGAATCGTAGGAAGCCTCTTTCGTGTTCGCTGTCTTTGTCATGGCTGTCAGACTCCTTTGTCTTACCGCTATATCCTGCTGGCCGTTTTTATGGACCTTATCCACGGCCTTTTAAAATACTTGTTCAGTCCCTTTACCAGGACCGAGCTCCTGAGCGCCAGCTCGTTGGCGGCGGCGGCGGAGCGGGGACGCACCAGTATGTCGTGCCCGTCCACGCCGAGGAGCACGCAGTGCTCGGCGAGCCTGCCCATCTCCTTCTGCCACACCGCGTCGAGGACGGCCAGCCTGTCGGGGGACACCCCGCCCAGGAACTTCCACGACGAGCAGACGTCGCCCGCCGGGACCCATTTGGCCTTCCTCTTCTCCAGGAACATTACTGCGCCCGCAGAGGCATCACTATGTACACCAGGTCCTCGCGGCCTTTCAGCCTGAGGAGCGCGGGCGTGGCCGGGGAGGTGAACTCCGCGGTCACTTCGCCGCCGGCGGCGGCCTTCAGTATGTCCATCACGAACTTCGGGTTGAAGCTGATCTGGAAGTCCTTGCCGGCGTAATCTATCTCAAGCTCGTCCTCGAAATCCATGCTCTGCGAGGCGGAGTTCACCACCAGCGCTCCCTTCTTGAAGGTGTACTTCACGGCGCCGGACCGCTCGTTGGAGCAGATGGCCGCGCGCTTCGTGACCGCCATCAGCTTGTCGGCGTTCACGTTGATCTCCATCTCGTGGCTCTTGGGAATGATCTGCTCGTAGGCGGGGAAGTTGCCCTCCACGAGGCGGGAGATGAACACGGTCTTGCCTATGCGGAAACCTATCTGGTTCGAAGACAGGCCCACGGTCACTTCGTCCGCGTCCTTCACGCCGCCCTTCAGGAACTTGGCCAGCTCTCCCAGTATCTTGGACGGCACTATCACCTTGAAGTCCTTCTTGGCCTTCACTTTCTTGGAGGAGGCCACGGCCAGGCGGCGGCCGTCGGTGGCCACCAGCGAGAACAGGTCCTTCTCGAACTTCCACAGCAGGCCGTTGAGGAAATGCCTGTCGTCCTCGGTGGAGGCGGAGAAGATGGTGCTGTTGATCATCTCGGCCAGCAGCTTGGCAGGCACCTTGAACGAATTGCTCTCGTCCAGGTCCGGGATCACCGGGTAATCGTTCTTCGGCGCGCCGCCCAGCTTGAAGCGCGACTTGCCGCTGAGTATGGAGATCCGGTTGTTCTCGTCCACGTTTATGTTGACGTCCGAGTCCTCGCCCAGGTTCTGCACTATCTCCATGAACTTCTTTATCGGCACCGTTATGCTGCCCTCTCCCTTTATATCAACGGGGATGTGGTGCTTTATGGCCATCTCCAGGTCCGTGAACACGACCTTGAGGCCCTTGTCCTCGGTCTCCATAAGGAAGTTCTGTAATATCGGTATAGTACCGGTCTTGGAAGAGACTCCGGCCTGTATGGTCTGGATGCCTTTTATCAAAGTTTCGCGATTACTGTTTATTTTCATCATCATCATCCTCTATATAAGAGTGCTGTTTATAGTGTTAGTTGCGTGCATTACATAGGAGAAAGTTACTAACAGCCTGCCCGATTTTTCTGACACTATCCACAAAACGAAGCTTATTCGACGCTTTAAACAGCGTTACTAACATTCTTTATCTTCGAAATTATCTGGTTCAAAGTCTCGTTGAAGTAGGGGTCGGTCTGAACCATCTGGCCTATCTTGTTCTTGGCGTAAAGGACCGTGGAGTGGTCGCGGCCGAAGGCCTCGCCTATATCCTTGAGCGTTATGTCGGTCATCTCGCAGGCCAGGTACATCGCCACCTGGCGCGGGAAGGCCAGCGTTTCGCTCTTCTTCTTGGCGCTGAAGTCCTTTACCTCTATATTGTACTTGTCGGCCACCACGCTCTTTATCAGCTCCACCGTTATCTTGCGGTCGTCCTGCTCCGGGTCGCTGATGTGGTCCTTTATTATTTCCTTCACCGTGTCGATGGAGGGCTGTATGCGCATGCTGGTGCAGAAATTGCCCACCGTTATCAGGCAGCCCTCCAGCTCGCGGATGCTCTTCTTGACGTTCTCGGCGATGAAGGTGATGATGTCGTCGGGGATGTCGTACTTGTGCTGGTCGCGCTTCTGGCGCAGTATGGCCACGCGCGTCTCGAAATCGGGGATCTTTATGTCGGCCACCACGCCGGACAGGAAGCGCGAGATCAGGCGCTGCCCCAGCGCGAGCTCGCGCGGCGGGCGGTCCGACGTGACGACGATCTGCTTCTTGGACTCGAACAGCGAGTTGAAGGTGTAGAAGAACTCCTCCTCGCTGCGCTCCTTGTCGACGAGGAACTGTATGTCGTCGAGGAGCAGGCAGTCGAGTTTGCGGTACTTGCTGCGGAAAGCCTCGGTAACGCCGCCGCGCACCGCGTCGATGTACTCGTTGACGAAGTTCTCGCTGGCGGTGTAGAGGATCTTGGCGCCGGGGTTCTTCTTGAAGATGCCGTGCGCTATGGCGTGCAGCAGATGGGTCTTGCCGAGGCCGGGCGGGCTGTAGATGAAGAACGGGTTGGCCTGGCCGGGCGCGCGGGCCACGCCTTCCGCCGACGCGAAGGCGAAGCGGTTGGACGTGCCCATGATGAAGCTCTCGAAAGTGTAGTTGGGGTTGAAGGAGAAGTAATTGTCGGGCCTGGAGGCCGGCACGGCGGCCGGGGCGGGCGCGGGCGCCGGGGGCGGTACCGCGGGCGCGGCGGAGATGACGTAGTCCACCGCTATGCGGCGGCCGGTCAGTTCGGCCAGCAGGGCCGTTATGCGCTCTTCGTAGCGCTGCTTGACGGTGCTGGAGATGACGGAGTCCGGCACTTCGAGTTTAATGGTATCCCCTTCTATGGAAAGAGGGTTTATGTGGCGTATCCAGAGGTCTATAGGCCCGGCGCCTATTTCGGTGCCGAGTTTATTCACTAATTCCTGCCAGATCGCTTTGATATCGGTTAAGTTATCCACAAGTTATCCACAAGTGTTAGTAAAATTTTTTACTATCCGAAAAACGCTTATTTTATAACGGTTATTTGTGTTAATAACTTTCCGCCGCCCCCCTGCCAACAGCCCCAAACGGGGGTTTTTGCGGCTAAAAACGTTACAAAATAGTGAACAAAAAAGACCTTTTACAGGCTTTTTTATAGGATATCTATATATTATTTAATTATATTGACCAAGTCAATATAGTATCAGCTATGCACGCCTATTTTTACTTTTGAGAAGCGCGCGGGGCTGGAGGCATGCGTCATGCGGGCTATCTGCATGGGCTGGCCTTTGCCGCAGCTGGAAACGCCGCAGAGGCGCCAGGAGGCGTGGTCCGCTATGGCGGCGCAGGAGCCCCAGAACGAGGGCGTAAGGCCCTGGTAGACGGGGTTCCTGACCATTCTGCCCTTGCGGCCGTTCTTCACCAGCCAGCCTATCTCGCAGCCGAACTGGAAATTGAGGCGGTGCTGGTCTATGCTCCAGGACTTGTTGTTCTCCATGATCACGCCGTCTTTGGTCTCGCCCACCAGCTGGTCGTAGGGCGTGGAGCCGGGCATCAGGCTCAGGTTGCAGATGCGGGTTATCGGTATGCTGCCGAAGCCGTCGGCGCGGTTGCAGCCGTAAGAACGCTTCATCCCTATGCGGCCGCAGAACTCGCGGTTGGTCATGTAGCCGGAGAGTATGCCGTCCTTCACTATGTGCCAGCGCTGGGCCTTCACTGCGTCGTCGTCGTAACCAGCCGTAGCGAGGCCGCCCGGCAGCGTGGCGTCCGCCACCAGGTTCACGATGGGCGAACCGTAGCGGAACTTCCCGAACTTCTCCGTCGTGGCGAAGCTCGATCCCGCGTAGGATTCCTCGTAGCCCAGCACGCGGTCCAGCTCGGTGGCGTGGCCCACGCTCTCGTGTATCTGCAGGGCCAGCTGGTTGCCGTAGATGATGAGGTCCTTCTCCCCGGCGGGGCAGACCGGCGCGGTAAGCAGCGCCGCGGCCTCCTCGCCGGCGCGCCCGGCGTTGCCCGCCAGGTCCATGGCCTCTATCACCTCGTAGCCGCCGCTCTGCATGTCCCCGCCGTGCGTGAACGGGTAGGAGCGCACCTGCACCTCCCCCTCGTCCACCGCGGTGGCCGTGCAGCCGGCGCCGGAGAACAGCAGCACCTGCTCCAGCCTCGAGCCTTCGGTGTTCATCAGCCACTTGTGCTCGCGGCGGAAGTTCATCATCCCCACCGCCGAGCGCACGCGCCTGTCGCGGCGCATGGCCTTGTCGGCCGCGGCCAGCAGCGCCAGTTTTTCCTCCGCCGGCACCAGGAAGGGGTCCTTTCTGAAAGGGGTCTGCCAGAAGTCCGTATAAGCCGGCTCCGGGGCCAGCCGCGCGCGGGGTCCCGCCAGCGCGGC
>CALMZU010000232.1 GCA_937870775.1 uncultured Elusimicrobia bacterium
TTGCGATTTCGAGGCTGGATATTTTGTTAAGTCCGTCGATCGCGGTAATATTGCTATTGTCCGTCAATACGCCGGTCATCACGACGTTCCTGTCGTTCTGGTCGCTGGTGGCCAGCGCCACATGGTTCAGGTCCAGGACCGAAGTATTATTCACCAGCTCGTCCCGGGCGGCGTCGTACCAATAACCCTGGGCGATGAAGAATATCTCGCTGGCGTTAGTGCGGTTGGCCATCACGAAAGAAGCCCAGTCAGGGTTTATGTCGTTGTCGTTGAAGAAGGACGGCCACTCCTCTATGCTCTGCGGCAGGTCCTTGCTGAAGTTCATGGTCATGGCCATGTAGTCCAGGCGGTTGGTCACCGCGCCGCCCCAATAGGCAAAGCCGTCGCTTGACGCCGTATAGTTGGCGTAGTTGGGGCGCTTCACCAGGTTAAAGAACTGTATGGTATCCGCCTCGGGACGCACCATGCGCTGGTCCACGCGCACCAGGTTGCCGTGCACGTCGGTAAGGGTGCGGCCCGCTTCCAGGTCGGATTCCTTTACGACGTTCAGAAAGCTCTTTACGGTATTCTCGGCGCTGGCGGTAACGGCCGCGTATTCCTTTATCTGCGCGCGGTCGTTCTCCTTCTGCTGCAGGTCCTTCTGGCGCTCCTCGGGCCTGAGGCCCGGGTTCCAGTTCTCAAGCGCCTCGCGCTCGGCCGACGCGGTCAGCAGCGCGGGCTTGGCGGCCTTGCCCTTCTCTTCCAGGTTCAGGCCCTGGCCCTGCGGTATGTTGAATTCGTCGCGGCCCTTCTCCGGCGGTATCGTGAACTTCAGCTTCACCTCGCCGAACAGCACCTGCAGCTGCATCTTGCCGTCCTCGGTGGTGTTCATCGTGAACTCGGTGCCGCGCACGGCGCAGACGGCCGCGGGGGTGCGCACTTCGAACTTCTCCTTGCGCATAAGATGCGGCACGCGCACCTTTATCTTGCCGAACACCAGGGCCAGGCGGCTGGCCAGCGTCTGGCGCTGCTCTATCTCGAGGCTGGTGCTTTCCTTGAACCAGACCTTCGTCTTGTTCGGCATCAGCAGCACGGCGGAGCCGTCGGAACCGGTGCGCAGCGCACCGCCCTCGGCTATTTCCATGTTCTCGGAAGCGGGAGCCCACTGACCCTCGCGGGTCTGTCTGGCTTCCACGGTACCGCTCATCGAAAGGATCTTGGCTTCCCCCGCCAACAGAACCCCCGGCAGCGTTACAAAAAGGAATACAGAGAGAATTTTTGTCCTCATAAGGGGAAGTTTAGTAGAAAATCGCCCTTGTGTCAATGAAACTATTTTGGAATAATTGACCTAGGACAAGACCGGTTCTCCCAATGAGAAAACCCCGCGAGTGACCTCCGTTACATTTAACTACGGATACCAGGCACGGGGCCTCTGAAAGCCGCGACGAAGCGGCTTACGCCGGGGGATCGGGCCGGTCCCTTTTCCGGGGGCCGGAACTAACGGGAGACAGCTAATGAAAAAGTTAACTTTGGTTATATTCTCGGCCGCACTGCTGGCAGGCTGCGCCACCGGCGCCAGGAAGACGGCCTGCGTCACCTGCCCGCCCTGCCCGGGAGCGGCGCCCAAGCCCGCCGAAACGGCCTTCCTCCCGTCTGCCGCCGCCCCGGCCTTCGCCGACGGCGACAGCCTGCAAACGCTGCTCAAGGCCGCCCGCCTGAACCGCGACTATTTCAAAGGCCTCAAGGCCGACATCCCGGCCTACACCTTCGGCAGCCGCAAGGTCACCTCGAAGGAACTGGCCGCAGCCACGGACGAGTTGATCCGCATATTGGAATCCACCCCCACCCCCGAGCAGCTCGACGCGCAGGTGAGGCAGAAGTTCGACGTTTACCAGATGGCCGGCCGCGACTCCACCGGCACCGTGGTGTTCAGTTCCTACTACGAGCCCACCATAGAGGCCAGCCTGAATTACGCCGACCCCTATAAGATACCGATATACGCCAAGCCCGACGACCTCGTTACGATCAACCTCGAGGAGTTCAACGAGAAGTTCAAGGGCGAGAAGCTGACCGGCCGCCTGATGAAGGGCGCGCTGGTGCCCTACATGACCCGCGAGGAGATAGACTTCGGCGGAGCGCTTGAGAACAAGGGCCTGGAACTGGCCTATTTCAAGACCTGGGCCGACGTGATGGACCTGCACACCGAGGGCTCGGGCCGGCTGGCGCTGCCTGACGGGCGCGTGATAAAGGCCAAGTTCGCCGCCACCAACAGCCTCAAGTTCAAGGGCTGGCTCACCGCGCTGATAGAGGCCGGCGCCCTGCCGCGCGAGGGCATAAGCCCCGAGAAGGGCCAGAAGTACCTCGACGAACATCCCGACATGGTAAGGAAGATCCTCAGCATGAACCGCCGCTACGTCTTCTTCAGGCTGGAGCAGCCGGCCGACCCCGAGGAAGGCCCCACCGGCACCTACGGCCTGCCGCTCACCGGCTGGCGCTCGGTGGCCGTGGACAACTCGCTGATCCCCATGGGCGCGCTGGCCTTCATGAAGGTGGACTCCGCCCCCGACGTGGACGCGGACGGCAAGCTGCTGGGCCGCAAGCCCGACGGCCGCTTCGTCTTCTGCCAGGACACCGGCGGCGCCATAAAAGGCCCCGGCCGCGTGGACTTCTACGCCGGCAACGGCAAGAAGTCCACCACCTTCGCCTTCAAACTCTGGGACCCCGGCCAGATGTACATCCTGCTCCTCAAAGAGCAGACGATATAAAAGGGGACAGGCTACTTTTTCCGGAGGGATTTCCGCTATGAGAATAAAGGGGACAGGCTGCTTTTTCGCCCTGGCCTGCTGGCTGGCCGCCTGGCCGGCAGCGGCTGCGCAGTTGACGCTTACCGGCCTGGACGTGCTGGAGCGGGACGGCTTCAAACAGCTGGCCGGCAAGCGCGTCGGGCTGATCACGAACCAGACCTCGGTGGACCAGAACGGCGTGAACGCCGTGGATGTCTTCAGCCGGGCCGGCAATTTCAAATTGGCGGCCATCTTCTCGCCGGAGCACGGCTTCCGCGGCACCGAGGAGGGCGGCGTCTACATAGAGAGTTCCACCGACCCTGTCACCGGCGCGCCGGTGTTCAGTCTTTACGGCAAGGGCAAACAGCGCCCCACGCCGGAGATGCTCAAAGGCCTCGACGTTCTGGTGTTCGACATACAGGACATAGGCGCGCGCTTCTATACCTATCTCACTACGATGGGCTACGCGATGGAGGAAGCCGACAAGGCCGGCCTGCCTTTCATGGTCTTAGACAGGCCCAACCCCATCGGCGGCCGTGTCGAAGGACCTGTACTGGATAAGGACATCAGCGCCTTCACCGCCTATTTCCCGGTGCCGGCCCGCCACGGCTTCACCGCCGGCGAGATGGCCCAGTTCCACAAGGCCTGGAAAGGCCTGAAACTGGACCTCACCGTCGTCAAGATGGAGAACTGGGACCGTTCCATGTTCTTCGACCAGACCGGCGTGGTCTGGATAAATCCCTCGCCGAACATACGCAACGTGGACGCCGAGACCCTGTACCCAGGCCTGGGCTGCTTCGAGGCCACCAACGTCTCCGTCGGCCGCGGCACGGACATCCCCTTCCTGTGGTTCGGCGCGCCGTGGATGAAGGCCGGCAAGATAGCCCGCAAACTCAACGCCGCGCATTTGCCCGGCGTAAAGTTCCACAAGCTCGCGCTCACTCCGTCCAAGGACGTCTACGAGGGCAAGCCCTGCGAGGGCGTACGAATAGAGATCACCGACAAGTCCGCCGTGCGCGCGCTGGACGTCTTCGCCCGCGCCGCCTACCTGCTGCACAAGTACAACGGCAAGGATTTCGTGATGAAGCCGGAGGAGATGCGCAAGATGACCGGCTCCGGCGACCTCTACAACATGCTGCAGGTGGGCGCCTCGCCCGACGCGGTGATAGAGGCTTTCGAGAAAAGCAACGCCCCGTTCCGCGCAGGCGCCGCGGCGTTCCGGCTTTACAACTAACTGGCCAAAGTGTAAAATTGCACTATATGGGGAACAAGATACTTGTAGTTGACGACGACCCGGAAATATCCAGCCTCGTGCAGTACACGCTCGAGTCGCTCGGCCACCAGGTGAAGGTTTGCGACAACGGCCGCGAGGTGCTCGACACCCTGCGCTCCTATAAGCCCGAGCTGCTGGTGCTGGACGTGATGCTGCCCGGCATAGACGGCTATTCGCTGGCC
>CALMZU010000233.1 GCA_937870775.1 uncultured Elusimicrobia bacterium
TCGGCCGCCCCGAAGACCTGGCCGGGGGCTCGCTGGTGACCATAGCCCCGCTGCGAAGGGATTTCTCGGTCCCGGACTTCAACCTGTTCCTGAACCAGCAGGTGAAAGGCCGTATGATAGCCGTGCGCACCGGCCGCCATTGCGCCGACCTCGCCTGCCTCAACTCCGGCTACAGCGACACCGTGCGGGTCTCCTTCTTCGCCTACAATACCCCGCGCGACGCGGACGATTTCGTCGCCGCGCTGAACTCCTACCTGTCGGCTCTGGTCGGCAGATGAAGGAGGGGCTGAAGACGCTCTCCAGGCGTTTCTGGCCGCTCCTCGTGCTGCTGCCGGCCGCCGCCTTCAGGCTTCACGCGTGGTCGGTCTCCGAGCCGCTCGTCGTCGACCGTTCGAACACTTATCTTCAGCCCGCCCGTGAACTTACCGGGTTGAGCTATTCCGGGGGCGAGACCTTCCGGCGCACGCCGGGCTATCCGGTGATGCTGGCCGGAGCGCTGACGGCCGGCTTCGGCGATATGCGCGCCGTCACGCTGACCCAGCACGCGCTGGGCCTGGGCGCCGTCTACGCCCTTATGCGCGCGGCCCTGCTGCTCTGGGGCAGCGTGCCTGCCGCGGCCGCGGCGGGCCTGCTGGCCGCCTTCCATCCCGGTTTCATCTTCTACGAGGGCGCGGTGGAGAGCGAACTGTTCGCGGTGTTCCTGCTCTCGCTGGCCATGCTCTGGGCCGCCAGGGCCGCTAATGACGGCGGTCGCGAAGGCTCGCGCGCGGCGGTCGCGGCCGGCCTGCTCGGCGCCGCGGCAGCCCTTACCCGTCCCGAGCTGGCGGCCTGCCTGCCCGCCGCCCCGGCCCTGCTGCTGCTGAAAGGCCGCGGCCCGCGCCGTGCGCTGCTCTGCGCGCTGGCCTTCGCCGCGCCGCTCGCGTTGTGGGCGGGCCGCAACGCCGCCATGTTCGGTTCTTTCACTCTTTCCCCGATGGGCGCGGCCACCTCGCTGCAGACCTCGGGTCACCTCGTCGACCTTGGCGCCCCTTCGCATCCGGAGTTCCGCAGGGTTTATGCCGAGGCCCTCGCCGCCAACGGCGGGGACTATTCCAACGTCGTCAACGAGGCCGTGCGCCGCCTGAATTCCGCGCCGTATGATTTCCCGATCGAGCGCGCCCTCGCCGAGGCGGCCGCCGTCGGCGCGGAGACCGCGCTGCGCCACCCGCTGGCCTATGCCGCCGCTACCGCGCGCAATTTCCGCGGTTTTTTCGGTTCCATAGGCGGCGACTTCTCCGAGCCGGGCCCCGGAGGGTCGCGCGCGCCGGAACCCCCGGCGCCGCTGGCCGCCCATTACAATAACCTGCTGTGGCTGGCGCTGGCCGGCCTCGCCGCCGCGGCCTGGCGACGCCGGGCGGAGGCTGGCTTCCTGCTGCTGCTCGCGGTCTGCGTGGCGGCGGCCAATTCGCTGGTGGAAGTTCCCGTCGGGCGCCGGAGTTTCGAGATAGTCCCGGTGCTGATCCCGGCGGCCGCCGCCCTGTACGCCGCGGCCTGGGAACTGGCCCGCCGGGGCGCCGGAACGCTCCGGGCGTTTTACAAACGGTCCCGGCCTTGATAGAATATGAATAACTTTCAGGAGGAAAAATGAACAACGCAGAACTGATACGCAAAGCGGCGGCTAAGTACAAGAAGGACATAGTGGCTTTCGCGCGCAACATCGTGCGCACCCCCAGCTTCTCTTGCCAGGAAGGCAAGCTCGTCGAGCTGATAAAGAAGGAAATGGTGAAGGTCGGCTTCGACAAGGTGAAGATCGACGCGATGGGCAACATCATCGGCTTCATCGGCCACGGCAAGAAGAAGATCATGATGGACGCCCACATCGACACCGTCGGTATCGGCGACCCCAAGGCCTGGAAGATAGATCCCTTCGCCGGCCTCTACAAGAACGACACCATATACGGCCGCGGCGCCACCGACCAGAAACTGTCGATGGCCTCGATGGTATACGCCGGCAAGATCATAAAGGACCTGAAACTGCAGGGCGACTATACCCTGATGGTGGTGGGTTCCGTGATGGAAGAGGACTGCGACGGCCTGCCGCTCCTTCACATCATACAGAAGGAGAAGATCCGCCCCGACTTCGTCGTGATAACCGAGCCCACCGACCTTAAGGTGTACCGCGGCCACCGCGGCCGCATGGAGATGAAGGTCGTCACCAAGGGCCGCTCCTGCCACGCCTCCGCCCCCGAGCGCGGCGACAACGCCGTCGTGAAGATGAGCGACATCGTGAAGGAGATCACCGCCCTCAACAAGAAGCTCAAGAACGACAAGTTCATCGGCAAGGGCACCGTGGCCGTGACCTCGATAGAGTGCAAGACCCCGTCCCTGAACGCCGTGCCCGACGAGTGCACGATATACCTGGACCGCCGCCTGACCATAGGCGAGACGCTCAAGAGCTCGGTCGCCGAGATCAACCGCCTGCCCTCCGTGAAGAAGGCCAAGGCCAAGGTGGAAGTGCTGCAGTACGACGCCGTCGCCTGGACCGGCCTGAAGGTCGGGCAGGAGAAGTACTTCCCGACCTGGGTGCTGCCCCGCGAGCACAAGCTGGTGAAGGCCGGCGTGGAAGCCGGCAAGGTGGCCCTCAACAAGATGCCCGTCGTGGACAAGTGGGTGTTCTCGACCAACGGTGTGGCCTCGGCCGGCCGCCTCGGCATCCCGACCATCGGCTTCGGCCCGGCGAACGAGGTGTACGCTCACACCGTCAACGAGTTCATGCCCGCCGAGGACCTGGTGAAGGCCGCCGCGTTCTACGCCGCGCTGCCCCAGTTCCTGTAAGGGTACCTGGACAAAAAAAGGACCGGCCCTGGCGGGCCGGTCTTTTTTTTATATGGCGGGCGCGGTGCGGTTATTTGGCTATCAGCCACTTAACGAAGTCGTCCCACCGGCCTTCCTTCGCCCAGGCCAGCTCGGCGTAAGCGGAACTGAAGCTGAAGTTGGGGACGTGCACGGCCAGGCCCTGCGCGCGCTCCATGCCGGCGCCGGCGTAGGAGGCTATCAGTACGTTGTCCCTGTAGAAGGCGGCCGCCTTCGCCGTGGCTTCGGTAAGGGCTGGGGACTTAACTTCATCCGCCGCCAGCGCCATGAAATCCATCATGTCGCGCGAGGTGTCCGTCTCGAAGGAGAGGGCGAAGCGCAGCGCTCCGCGCACGGCCTTCTTGTCGGCCTTCATCGCGGCGTCGGCCCAGGCGTCGGTCAGCGCGCGGAACTCGGACAGGCGCGCGGTGCGCACGGCGGAGATGGTGGTGTCGCGGGCGCCGCCGTAATTGGAGGAGTAGGCGTCCACCGCGGCCCTGCCTATGCTCTCGGCGGTCAGCTGGCCGCGCTGCAGGTTCTTCAGGAAATAGGAATAGTCCCAGCCTTCGGCGGGTTCCACCTGCTCGGAGCCCACTATCACGCCGGCCCCGCCCTTAAGCTCGTATATCACCTCCGCCATCTGCATCAGGCAGGCGTCGGAGGCGTATACGTCCACGCCGCCCATCCTCGCGAGGGCCCGGCCCAGTTCCACGCCGGAGATCTGGCGGCCGGTGGCCTGGTCGTAGGAGATGCCGCGGCTGCGCCAGCCGTCGCCGTGGTTCCACACTATCAGCATGTAATGCTTCGCGGGGAAATTCTGCTTGGCCCAGAGGCCGAAGTCGGCCAGGTGGTTCCAGTCGCCCATGTCGGCGTCGAACTCCTGCAGCATTTTCGAGCCCAGCTTGCGCGGATCGCCGTCCTTCACTACCTGGTAGCGGCGTATGCCGTTCCAGTTGTCGCCGGCGGCGGCGCGGAAATTCCCGCGGCCCACCTCGGCCACCAGGTTCACGCCGGCCGGCGCGCCGACGGATTCCATCTCGTTCAAATTCTTGACGGTGTAGCCGGTGAGGTTGTTCTTGCCGTTCATGTAGACCATTATGGTCCACTCGGCCGCCGCGCGCGGCGCCGCCGGGGCGGGGGACGCGGCCTCCGGTATTGAAACGGCGTTTAGAGAAGGGATGTCGAACTGCTGTGCTGAGAGTACCTGCGCGGACAATATGAGCGCTGCGAAGGCTGTAAGTTCTTTCATCATGGCCCTCCCGGGCTTATTTTCCCTGTAATATCTTAGCCGCCTGCCGGCCCGGGCGTCAGGGCAGAAAGGGGAAGCGGCGGCGGGATTTTGGTCCTAGGCCCTGGCGGCCGAGGGGCCCGGGCGCTCGTCGACGGCGAGCGCCGCGAGGAAGCCGGCGACCGACAGCAGCGAGGCGGCTATGAAGACCGAACGGTAGCCGAACGCGGCCCACAGCAGGCCGCCCAGCGCCGGTATCGTCATCGACACCGCGTGGTCCAGCGTCACGCCCAGCGAGACCGTGGGCGCTATGTCCGCTTTGTGCTCGGCTATGCGGTTGAGGTAGGTGGTGCGGGCTATGCGCATGGCGAACATCAGGCTCTCGAGGATGAAGAGGCCGTACAGCACCGGTTTCAGCGTCGAGAAGGCGAAGCCCGCGCAGATGACCAGCAGTATGGCGGCGTCGGCCATGAACATCTTGCGCTCGCCGAAACGGTCCACCGCCTCGCCGAACACCTGGCGGAAGAAGACGCCGAGGGCGGCGGCTATCAGCGCCAGCGCGGCCATGGTGGCTGGGTTCACGCCGTACACGGTGACCAGCACCCACGGGGCGAAAGTCAGGAAGATCTGCTTGCGCGCGCCGGTCAGCACGTTCAGCAGATAGTAAAGGGAGTAGCTTCGCCTGAACACGAAACGGCGCGCGCCTTTCTGGCGCGGTTCCTCGCCGTCCTCGACGCGCGAGAACAGCCAGGCGGCGGCCAGCGCCGCGGCGGCGCCTATGCCGAAGGACCAGCGGTAAAGACCGGGTCCGGCGGCTCGCGCCAGCAGCCATACCAGGCCGGCGGCGGCAATGGCGGCCAGGTTGGTCACGCCGGAGATCTGGCCCAGCCTGCGGCCGTGGCCGCCCTCGCGGCCGAAGCGCAGGCCCATCACGCTCTCCACGGTCATGTAGAGGTGCGCGCCGGTGCTCCAAGCGAGCATCCATACTATCATGGCCGCCATCGACGGAGAAAGGAAGCCGAGGCCCGCGGTGCCGGCCGCGCTCAGGACGCCGGTTATCACCGCCCACTGCCGCACCGGCAGCGCCGCCAGCAGGCCGGTCACGAAGATGACCATGAAGCCGGGGAACTCGCGCGGGAATTCCAGGAAGCCGCGCGCGTGCGCGGACATGCCGAAGACGTCGTTCAGGTAGTTGTTGAACAGCGTGGTCTGCACGCCGGAGTTTATGCCGAGGAAGAATACCGCGAGCAGGAAGGCCTTGTACGCCGGGTCGGCCTTGCGCCAGCGTTCGGTGATGCGGTGCATATATATATTTTAGCAAAGGCCTGCCCGGCCGGGCCGCCTGAAACGATCAGGCCCGCTTGCGGGGTCAATTGCCCTTCGCCGTGCCGGTCGAGACGATATCCTTAACGCAGCGCCAGCCGGAGCTGTTGGCCCTGCCTTCCGGAGGCAGCTGGCAACGCCCTACCGAAGAGAAGTACTCGCCGCCCATAGATATCACGCCGCCTTTCCAGCATTCGCCCGTGGTTATCTCCGTAACGTTGCCCAGCATGTCATACAGCCCGTAAGGGTTGGGCCGTTTTTCAGCCACGGGTTTGGTTATAAGTACGAAGACATAATTTTTGGGCGTCTGCTCGTAGAACTGCATGTCGCGGTAATCATCGCCCCAGTAATAGACCGTGGAGGTTCCGCCGCGCGCGGCCTTCTCCCATTCCTCTTCGGTAGGCAGGCGTTTGCCGAGGTACTTGCAGTAGGCCTCGGCGTACTTCAACGGCCACCCGTAGGCCGGGCGGTAGTCCCATCCCGGGTCCTCCATTTCGCCGCCGTTTTTGCCGGAGCCCATTATCAGCGTGGCCACCAGTTGGCGTTTGGTCACCTTGCACTTATCCATCAGGAAGGCCCCGGTTGTGGCCGTGGTCACCGGCTTGGCCCTGGAACGGAGAAGTTTTGATAATCTTTTGGGGTATTTCTGCGCGAAGGTGTCTCCGAAAGTGAAAGGCCCGGCCGGTATTTCCACCATGCCGCGGCATTGCTCCGGGGCCATGGCCTCAATTTCTTCCGGAGAAAAATAGGGGGGCTCTTTCTCCCCGGCCGAAGCCGGGGAGACGAGCAGCCACAATACCGCCAGGAGTTTCATCGCTTCACCACTATAGCATTTGAAGACTTCGTTTTCAGGAGCGGGCGGTCAATTCATGTATCTTCTTCTTGCCGGCTTCCATGCGGCCCATTTCTGATATGCTCAGGGCGGGGGTTTCGCCGGACTGCAAGCGGGTCTGCACCTTTTCCAGCAGCTCGGCGGTTACCTCAGGGCCGCGCAGCCAGCCTTCGGAATAAGTCTTAAGTTCCTTGAAGGTTATGTCGCGCCTGGAGGCTATGCGCCAGGCCCAGGACATGGCTTC